>NZ_JBHXMA010000013.1:0-232616 GCF_042721035.1 Streptomyces sp. NPDC058464
GGGGGGTGTGGGGGTTGGTTGTTTGCGGCGGGTGTGCCCGGCGGGGTTTGGTTGGGGGCCGCCGCGGGCCGCGCCTCGGGGGGGGGGGGTTACGGCGCGACCAGCCACAACGCACCCGCAGCCGCCCACCACCCCAGCCCGGCAGACGAGTGGACGACTGGACGCGCCCCACCTCAGAGGTACTCCGCGTACGCGTCCAGCACCCCCAGCACCTCCGCCTCCCCCGCCGGAGGCAACTGCACCACGACCTCCTCGATGCCCAGCTCCGCGTAATGCGCGAGCTTCCCCGGCGTCGGATACACGGCGTACGGAACCACCTGAAGCGCCGCCGGGTCCCGCCCGGCGTCCGCCCACACGCCCCGCAGCACCGGCAGCGACTCGGTCAGCCCGCGTCCCCCGATCGGCAGCCACCCGTCGGCATACTCCGCGATGTGTGCGAACAGCTTCGGCCCGGCGGCCCCGCCGACCAGCGTGCGGGGACCGGCGACCGGCCCACGCGGCTTCTGGACCGGCTTGGGATACGCGGACGACGCCCGTACGCTCCCGAACTCCCCCTCGTAGGCGGTCGGTTCCTCCGCCCACAGCGCCCGCATCAACGCCATCCGGTCCCGGCCGAGCTCACGCCGGTCGCGCCACCGCACCCCGTGGTCCGCGGCCTCCTCGACGTTCCAGCCGAAGCCGACGCCGAGGGTGAAGCGGCCGCCGGACAGGTGGTCGAGGGTGGCGATCTGCTTGGCGAGGTCGATCGGGTCGTGCTGGGCGACCAGGGTGATGCCGGTGCCGAGGCCGAGGCTCTCGGTGACGGCGGCGGCCTGGCCGAGGGCGACGAAGGGGTCGAGGGTACGGCCGTACTCGCGGGGCAGGTCGCCGCCCGCCGGGTACGGGGTGGTCCGCTCGACCGGGATGTGCGTGTGCTCGGGCAGGTACAGCCCGGCGAACCCGCGGGCCTCCAGCTCACGGGCGAGCCGGACCGGGGCGACGGTCTCGTCGGTGAGGAAGATCGTGACGGCTATGCGCATGCCCCATCTGTACCGGGAGTGGCTCGATCTGTCCATACCGACCGGTCGGCATCACACGCCCCGCCTATCACACGGCTATGCACATGACATACGGACGCCTGTGGATTCCCTGTCCTTCCGGGGGAGTTCACGTCGGAAGGGGAGAGTGAGCGGCATGTGTGAGGACACGCACGGCATCGGCAGACGCGCACTGTTCGTGACGGGCGCCGCGGCAGCCCTTACGTTGGGACCCGTGAGCTTCGCAGCGGCGGACGGCAAGGACGACGGGACCCAGGAGACGACGACCGTGCGCGGCACCCTGCCGCCCGGCTCCCCCGACTTCGTGTACGTACCGGTCGAAGTGCCCACCGGCGTACGGGAGATCAAGGTCTCCTACACCTACGACAGGCCGAGCGTCCCGGCCGGCACCACGGGCAACGCGCTCGACATCGGCATCTTCGACCAGCACGGCACCGAGCTGGGCGGCAAGGGCTTCCGGGGCTGGTCGGGCGGCGCGCGCACGGAGTTCTTCGTGCGCGCCGACGACGCGACCCCCGGCTACCTCCCCGGCCCGGTCGGAGCCGGCACCTGGCACATCGCCCTCGGCCCGTACACGGTGGCCCCGCAGGGCCTGTCGTACGAGCTCACGATCACCCTCACCTACGGCGAACCCGGCACCCCCGTCCGCCCGGTCTACCCGCCGTCCCGCGCGAAGGGCCGCGGCCGGGACTGGTACCGGGGCGACTGCCACCTCCACTCCTGGTACTCCGACGGCCGCCGCACCCCCGCGGAGATCGCGGCCCTCGCCCGCGCCGCCGGCCTGGACTTCATCAACTCCTCCGAGCACAACACGCACTCGTCGCACGCCCACTGGGCGGACCAGGCCGGCGACGACCTGCTGATCATGCTCGGCGAGGAGGTCACCACCCGCAACGGCCATGTCGTCGCCCTTGGCACGGACCCCGGGACCTTCGTCGACTGGCGCTACCGGGCCCGCGACAACCGCTTCGGTCACTTCGCCCACCAGATCCACAAGGCCGGCGGTCTCGTCGTACCGGCCCACCCGCACGCCACGTGCGTCGGCTGCGCCTGGAAGTTCGGCTTCGGGGAGGCGGACGCGGTCGAGGTGTGGAACGGCCCCTACACCCCCGACGACGAGGTGGCCCTCGCCGCCTGGGACGCGGCGCTGGTCGCCTCGGTGCGGGACAACCGGCAGTGGCTGCCGGGCATGGGCAGCAGCGACGCGCACCGGGACCCGGACGTCGTCGGCTCGCCCCAGACGGTCGTCCTCGCCGACGACCTGTCCCGCGAGGCCGTCCAGGACGGCCTGCGCGCGGGCCGTTCCTACATCGCGGAGTCGAAGAACGTGACGCTGGGCTTCACGGCGACGGGCGGCCGCGGCGAACAGGCGGGCATCGGCGAGCGCCTCGCCGTCGCCCCCGACACCCCGGTGACCGTCCGCCTGGAGGCATCCGGCGTCCCGCGCTGCACGGTCCGCTTCGTCACCGACCAGGGCGTCCTCCTCACCAGCGACCCGCTGCCGGTGGCCGGCTCGGGGGCGGTGGAGTGGCGGACGACGCCGTCGTACGCGGCGTACGTCCGCGCGGAGGTCCGCCACGAGACGGCGGCCGGCCCCGTCCCCGGCGCCCTGGCGGCACTGACGAACCCGATCTTCCTGGGGACGGCGGAGCGGTGACTCCGGCCAGGTACCGCCCCGTCGGGCGGTACCTGGATCCGGCTTCGGGTGGTGGTCAGCCGAGCTTCTGGGCCGGCCCCACGGACAGGTAGGTCGTGGCCCACCGCGTGTCCGGCTTCGGGAAGCCCGCCTGCCGGAATTCCAGGACGGTGCTGGTGCCGGGGTCGACGATCAGGCGGCTGCGCATCTTCGGGCCCTGCCACTCCACAGCCGTACCCTGCCGTCCCACACTGTCCTTCACCGGGCCGACGAGGTGCACATCGTCCATCCCGGCCAGGATCTCGAACAGCGCCGCGCGCAACGCGGGGCTCGCCGGTGAGCCGGCGATCAGGTTCACGATCCTGTTGTAGAGGGAACCGGTCGAGCCGGAGCCGCTTCCCGCGTCCCCGAGCAGGCGGGTCTTCAGGGCCGCCGGATCGGTGGGCAGTTTGTCGAGATCGTCCCAGGTCAGCCTGGTCTTCCCGATCGTCCAGACCATCCCACCGGGGAACTTGCAGATGCTGTTGTGGCAGATCTTCGTCTCCTTCCCCGGGACACCCGGGAGGTAGGTGGCCGTCCGGCTGTACCAGGTCGTCTGGACCTGGCTCCCCCTGCCATTGACCATGCCGGTGGTACGCACGCGCACCTTCCAGTACGGGGCGTCCGCGGCGGACTTGTCGCCGTCCGCCGCCATGGCCGCGACGCGGTTCAGGAAGGCCGCCGCGTTGGCGCTCGCGGCCGGGGTACCGCCGTCGACCGAGACCGTCGGGTAGACGAGGACGGTGGCCGTGACCGCCGCGACGGCCAGGGCCGCTCCGACGAACCTTCGCCGGACCCGTCCGCGCGGCGGCAGCGGGACGGCGTCCGCCGTGTCGCGGGCCACCGCCTCCGCCACGGCGGCCCGCGCCGCGGCGACGGCCGATGCAGTCGGCGGCTCCACCCGTCCGGCGGCCGTCAGGGCGTCCGCGCCGGGGAAGTCGAGGAGGTCGAACTCGGTCGTGGTCATGCGAAGTCTCCCGTCCGGTCGAGCGAGCTGGGGCTGGGGCCGGTCGCCGCGAGTGCCTCGCGCAGCCGGGCGCGGGCGCGGTGCAGGCGGGATCTCGCGGTGCCCGGGGGAATGCCGACCACGGCCGCGGCCTCGGTCGGGGTGAGCCGTTCCCAGGCGACGAGAAGCAGCAACTCGCGCTCCACATGGGGCAGTCCGGCGATGCTGTGCCGCAGGAACGGCGCGACCGCCGCCGCGTCCAGCCGTTCGTCGACCCCCTGCCACGGGTCGGTGTCGGCACGGTCGCCGGGCGTGCCCGGCCCCGGCTGTTCCCTCCCGCCCTGCCGCCAGTGCGCGGCGAGTACGTTCCTGGCCACCCCGAACAGCCAGGTACGGGCCGTACCGCGGGCGGCGTCGAAGGTGCGGCGGCTCGCGTAGGCCTGCAACCAGACCTCCGCCAGCAGATCGTCGGCGACGGCGGGCGCGCGGCGGGTCAGATAGCCGTGCAGTACACCGGCGTGCCGCTCGACCAGCGGCTCGAAGGCCGCCGGATCCCGGGCCGAGCGGGTGAGCAGATCCTCGTCGTCCGAGTCGTCCGGTTCCATCGGGTCCCCTTCCGCGGCCACGCTCTCGCGACCACACCCCTTACTTGTCGGGAACGGGCGGGAGCGTTCGTCCGGCACCGAATGCCGTCCGTCGGCCGCGCCTCGTCCACACCGCGGGACGACCCGGCCTGACGCCCCCGGGCGACAACGGCTCCAGCCGGGCGCACCGGCTGTGCGGCTATCGTGGCGGGCCGGCGAGTCCTCGGCCGATGGTGCGGGCCGCCCCGCGGAGGGCGCCGTCGACGCGGTCGTACGGCGTGCTGCTGGGCAGGGTGACGAAGACCGCCGCCACCGTCAGGCCGTCCCGCAGCACCGGTGCGGCGAAGGAGAGTTCGCCCAGTACGTACTCCTCGTGGGCCGTGGCCAGGCCGGTCTCCCTGATGCGGATCAGCTGGGAGCCGAGGGTGCCCGGGGCAGTGACCGTGTGGCGGGTGTGGCGCCGTACGTCCGCCGGCGGGCCGTGGCCGTGGGCGAGGAGGATCTTGCCGGCCGCCGTGGCGTGCAGGGGCAGGCGTTCGCCGCTGACCAGGCACAGGGCCGCGCCGTCGGAGGGGACGGCGATGTCCGCGTGGCCGCCGGTGCGGGAGGTGAGCGTGCGCAGGGCGGGGAGCGAGAGGCCGAGCAGGCCGCGCGGGCAGGGAGCCGCGGCACCGAGGGCGCGGATGCGGGTGCCCAGGCGGTAGGAGCCGTCGGCCGCCCGCTCCAGCCCGCCCCACGCGACCAGCTCCCGCACCATCCGCAGCGCCGTCGGCACCGGCAGCCCGGTCCGGCGGGCGATCTCCGTCAGGCGCAGCGTGGCCGGCGCGCCCACGAACGCGTCCAGCACCGAGAAGACCCGCCCGGCAACGCTCTCGGCCATTTCGCCCCCGCGTTTTCATCCAGTGAAAGTCCGGCGTTGTCGCCGCACCGCACGCTCCGCGAAGGTCAACGCATGACTCTCGACCTCTCTTCCGACGAGCTCCTCTCCACCACCCGGGCGGTCCGTCACCGCCTCGACCTCACCCGGCCCGTACCTCGCCGACTACTTGAGGAATGCGTGGACCTGGCGGTCCAGGCCCCGACCGGCCGCAACCGCCAGCGGTGGCACTTCGTGATCGTGACCGACCCCGAGCGGCGGGCCGCGCTGGCCGAGGTGTGGCGCGACGGGGTGCGCATGCCGGGCGTCTCCGCCCCCGTCCCCGAACGGGACGTGCGCCGGGCCGACGTGGCGCACATGGAGCGGGTGTACTCCGGCGCCGCCCATCTCTACGAGCACATCCACGAGGTCCCGGCGATCGTCGTGCCGTGCGTGGAGGGCCGTACCGACGACGCGTCCGTCCTGCAGCAGGCCGGCACCTGGGGCTCCATCCTCCCCGCCGTCTGGAGCTTCATGCTCGCCGCCCGCGCCCGCGGCCTCGGCAGCTGCTGGACCACCGGCAACCTCGTCCACGAGAAGGAGTCGGCCCGCGTCCTCGGCATCCCCTACGACGACGTCATGCAGGCGGCCTTCATCCCGGTGGCGTTCACTCTCGGCACCGACTTCCGCGCGGCCCGCCGCATCCCGAGGGAGGAGGTGCTGCACTGGGACACCTGGTGAACGGGGCAGCCGCATACGTGTTCCGCCGACCCCGCCCCGGCCGGCGCCCGAGTGGCCCGGGTGGGTGCTCCCGCGGCTACCGGCGGCCGTCCTGTCAGCGCTCGCTGCGCCGCAGTGCGCGACGCTCCTTGCCCGGCAAGGAGGCGGCCAGCTCGCCCACCGGGGCCACGTCGTGGCCGTTGCCCTCCCGGCCGCCCCGGCACCACCAAACCGGCGGGCCCTCCGCGTCCGTCGCACCCGGGTACCAGTCGGCGGCGGTTCCCGCGGGACGCACGTGCACTCCGGTCTTGTGTACCCAGCAGACCGGCCAGACCTGCCAGAGCAGCTCCATGACGGTCTCCTGCGCGGCGTCCGCGACCACGGTCAGGACCGTGTCCGCGTCGTCCGGCTCCAGCGGGTCGCCCTCCTCCGGGTCGTGCGCGTTCACCTGGTTGCCGTGCCAACGGCCGTCGGGCATCGCCACGTAGACCCGTCCCCTGTCGACTCCACCCGTTCCACCCGTGGACGGGGACTGCTGAGGCGGTTCGGCCATCAGTATCAGCGCGTCCTGCCCCGGCAAGGTCGCCGTCACGTCGCGGTTGACCACGGCGAGCGCGGCCTCCAGCTTCGGCCACTCTCCGGGCTCGGCCGGCCGGGGCTCCGGGAGAGGCTGCCGGTGCCGACCAGGACCGACGGGCTCGTACAAGAAGTAGCTCACCGGGGCATCGTCCCATTCGCGCACTCCCTCACCAGGGTGCGGGTATGCGGTGAACTGCCGCGAAAACCAGGTGCCGCAACCGCTGCGCCTCCCTACGCTTCCCGCCATGGACAGCACCGGGGCCACGGGTCTCGTCAACGTCGTGGACGTCGAAGCGACCTGCTGGGCCGGTTCCCCGCCGCCCGGCGAGGTCAGCGAGATCATCGAGATCGGGCTGACCGTCGTCGACCTGGCGGCCGGCGAGCGCCTCGCCCGGCACCGGATCCTGGTGCGGCCCGCCCGGTCCACGGTCGGCGAGTTCTGCACGGAGCTGACCGGCCTCACCCAGCCCGAGGTCGACCAGGGGGTCGCCTTCGCCGAAGCGTGCCGGCTGCTGGCGGCCGACCACCGCGCGGGCGCCCGGCCGTGGGTGAGCTGGGGCGACTACGACCGCCACCAGTTCACCCGGCAGTGTCAGGCCACGCGGACGCCCTACCCTTTCGGCCGCCGTCACACCAACGCCAAGGCGGTCTTCACCGAGGCGTACGGTCTGCGCAAGCGCCCCGGCATGGCACAGGCCCTGGAGATCGCCGGACGGCGGCTCGAAGGCCGGCACCATCGGGGCGAGGACGACGCCTGGAACATCGCGGCCCTCGTGCTGCACCTCTCTGAGCAGGGCCTTTGGCCGGCCCCGGTGGAACACCTCGCCTGACGGGTGGAGGGGGAAGGGGCTGCCATGGGGGAACTGGCGGAGCTTGCGGAACGGGTCGCACTGATCGACGCGTGCGTCGAGCCCATCGCGAGGGGGCCGGTGGATGTCACCGACCCCGACTGGGTGCGGACGATGCGGGAGGGCCCGCATCCGCTGGACGAGGCGGGGATCCGGCCGGAGGCCGAGGCGGCCCTGAGGGAGGTGCTCTCCCGCTACGAGGAGGGCGACGACGGCGTCCGGGCCGACCTGCGAGCCCTCCTGGAGCGGTGTCGCTGGTTCGGCTGGGCGACGACGCTGCCCTTGGAACCGACCCCCCAGGGCTTCCGGCGGCGGCTGCTGGAGATGTCGGTCGAGGACCAGGGCCTGGACACCCGGGACATGATGGTCGCCCTGAACGATCTGTGCGGGCAGGCCATGGACGCCGGGGTCGACATCCGGCCGCTTCTCCTGGACGTGGCCGGACTCTCCAGTGACGTCGACAAGTACGGGATGGGTTCCACGCGCCACATCCTGCTCCGGGCGGCCGGACGGGAGCCCAACGGCCTCTGGTGATGAGCCCGGGACACGAAAACGGGCCGCCTTTCCCGGTTGGGAGCGGTGAGCGGGCGGAAGAACTGCTCAGTCCACCACCTGTGGATCACGGAAGTAGTACACGACGGTCACCCCCATGCCTGGGGTGTGCGTGTATACGACCGTGATCGCCTCGGCCGAGTCACGGACGAGTGGCGTGGTGTACGTGTACTCCACGGACGGAGGCCGCCACCCAGGGATCTCGCGGCCCACCGCCGGATCGCGGGCGATTGCGGCGAGCGCCTCCCGGACCAGTTCCCGCTCCCCTTCCGTCAGGTCGCCGAACGCCTTCCTGGCGGGCTCTCTTCCAACGGGACTTCGCTCACGCGCCGCCGCCTCCGGCTCGCGCGTCTTCCAGCGCCGTCATGATCTCGGGCGAGTTTCTGATCAGGACCCGGTGCCGGTAGGCCCGGACCACGGCTGCGGCGCCGGCGAAGTCGTTGGTCGGAGATGCTCCTATGGCGGCCGCCAGTTCCTCCTCGAAGCGCTCGCGGTCGCCCGGGAAGCCATAGCGGCTGAGCGCACTGCGCAGGTCGTCCACGGTCCGGATCTCCGGGAGGGGCATCGCTCCCCAGCCGTGCTCGGGCTGTGCGCTCATGATCAGCTCCTGACGGACGGACATCGCTCCACCTCCCAGTATGGCCCTGGTCACCACGCCGCCGCCCCGCCTCCGCACTCGGCCCACAGCAGCTTGCCGAGCTCACGGAGTTCCGACGCACCCCAGGTGTCCGCGCAGGCCCGCACCAGTGGGAGTCCGCGGCCGTGCTCGGCGTCGGGTGGGGGCGGCGGCGCGGGCGCGTTCGAGAAGCCGGGCGGAACGTGCGGGTCCGTGTCCCAGACGGCCACGCGGAGACGACCGGGCTCGGCCGAGCGGAGGCGGAGGGCATAGGGCCCTTGTGTATGACAGTGCGCGCTGGCCAGCAGTTCCGCCGCCACGAGTTCAGCGGTGGGGGGTGAGCTCAGGCATCTCATGCGCGGCGAGAATCAGTCTCAGGGTGCCCCGTGCGATACCCGGTGCGCGTGGATCGTGCGGAAGGTGCAGGGTGCAGTTCCAGGACGGGGATACGGTGACCATCGGAAGTCTCCGGTCGCTGAGGGGAGTTCGACAGGTGCCTGGTGTCTGTGCCGTGGCGTCCCACGGTGCGCTTCCAGGTGGGGCGCCCAGGAATGACGACAGAGGTACCGCAAAGCAGCTTTGCGAGCTTTCGAAGGATCTCGGCCTCATCTCCCTCGTGTGAGTGACAAGCTCGCTGTACGTCCGCCAGGAGGAACACTCATGACGCCAAGGCCCGCGCCGACGGCCCGACGCGTCCGACTCGCCACCGAGCTGCGCAAACTCCGTGAACGGGCAGGACTGACCTCCACCGAGGCCGCACAGATGCTCGGTACCAGTTCGGGTCAACTCAGCAATGTGGAGTCAGCCAGGTTCGGAGTGAGCCCCGACCGCATCCGGGCGATGGCCCACATCTACTCGTGCACGAACCAGCCCTACATCGACGCCTTGGCGGGCATGGCCGCGGAGAAGACGCGTGGCTGGTGGTGGGACGCCTACCGCGAGGTACTTCCGTCGGGGCTGCTCACCCTCGCCGAACTGGAGCACCACGCGACGGCCATCCGCACCGCCTTCACCTCACACGTTCCGGGCATGCTCCAGATCAGTGAGCACGCCCGGGAGATCTTCAGCCGGGCGATCCCGACTCCCACTCCGCCGGAGGTAGAGCACCGGGTCTCACACCGCATCAAGCGCCAGGACGTGGTGTTTCGGGAAGACCCGAATCCGTACAGCACCGTGATCCACGAAGCGGCCCTGCACATGCGGGTCGGTGGTCGACAGGTTGCCCGGCAGCAGCTCAGACACCTGATCGACATGAGCCTGCGGGATCACGTCACCCTTCGGGTGCTTCCATTCGACGTCGGGGCCTTCCCGGGATCAGGCCAGTCCATCAACTACCTCTGCGGACCCGTGGCGGAGCTGGACACCGTGCAACTCGACCAGTTCCACGGTCCTGTACTGCTCGACGCCGAGGCCCACTTGGAGAAGTACCGACGCCTCCTGGACGTCGTCGAAGTCACCGCCCTCAGCCCTCCGAAGTCCCGGGACCTGATCCACGCCATCATCCAGAACCTGTAAAGGAGCCGGTATGTCCACGCGCCGCTGGCGGAAGTCGTCGTACTGCCAAGAAGGCGAGGCTTGCGTCCACATATCCGCTACCTCCACCGCCATCCGACTCGCCGACGCCGACCCGCCCCGAGCCGTGGTCACCGTCCGCGCCGAGGCCTTCAACGCCCTCATCGACCTGCTGAAGTCACCCGCCGGACACTGACCCCGCCGTTCCCCCGTCCGCCAGGTCCGCGACGACCGCCGCGTGGTCCGACGGCCACACCCCGTCGACCGGGCCGTCCCCGGCCCGCCGTACGGCCAGCACCGTGCCGAGGCCGCCGGGGCCGGCCGGGGCGCCGACGTGGATGTAGTCGACGCGGACGCTGGGGCCGAGGCCCGGCGCGACGTACGGGTTGGTGTTGTCCCAGGTGGCGGAGGGGGCGGCCGGGTCGGCGTACTCCCAGGCGTCGAAGAAGACCTGGCCGGGGACCAGGGGCGCGGTGCGGGTCCCGCAGAAGCGGCGGATCTCGTCGGAGTCCGGCCAGGCGTTGAAGTCACCGGTGACGACGGGCGGGAAGCCGGTGCCCGCGCGGTGGGCGGCGACGAACTCGGCCAGGGCGGTGACCTGTTGGACGCGTACGGCCGACAGGTGCAGTTGGGAGGTCAGGTGGACGGTGAAGAAGGGGACGGGGTGGGCGGGGGCCGCGAGGCGGGCGTAGAGCGCGAGGCGGCCGTCGTCGAGTTCCGGTGGCGCCGGCAGGCGCAGCACCTCGGTCTCCACCACCGGCCAGCGGCTGAGCACCGCGTTGCCGATCTCGGTGCCCGGCTCCCCGATCCGCCGCTGCCAGCGCTCGGAGGCCGGGGAGGCGGCCCAGGCCCAGTGCAGGCCGAGTTCACCGGCGAGCCACTCGGCGAGGTTCTCGCCGTCCGTGGCCCACACCTCCTGGAGGCCGACCACGTCCGGCCGCAGCTCGCGCAGCACGGCGAGGATCGCCTTCTGCCGTTCGGCCCAGGGCCCGAAGCGCCACCACAGGTTCCAGGTCACGATCCGCACGGGCCCACCGTCTCTCGTCGGACAAGCGTGAGAGACATTGAAGGGCATCGTCGTCACCGGAGTACGGCAGAACGGGAGACCGAGGAACCATGTCCGAGCGCAGATTCCGTGCCACCACCGCCTTCCAGCGGTACATCGCCAACCCCTTGACCCGGCTGATGCCCTTCCAGACCCTGCTGGAGACCACCGGACGCGTCTCCGGGCAGCCGCGGCGGACGCCGCTCGGCGGGCGGCGGGTCGGGGAGAGTTTCTGGCTGGTGTCGGAGTTCGGGACGAAGTCCCAGTACGTGCGGAACATCCAGGCCGACCCGCGGGTGCGGGTGCGGATCGGCGGGCGGTGGCACCACGGCACCGCCCACCTGCTGCCCGACGACGACCCGGTCGCCCGGCTGCGCACCCTGCCCAAGGGCAACAGCATGGCCGTGAAGGCGCTGGGGACGCAGCTGCTGACGATCCGGGTCGACCTCACGGACTGAGGGGGGTCAGGCCGCCTTGTAGAAGGCGTACGTCGCCGAGTACGGCACCGAGATCTGGTCCGTGCCCGTGCACGCGGCCGCCGGGGCCACGCCGCCCTCCGTGTCCAGGCGCTGGACGTAGGTGACGCCCTCGAAGGTCCCGGCGCCGCGGGTGGCCGTGGCCTTCAGGAGCAGCTCGGGGACGGCGCCGTCCTTCGCGGACGTGGCGATCGCGGAGGCGTTGACGGCGCTGCCGTCGACCGTGGAGACCCAGACCGGGCCACGGGAGTGCAGGGCGACCGGGCGGTGGGCGCGGTCCCTCTTGTCGGAGAGGGTGGCGGCGGGCTCCAGGAGCTTCCAGGCACCGTCGGTGCAGGTGTAGGTCTGCACGCCGTGCGCGGAGTAGACGCCGGTCAGCTTGTTGCCGTCGGGCACGGCGAGCGCGGCGGGGGCGTGGACGGCCGGGAGGGCGGCGGGCTTCGCGGACGCGGCCTGGACGGCCGTCGTGCCGAGCAGGGTGGCGGCCGCCGCGGCGGCGACGGCCGTGGTGGTCAGGACGAGTCTCTTGACGTGCTTCATGAAGGGGGGTCTCCGAACGGGATCCGTGCGTGTTCAGGGAAGGGGGCGGTCAGGGCCGGCAACCGGAAACCTGCCGTCCCCCCTGCACCCCGGACGCTACGGACTCGTCCCCCGCGAGCGAAACACCTTTCGCCTTCTTTGCCCTCCCGTAATACCCCTTACGGCCCCAACGGGCAGTCGTCGCGCACCTTTTGACATAACGTCACCCCGGCCAGACGATCGCCTGCACCTCGCTGTAGGCGTGCAGGGCGTAGGAGCCCACGTCACGGCCGACCCCGCTCTTCTTGAACCCGCCGAACGGCGCCTCCATGTTCCGGCCGACGGTGTTGATCCCGACGCCGCCCGCCCGCAGCCGCCGGGCCACCCGGAAGGCACGGGCCACGTCGCCCGACCAGACGTAGTCGATGAGGCCGTAGTCGGAGTCGTTGGCGAGGGCGATGCCCTCCTCCTCGTCGTCGAAGGGGACGACGGAGACCACCGGGCCGAAGATCTCCTCACGGGCCGCGCGCATGTCGTTGGTGCAGTCGGCGAGGACGGTGGGCGAGACGTAGAACCCCCGCTCCAGCGGCGGTCGTTCGCCGCCGGCCACCACCGTCGCGCCCTCCTTCCTGCCGAGTTCGACGTACGACTCGACGCGCGCCCGGTGCTCCGCGCTGATCACCGGCCCGACCACCGTGTCCGGCGCGGCCGGGTCGCCCACCGTCAACCGGCCCGCGTACCCGGCCAGTCCGTCCACCAGCCGTTCGTACAGGCCCCGTTGCACCAGCACCCGGGTGGGCGCCGTACAGATCTGCCCGCTGTAGAAGGAGAAGGTGGTGCCGATCCCCGCCACCGCCGAACCGACGTCCGCGTCGTCGAGGACGACCGCCGCGCCCTTCCCGCCGAGCTCCATCAACTGCCTTTTCATGTCCCGCCCGCACACCTCGGCGATGCGCTGCCCGACGGCCGTGGAGCCGGTGAAGCTCACCATGTCGACGTCCGGGGAGGCCACGACGGCCTCGCCGACCCCGACGTCCCGCCCGGAGACGACGTTCACCACGCCCGGCGGGGCGCCCGCCGCCTCCAGCGCCTCCGCCATCCGGTAGACGGAGAGGGGGTCCTGCGGGGCGGGCTTCACGACCACCGTGTTGCCCATCGCCAGCGCCGGCGCGACCTTGCCCGCCGGGTTGGCCCACGGGTTGTTGTACGAGGTGATGCAGCTGACCACCCCGACCGGCTGGCGCACGGCCAGCGCCCCCATGACCCCGGCCTTCCCCATCGGCCCGGCCTCGTTGATCTGCGGCGGGATCGCCCACTCGGCCGGTTCGACGGTCGCGTACCGCCGGAACCGGGCCGCGGCCACCCCCACCTGCATCGCCCGGGCGGTGCCGGTGGTCGCGCCCGTCTCGGCGCGGGCGAGGTCCGCGTACGCGCCCAGCCGCCCGCGGATGATGTCGGCGGCCCGGCCGAGCACCGCCGCCCGCTCCCCCGCGGGCGTCCGCGACCAGGCCCCGAACGCCTCCCGGGCGGCCGCACAGGCGGCCAGCACCTGCTCCCGGGAGGCCTCCGGCGCCCAGCCCACGGTCCCCTCGGTCGCCGGGTCGACGACCTCGTAGTGCCCGTCGTCGGGGTCCACCCACCGCCCCCCGACGAACAGCCGCTGCCCGTCCGCCCCCGCATTCACCGGGTGCTCACCGTCCTGGTGTCCCGCCCGGACCGCAGCACCCTCCCCGGTACGGCACCGCTCACCACGTCGTCCCGGATCGCCTCGACGCCGTTGACCCAGACCGCCCGCACCCCGATCGCCTTCGAGTCCAGGCGCGGACTGTCTCCCGGCAGGTCGTGCACCAGGGTGGCCTGGCCGGCGGCGATCCGCTCCGGGTCGAAGAGCACGAGGTCCGCATGCCAGCCCTCCGCGATCCGCCCTCGCTCCCGCAGCCCGAAGAGCCGGGCGGGATCGTCGGTCAGCATCTTCACGGCCTGTTCGAGCCCGAGCAGCTTCCGGCCGCGCAGACAGTCCCCGATGAACCGGGTGGTGTACGGCGCCCCGCACATCCGGTCCAGATGCGCCCCCGCGTCCGACCCGCCCAGCATCACGTCCTCGTGCTGCCAGGTCTCGGCGCGCAGTGCCCAGGAGGCGGGGTCGTTGTCGGTGGGCATGGGCCACAGGACGGTACGGAGGTCGTCGGCGGCGCAGATCTCGACCAGGGCGTGGAAGGGGTCCTGGCCTCGCTCCTGTGCTATGTCACGTACCACCCGGCCCGACAGCCCGGCGTTCGCCTCGCTGTACGTGTCCCCGACGACGTACCGCCCGAAGTCGGCGAGCCGCCGGAAGACCCCGGCCTCCTTGCTGTTCGCGCGCTCCGTCATCTCGGCCCGTACGTCCGCGTCGCGCAGCTTCTCGATCCGATCCGGAACCGGCAGCCCGAGGATCGGACCCCATCCGGGGATGAGGTTCAGCGCGCAGAAGGTCCCGAGCGACATGTTCATGGGCGTGAGGATCGGCATGGTCAGCGCGACCACCCTGCCGCCCGCCTTCCGGGCCCGCTCGCTGGCCTGGAGCTGCCGCGGCACCCGCTCCGGCACGGCGGCGTCGACCGTCAGCACGTTCCAGTTCAGGGGCCGCCCGGCCACCGCGCTCATCTCGGCGAACAGCTCGATCTCGGCGTCGCTGAACTGGTCGAGGCACCCGGCGACGATCGCCTCGATCTGCGTCCCCTCGTGCTCCCCGACGGCCTTCGAGAGGGCCAGCAGCTCGGCGGGGAGCGCGTGCCGGGAGGCCACCGGCTGCCCGTCCCCGTCGGAGTGGGTGCTGGACTGCGTGGTGGAGAACCCCCACGCGCCGGCGTCCATCGCCTCGTGCAACAGCCGTACGATCTCGGCCAGTTGCTCCTCACTGGGCTGCCCGCCGACCGCGTCCGCCCCCATCACGTACCGGCGCAGCGCACAGTGCCCCACCATGAACCCGGCGTTGACGGCGATCCGCCCTTCGAGGGCGTCCAGGTACTCCCCGAAACCGCTCCAGCTCCAGGGCGCCCCCTCCTCCAGCGCGACCAGCGACATGCCCTCGACCTTGGACATCATGCGGCGGGTGTAGTCGGCGTCGGCGGGCCGGGCGGGATTCAGCGGGGCGAGCGTGAAACCGCAGTTGCCGGCGGCGACGGTCGTCACCCCGTGGTTGAGGGAAGGGGTGGCGTAGGGGTCCCAGAAGAGCTGGGCGTCGTAGTGCGTGTGGGGGTCGACAAACCCAGGCGCCAGCACCAGCCCGGCGGCGTCCTCGCTGGTACGGGATTCCTCGGCGACAGCGCCGATGACGGCGACACGGCCGTCACGGATACCGACGTCGGCGACGAAGCCGGGTGCCCCGGTCCCGTCGACGACCGTCGCCCCCTTTATGACGTGATCGAGCATGAACCTTGCCTCCTCGGCAAGCGCTGCGGTGACCGACCTGTTTCTTTGGGGGCGCGGGGAACTGCGCGACCAGCCACAACGCACCCGCACCCGCCGACGAGACCTCAAGCCCCCTGACGGAACCGCGTAGTCCGGTGCACCGGATCCGTGTCGATCTTCGGAATCACGTGCTCCCCGATCAACCGGATCGTCTGCAGCGTCTCCTCCTTCGGCACCCCCACCGGCAGCCCGAAGCTCAGCTGGTCCGCCCCCGCCTGCTCCCACCGCTTGCACTGCCGCAGCACCTCGTCCGGGTCGCCGCAGATCAGCAGCTCCTCCTCGACCAGGAGCTCCACGAACTCCGGCGTGTACTCCGGCAGCGTCTCCGGCCACACCGGGAAGCCCTCGGGCCGCGGGAAGGTGTCGTGGTACCGGAACACCAGGGACGGCAGGTAGTGCAGTCCGCCGGAGGCCGCGATCCGGATCGCCTCGTCGTGGGTCGGCGCGCAGATCGCCGTCGTCGTCACCATGACGTTGTCGTTGACGAAGTCCCCGACCGGCTCGGCGTTCACGATCGCCGTCTTGTACTGCTCCAGCACCCACTCCATGTCGGAGACCTTCTGGATGCTGAACCCCAGCACGCCGAGCCCCTTCCTCGCGGCCATGGCGTACGACGGCGGCGACCCGGCCGCGTACCACATCGCGGGGTGCGACTTGCCGTACGGCTTCGGCAGCACCTTCCGCGGCGGCAGCTGCCAGTGCTTGCCCTGGAAGCCGACGTACTCGTCCTGGAGCCACATCTTGGGGAACTCGGCGATGGTCTCCTCCCAGATCTCCTTGGTGTAGTTCATGTCGGTCACACCGGGGATGAATCCGAGGATCTCGTGGGAGCCGGCCCCCCGTCCGCTGCCGAACTCGAAGCGGTTGCCGGTGAGATGGTCGAGCATGGCGACCTTCTCGGCGACCTTCACGGGGTGGTTGACCTGGGCGAGGGGGTTGAAGATCCCGGAGCCGAGGTGGATCCGCTCGGTGGCGTGGGCGAGGTAGCCCAGGTACACGTCGTTGGCGGACAGGTGCGAGTACTCGTCGAGGAAGTGGTGCTCGGAGGCCCAGGCGTACTTGAAGCCGGACTGGTCCGCCTGGATGACGTACTCGGTCTCCTCCATCAGTGCCTTGTGCTCGGCCAGCGGGTCGGTCTCGGCTCGCTTGCCCACGTATCCCTGTACAAAGAGCCCGAATTCCAAGGCGGTTCACCGTCCCAAGTCCAGGTTGTCCCTGTGGTCCTTATGAGTGCTACGACTTTCTGACGTTGCGTCAGAAACGTCAAGAGATGACGGTCCGTCAGATCTCCGTCAGATGACGCTGACCCCGGCCAGCCAGCCCCCGTCGATCACGAACGGCTGCCCGGTGATGTACGACGAGTCGTCCGAGGTCAGGAAGAGCGCCAGCCTGGCCACCTCCTCGGCCCGCCCGATCCGGCCCAGCGGCACGAGCTTGCGGTACAGCTCGTCCAGCGCCCGGCTCATCTCCGCCGGGTCGGCGGTGGGGTCGAGGCGCGCCGGGTTGGACATCGCGGTGTCGATGGCGCCGGGGCAGATCGCGTTGACGCGGATCCGCCGGTCGGCGAGCTCCAGTGCGGCGACCCGGGTGAGCCCGAGCACCGCGTGCTTGGTGGCGGCGTAGGTGCCTACCGCCGCCATCCCGGTCAGCGCGGTGTAGGAGGCCGTGTTGACGATGGTCCCGCCGTCGTCCAGCTCGGGCGCGACCGTCTTCATGCCCAGGAAGCAGCCCACCTGGTTGACCTGCACGACCTGCATGAACTCGGCCAGGGGCGTGTCCACGAGCGCGTTGAAGCGCAGGATGCCCGCGTTGTTCACCAGCCCGTCGAGGCGGCCGTACGCCTTCTTCGCGGCGGCGACGGCGGCCTGCCACTCCGCCTCCACGCCCACGTCCAGGTGGACGTAGGCCGCCCCGATCTCCTTGGCGAGGGCCTCGCCCTGGTCGTCCAGCACATCGGCGACGACGACTCTCGCGCCCTCCGCGACGAAGAGCCGCGCCTCCTGCTCGCCCTGTCCGCGCGCCGCCCCGGTGACGATGACGACCCGCCCGTCCAGCTTGCCCATGCCACTGCCTCCCTCAGGTGAGAAGGGGCGCGACATCCGCCCCGAACGCCTCGATCTGGTCGATGAGTTCGGCCCGGCTCCGGCTGCGGAACCGCACCTGGATCTGGTGCACGCCCATCTCGCCGTAGGCCCGCAGCGACTCGGCGAGGGCCTCGGGGGCACCGCTGAGGGTGCGGCGGCCGACCGCCCAGTCCGGGGTGCCGACGTACAGCGGTTCGGCGATCGCGCCGACGGTGATCGGCTCCCCGATGCCCGCCTCCTCGCGCAGGCGCCGCAGCCGGGCGATCTGCGCCGGAAGCCGGTCCCTCGGGTCGCCCTGCGGGAGCCAGCCGTCACCCTTGAGCGCGGCCCGCCGCACCGCGGCCGGCGAGGACCCGCCGACCCATACCGGCACCCGCTCCTGCGCGGGCCGGGGCCGCTGCCCGAGCCCCTCGAAGTCGTAGAACTTGCCGTGGTGGGTGGGGAACTCATCCGGCCCGAGCGCGGCGCGCAACGCGTCGATCGCCTCGTCGAGCACCGCCCCCCGCTGCCCGAAGTCCACCCCGAGCACCTCGAACTCCTCCGCCACGTGCCCGGCCCCGACCCCGAGGATCAGCCGCCCGCCGGAGAGGTGGTCGAGGGTCGCGTACTGCTTGGCGGAGAGCAGGGGGTGGCGCAGGGCCACGACGGCGACATGGCTGAGCAGCCGTACCCGCTCGGTGACGGCGGCCAGATGGGCGAGGGTGGCCACCGGGTCGTACCAGACCGTACTCATGGCCTCGGCGAGCCGGTGCGGGATCGCCACGTGGTCGCAGACGGCGAGGTACGCGAAGCCCGCGGCCTCGACGGCCCGGGCGATCGCGACGAGGTCCTCGACCCCGGCCCCGGCCTCCCAGCCCTCGGCGTAGATGGTGGACTGGGACTGGACGGGGAGTTGTATCCCGTACGCCGGACGCCCGTCCGGCGGGCCCTGGATGGACACACGCCCTCCTGCAGCTCATGGAATCTGATGGACCGTCACATCAGCTCTGCCGGAGCCATCGTCTTGCCTGACGCTCCGTCAGACAAGAGCCGGGGGCGTTGATCGTACGGTGAAGAATGTCCGCCTCTCTGACTGATTGACCCGGAGTCGTCGTGGTCGTGTCTCAGGCGCGTCACCGGGTGAGGGCGGCCCGACCGGGCCTCGTACTGGCCGGTGACGACCCGGGAGTTCCGGGTCGCATCGGACACGGGGAGACCGAAATGATCCGCAACCGCATCGCCGCGCTGGCCGCCACCGCGGTCGCCGCGTCCCTGCTGCTGACCGCGTGCAACGGCACCGACCAGGCCGCCGACGCCGCCTCGGCGGCCGGGAACGGCGTCGGCGCCGCGCTGCAGAGCCTGCACTTCGGCAGCGGCACCGCGAAGCAGCACAACGCCACCCCGAAGACGGGGGACTGGGCCCCCGCCGCCGGCAAGCCGGCGGTGACCCCGGCCGCCAAGAAGTGGGTGCAGCTGAGCGCGGCCAAGGCGGGGAACCTGAACCCGGTCGTCGTCAACGGTGCGGGCTTCACCCTCTACCGCTTCGACAAGGACACCCCGAACCCGTCCAGGTCCAACTGCAACGACGCGTGCGCGACCACCTGGCCGCCCGTCGTCGTCGCCCCCGGCGGCAAGATCTTCATCGACGGTGTGAAGAAGTCCGCCGTCGGCGTGGTCAAGCGCGCCGACGGCAACCTCCAGGTGACGATCGGCGGCTGGCCGGTCTACCGCTTCAGCAAGGACCTCAAGCCCGGCGACACCAACGGGCAGGGCGTGGGCGGCACCTGGTTCGGCGTGACGCCGGACGGCAGGAAGGCGGGCGTCCAGGACCAGAACCAGGGAGACACCGGGGGCACCGGGACCGGTTCGGCCGCCGCGAGCAGCGTCGTCCTCTCCGACGAGACGAACTTCGGCGACCCCTCCGAGGGCCTGGCCGGCTCCGGCTGCCAGAACGTGGCCCGCGACGACGCCGCCTCCTCCCTCCGGGCGTCCGGAACCCTGAAGATCTGGTCGGAGAAGGACTGCAAGGGCGAGTCCAAGGTGGTCCAGGGCGACATCGCCGACCTGGCGTCAATCGGCTTCGACAACAAGATCTCCTCGGTGTTCTTCGGCTGACGCCGGCAGGCAGGACAGGGCCGTCCCGCGCCCGCGGTCGCGAACCCGGGTGCGGGACGGTCACGGCCGGGCCCTCCCCGTGCGGTGCGGTGCAGGGCCGGGCACGGTCCTCACGAGGCCGTGCCCGGTCCCGCCCACAGTCCGTCCGCCGTCAGCCCCAGCAGGTCGATCGCGTTGCCCCGTACGATCCGCTCCACCGCGTCCGGGGCCAGGTGGCCCATCTGGGCCTCTCCGACCTCCCGGGACTTCGGCCAGGTGGAGTCGGAGTGCGGGTAGTCGGTCTCGTAGAGCACGTTGCCGACGCCGATCGCGTCGAGGTTGCGCAGGCCGAAGGCGTCGTCGAAGAAGCAGCCGTAGACGTGCTCGGCGAACAGCTCGGAGGGCGGGCGGGTGACCTTGTCGGCGACGCCGCCCCAGGCGCGGTTCTCCTCCCAGACGACGTCGGCGCGTTCCAGGATGTAGGGGATCCAGCCGATCTGGCCCTCCGCGTACATCACCTTGAGGTGGGGGAAGCGCTCGAACTTGCCGCTCATCAGCCAGTCGACCATCGAGAAGCAGCAGTTGGCGAAGGTGATGGTGGAACCGACGGCGGGCGGGGCGTCGGCGGAGGTGGAGGGCATCCGGCTGCTGGAGCCGATGTGCATGGCGACGACCGTGCCGGTCTCGTCGCAGGCGGCGAGGAAGGGGTCCCAGTCGTCGGTGTGGACGGAGGGGAGCCCGAGGTGCGGGGGTATCTCGGAGAAGGCGACGGCGCGGACGCCGCGGGCGGCGTTGCGGCGGACCTCGGCGGCGGCCAGTTCGGCATCCCAGAGCGGGATGAGGGCGAGGGGGATCTGACGGCCCTGCGCCAGCGGGCCGCACCACTCCTCGACCATCCAGTCGTTGTACGCCTGCACGCAGAGCAGGGCGAGTTCGCGGTCCTTGGCCTCGGTGAAGGTCTGCCCGCAGAAGCGCGGGAAGGTCGGGAAGCAGAGCGCGGACTGGACGTGGTTGACGTCCATGTCGGCGAGCCGCTGCGGCACGTCGTACGACCCCGCCCGCATCTGCTCGTACGTGATCACTTCGAGCTTGATCTCGTCGCGGGAGTAGCCGACGGCGGTGTCGAGGCGGGTGAGGGGGCGGTGCAGGTCCTCGTAGATCCACCAGTCGCCCGTCGGGCCGTCCTCGCCCGGCCTGCCCATGACCGGCTTGAAGCGGCCGCCGAGGAAGCTCATCTCCCTCAGCGGGGCCCGGACTATGCGGGGCCCGGTGTCCAGGTACTTCTTCGGGAGGCGGGACTGCCAGACGTCCGGCGGCTCCACGGTGTGGTCGTCGACGGAGATGATCAGCGGGAAGGTGCCGTCCTGGGTGTCCATGGCGCTCACGGTAGCGCCGATCTGACGAACCGTCAGCTCTCGGAGTGACGGTTCGTCAGGCGGACGGGCGGCAGTCGCAGGCCGCGTGCCTCGCCAGCACGGCCAGCTCGTCCTCCTCCAGCCTGCGGGTGCGCCGGGCCACCGGGTCGTAGGCGACGCAGGTGCTCACGCAGGTGCAGAACACCCGGTCGCCCCGGGTGATCCGGCTGGTCAGCTCGAAGGAGGTGCGGCGGACGGTACCCACGGTGGTGCTGATGACGGCCGGTTCCGGGCGGAGGTCGAGGGCCTCGGTGTAGTCGAGTTCGTGGCGGGCGTAGATCACCCGGACGCTCACGGCCTGGCCGGGCTGCCCGGGGTGCCCGCGCTGGAGGTAGAAGAAGTCCACGTGGGCGTCCTGGATCATCTCCAGGAGCCGGACGTTGTTCACGTGGTTCATCGGGTCCAGGTCGCTCATCCGGACCGGGCGGCTGTAGAGGTGGGGGCGGTGGTGGTGCGACGGCGCCGCGGCGGGGGCCGTCTGGGCCGGGGCCGTCGGGGCGGCCAGGGCCCTCAGGGTCGCGTGACTCACCGGCCCGCTCCCAGCGCTCCGGGGGCGTCCTCGACGAGGTCCGCTCCGGGGGCGTCCTCGACGAGGTCGGCGGCGAGAGCGTCCTCGACGAGGTCGGCGGCGGCCGGTGCGCCGCCCGCCCGTCCGAGCTCCGTACGCAGGGCGTCGACCCCGGCGCGCACCGCCGGGTCCTCGGCCACCCGCAGCACCGCCTCCCGCAGCGCCCGCGCGGTCACCTGCTCGCGCGGCAGGTGCACGCCCAGCCCGAGCTCCTCGATCCGGCCGGCGTTGACGCGCTGCTCGGCCATCTGCGGGATCGCCACCATCGGCACCCCGTGCTCGACGGCCTCCATCGTGCCGCCCATCCCGGCGTGGGTGACGAAGACGGACGCGTGCGCGAGCACGGCCAGTTGCGGCACGTGCGCGTGCACCTCGAAGTGGGCCGGCAGCGGGCCGAGCACCTCCGAGGTGACGTCCGGGCCGACGGCCATCACGACGTGCAGCGGGAGGTCGCCGAAGGCCTCGACGCACGCCCGGTAGAACTCCGGGCGCCGGGTGAACTGGGAGCCCAGGGAGACCAGCAGCACCGGCACGTCGGGGCGGGGCGGCTGCCAGGAGCCCTGGTAGGAGCGGTCGCCGAGGGCGGGGCCGACGTAGGCGACACGGCCGGCGGCAACCGTGTCGGCCCGGCGCTGGAAGGCGCGGGGCAGGAAGGCGATCGCCTGCTCGGGCCGCTCGACCTCGTGGATGCGGGCGGGGTCGAGACCGTGCTCGGTGAAGGCGGCGGCCAGGGCGTCGTACCCGGGGAGTTCGGCGAGGCCGCCGGCGCCGTCGAAGAACTCGGGGAACAGGCCGTCGTAGGCCATGTGCGTGGGTGAGCACAGGACCGTCGGCACGCCCCAGCGGGCGCCGAGCAGCAGGCCCGCGAAGCCGTAGACGTCGTACAGGACCAGGTCGGGGCGGTCGTGTTCGTACGCCCTGGTCAGCGCGGGGAGGGAGCCGAGCGAGGCGTGGACGGCGCGGGCGAAGCCCTCCGCGAGGCGCTCGGGCGCGTCCGAGCCGTCGCTCTCCACCGGGTAGACGACGGGCTCGGCGCCGGCCGCCTTCACCGCGTGCGTGAACTCCTCGGTGATGGCGTACGTGACCCGGTGGCCCCGGCGCACCAGCTCCTCCACCACTCCCAGGGTCGGGTTCACATGCCCCTGCATCGGCAGGTTCACCAGGGCGATGTGCGCCGGCCGCGCACGGCGGTGCGGGGGCGCGGAGGAGGGGGCGGCGGAGCTGGTGCCAGGCACGATGAGCGTTTCCTGTTCCTGAGCGGCGTCGGGGCGCCCGTCGGTTGGCGGGGACCGTGGGTGTGGGGAGACGGGCATCGGTACAACGACGCCGCCCCGCCTCACGCGACTGGCAACGGGCGGGAAACAACCCCTTCGTGGTGACTTACGGGGCGACGGGTTGACCGGGTGGGGGTGGGAGCAGGGGGTGTGGGGCGGGCGGACGGGCGGGACCGGGGGCGTGGGCAGGGGTTGCGCGGACGCAGACGGTGGGCTGACGTGACCGGGGGCGTGGGCGGCTGCCGGGCGCGGGCCGCGGCGGGCGTGACCGGGGGTCGTGGGCGGGCGTTGGGCGGCGTAGGGACCGCCGTCCGCCACGAGCGGCGCAGGGACCGCCGTCCGCCACGACAGGAGCCGCCTCATGCCCGGACCGCATCTGCCCTTCATGGAGGAGGGGATGGCCCGCTGGCCGTTCGGCCCGCCCAACGCCGGGATCGCGCTGGACTTCACCGGGCCGCCTCCCCAACTCGCCGAACTGCACACGCTGGTGCGGGAACGGTGGGCCGGGCTGCCGCGGCTGGCCGGGCAGTTGGTACGGGACGAGCGGCGGCCGCTGTCGGGATGGTCGCGCCGGCACCGCTGGGAGACGCCGGCCGCCGGCCACGACCCCGCCGGGCAGGTCCGCGACACGGGCACGGCGACGCTCCAGGACGCCGTACGGGACTGGTTCCACCGCCCGTTCCCCGGCGGCGAACCGCCCTGGAACCTCCATCTCCTCCACGACCCCTCGGCAGCCGGGTTCACCCTCCTCTTCCGCATGCACCACAGCCTGCTCGACGGCCGGTCGCTGACCACCCTGCTGCGCGCCCTCCTGGACGGCTGCGGCCCGGTGGACGCCGGCGCCGCGGCGGCCGGTCCGGGCGAGCTGCGCCGGGCCCCCGCGGCCGGCGGCCAACCGGGCCTGCTGGCCGCCGGCCTGGCGGTGCCACTGCCCGGGAAGGGCGAGCGGCGGACCGCGTACGCGGTCCTGGACCTGCCCGCGGAGCTGGTGCGGGCCGCGCGGCGGCACCCCGGGGCGACCACCAACACCGTGTTCCTGGCGGCCGTCTCCGGCGTGCTGCGCTCCTGCCTGCTGACCGCCGGCCCCGTCGACCTCACCCAGGGCGCCGAGGCCGCCGAAGCCGCCGGACCGGTGTGGCTGTCGGTCCCGGTGGACCAACGCCCCGCCGACCGCGGCGACTTCCTCGGCAACGCGTTCTGCAACGTCCGGCTGCCCGCACCCGTCACCCTGCCCGACCCCACCGCCCGGCTCCGGGCCTGCGCCGGACTCCTCACCACCGTCACCCGCCCCCTCGGCAGGGCGGAGAAACTGCTCGAGTCGGCCGTCACCGCTCTCCCCGGCCCCGCCCAGGCACTCGCCCGCGGCCGCCTCTTCGCCCCCGCCTACGCCCCCGCCGCCTGCACCTACGTCCACCTGCGCGAGACCGGCCGCACCCTGGCGGGCCGCCCGCTGCACCGGATCAGCCTGGTCCCCATGATCCCGCCGGACGACACGGTCACCTTCGCCCTGGGCGGCTGCGCCCGCGGCCACACCGTGAGCGTGTTCACCAACTCCGGTGCCGAGGACGCGGACCTGCTCGCGGAGTCGTTCCGGCACGAGCTGGTCCTGCTCGCGGAGTCCGGCGGGTGAGGATTGCGTGTCGCCTTGCAATCGGTATCTCCCCCGGCTGACGCAAGCCGCCCGGACAAGGCAGACTGACGGGGTGAAGCGGGATGTCTAGGGGGACGGGCATGGACGGTGGACCACGGGTGCCGGAGCAGCGGCGCGCCCCCTCCCCGGCGGAGGCGGCGGCGTTGCGCTTCAGTGTGCTCGGTCCGGTGCGCGCCTGGCGGGCCGAGGAGCCGCTCAACACCGGCTCCCCCCAGCAACGCGCCCTGCTCGCGGCCCTGTTGCTGCGCGAGGGCCGCACGGCCACCGCAGCCGAGCTGATCGACGCCCTGTGGGGCCCGGAGCCGCCCTCGCAGGCGCTGGCGGCGGTACGGACGTACGCGTCCCGGCTGCGGAAGGTCCTGGACCCCGGCGTCCTGGTGAGCGAGTCCGGCGGATACGCGGTGCGCGGCCTCGGCGAGGACGCCCTGGACCTGACGACGGCGCAGAACCTGGCGGCGGAGGCGGAGAAGGCGAAGAACGGCGGCGATCTGCACCAGGCACGGGAGGTGCTCGGGCGGGCGCTGGCCCAGTGGGACGGCGAGCCGCTGGCCGGGGTGCCGGGGCCGTACGCGGAGACCCAGCGAGTCCGCCTGGAGGAGCTGCGGCTCCAACTCCTGGAATCCCGGCTCGACATGGACCTGGAGCAGGGCTGCCACGCGGAGGCGGTGTCGGAGCTGACGGCCCTCACGGCGGCGCATCCCCTGCGCGAACGCCTCCGTGAACTCCTCATGCTCGCCCTGTACCGCAGCGGCCGCCAGGCGGAGGCCCTCGCGGTGTACGCGGACACCCGCCGGCTGCTCGCCGAGGAGCTCGGCGTCGACCCGCGCCCGGGCCTGCGGGACCTGCAGCAGCGGATCCTGCAGGCCGACCCGGCCCTGGCGGAGCCCTCGGCCCCGGCGGCGGAGCCCGCCGCCGTCCAGGTCCGCCCCGCCCAACTCCCCGCCACCGTGCCCGACTTCACCGGCCGCGCCGGCTTCGTCACCGAGCTGGGCGAGGTGCTGGCCTCGGCCGAGGGCCGGGTGATGGCCGTGTCGGCGCTGGCGGGCATCGGCGGCGTCGGCAAGACGACCCTCGCCGTGCACGTCGCCCACCAGGCCCGGTCGGCCTTCCCCGACGGCCAGTTGTACGTGGACCTCCAGGGCGCGGGCCCCCGGGCAGCGGAACCGGAAACGGTCCTGGGCTCCTTCCTGCGCGCCCTGGGCACGCCGGACTCGTCCGTCCCCGACTCGCTGGAGGACCGGGCGGCCCTGTACCGCTCGGTCCTGGACGGCCGCCGCGTCCTCGTCCTGCTCGACAACGCGAAGGACGCGGCCCAGGTGCGCCCCCTGCTCCCCGGCACGGAGGGCTGCGCGGCGCTGGTCACCTCGCGCGTCCGGATGGTCGACCTCGCCGGGGCCCATCTGGTGGACCTGGACGTGATGTCCCCGGACGAGGCCCTGCAGCTGTTCACGAAGATCGTCGGTGCGGAGCGGGTGGCCGCGGAGCGGGAGGCGGCCCTGGACGTGGTCGCCGCGTGCGGGTTCCTCCCCCTCGCCATCCGGATCGCCGCGTCCCGTCTCGCGGCCCGCCGCACCTGGACGGTCTCGGTGCTGGCGGCGAAGCTCGCCGACGAGCGCCGGCGCCTGGACGAACTCCAGGCCGGCGACCTCGCGGTGAAGGCGACCTTCGAACTGGGCTACGGCGCCCTGGACCCGGCCCAGGCACGGGCGTTCCGCCTGCTCGGGCTGGCGGACGGGCCGGACATCTCGCTGGCCGCCGCCGCGGCCGCACTCGCTCTGCCGGTGGAGACGACCGAGGACCTGCTGGAGTCCCTCGTCGACACCTCGCTCCTGGAATCGGCGGCTCCGGGCCGCTACCGCTTCCACGACCTCGTACGGCTCTACGCGCGTGCCTGCGCCGAACGGGACGAACAGCCGCCCGGCGAGCGGGAGTCGGCGATGTCCCGGCTCCTGGACTTCTATCTGGCGACGGCGGCGGCGGTGTACGCGATCGAGCGGCCGGGGGACCGGCTGGTGGAGCACCTCGAGACCACCGAGTACCCGGGGCTGGCGTTCCAGGACCGCCACCGTGCGCAGGACTGGCTCTACGCGGAGGCGATGACTCTGCTGGCCTGCGTCCGGCAGTCGACGGCGCCCGGCCTGCTGAGGCGGGCCGTGGACCTGTTGTGGGCAGCCGTGGACCTCACCGAGTCCGGTGCCAACTCCCGGGAGTACGAGGCGACGGCCGCCGCCATGCGGGACGCGGCGCACGCCGCGGCGGACGTGCGGACGGAGGGCCGCGCGCTCGTCACCCTGGCCAACGGGCACCACCTGATCGGCCGCTTCGAACTCGCCAACGAGCAGGCGAGCGAGGCGGTCCGGCTCGCGGACGCGGCGGGCGACCCGCTGCCCGGCTGCTGGGCGTCCAACATGCTGGGCATCATCGCGCTGTACCACAACAGGCTGGAGGACGGCGAGGCCCACCTCACCCGCGCCATCGACAGCTTCCGCGCCTGCGGCGACGGACCCGGCGAGGCCAGCGCGCTCTGCAACCTCTCCCGGATCCACCTGGCGATGGGGCGGACCGCGAGCGCGGTCTCCCTGGCGCAGCAGGGGACCCGCATGTACGACGCCATGGGGCACGCGCTGAAGGGTGCCAACGGCCGGTACGCGCTGGGTCTCGCGCTCACCCAGGGCGGTCAGTACGACCAGGCCGCCGAGCGTCTCCAGGAGGCCCTGGAGGTGTTCCGGGACAGCCGGATGCGGCTCTGGGAGGGGATGTCCCTGTTCCGGCTCGCCGAACTCGACCTCGCGGCGGAGCGGCCCGCGCAGGCCGCGACCAACGCCGAGACGGCCCTCACCCTGCTGCGCGGGATCGGCGGCGAGTGGCGGCGCGGGAACGTGCTGACGGTACTCGGCCGGGCCCTGAGCCTGATCGGGCACCCGGGCCGGGCGCAGGTGTGCTGGCGGGAGGCGCTCACCATCTTCGAAGGGCTCGGGTCCGCCGAGGCCGAAGAGGTGAAGTCCCTGCTCAGGCCGAGTGCCGTTGCCTGAGCCCGGGCGCCCCCGGAGAGCGGGCACCGGCGCCCGGCGGGCGTTCATCATTCGTTTATCGCCACCCGGCACTCTCGTCGTGTCGATCCGTCGCGTCGGGGGGCAGACGGTTCGGCCAGGGGCCGCGTCTTAAGGTGTAGCGGCCCGGAAGCGTCCGCCCGGCGACCCTACGGGGGAGTCGCCGGGCGGGCCTTCCCACCCACAGCGTCAAGAACATCCAGGGGAGCGAATCATGAGCGACGAGACGACGACGGCCGAGGCCGAGGCCGCGACCATCGAGGACACCGAGATCACCACGCTGAACAGCCACGCCACCAGCGAGCCGCTCAGCGCCACGATCCTCAAGGCGGACGCCGAGGACACCGCGGTCACGCCGGACAACTCGCACGCCACGGACGAGACCGCCTGACCGGACCACACCGAGACGGGGAAGGCCGCGGCGGCGCGGAGGGGGAGCCGCCGCGGCCTCGGTGTGTCCGGCGCAGGAGTCCGGACCACCCGTGTTCCCGGCGGCATGCTCCACCGTCCGGCCCGCCCGATGGGCTACGGCCTCGGCCCGCCGCCCCGCAGCTCCCCCTTCACCACCTTCCCGCTCGCGTTCCGCGGGAGTTCCGTCACGAAGGCCACCGTCCTCGGGACCTTGTAGTTCGCCATCTCGCGGCGGGACCAGGCGATGAGGTCGTCGGCTGTCAGGACCGCGCCCGGGCGGCGGACCACGAACGCCTTGCCGACCTCGCCCAGGCGGCCGTCCGGGACGCCGATCACGGCCACGTCGGCCACATCGGGGTGCAGGCCCAGGAGTTGCTCTATCTCCGCCGGGTAGGCGTTGAAGCCGCCGACGATGAACATGTCCTTCAGGCGGTCGGTGATGCGGAGGTTGCCGGCCGGGTCGAGGACGCCGATGTCTCCGGTGCGCAGCCAGCCGTCCGCCGTCAGGGTGCCGGCCGTCGCCGCCGGGTCCTCGTAGTAGCCGCGCATGACGTTGAAGCCGCGGACCAGGACCTCCCCGGGTTCGCCGGGCGGTGCGTCCACCCGTACCTCCGTGCCGGGGATCGCCCGGCCCGACGTGGCCGCGATCACCGTCGGGTCGTCGCCCCGGCGGCACATCGTCACGATCCCGCTCGCCTCCGAGAGGCCGTACGCCGTCAGGACCGTCTCGACGCCGAGTTCGCCGCGCAGGCGCTCCACGAGGAGCAGGGGTACGACGGCCGCGCCCGTCACCACCAGGCGCAGGGCGGAGAGGTCGTGGGTGTCGCGGGCCGGGTGGTCGAGGAGGGACTGGTGGAGGGTCGGGGGGCCGGGGAGGACCGACACCCGTTCCGACGCGACGTTCGCGAGGACCGTCGCCACGTTGAACACCGGCTGCGGGATCATCGTCGCCCCGCGCATCAGGCAGGCGATCACCCCGGCCTTGTAGCCGAAGGTGTGGAAGAAGGGGTTGACGATCAGGTAGCGGTCGCCGGTGCGCAGGCCCGCCAGGTCGGCCCAGATCTCGTACCCGCGGAGGGTCTGGGCATGCGTGATCATCGCGCCCTTCGGGCGGCCCGTCGTACCGGACGTGAAGACGATGTCGGAGAGGCAGGAACCGTCCAGCCCGCCCGCCCGGGCCGCGACCTCGCCCGCCCCCACCCCCTCCCCGGACGCCAGGAAGTCCTTCCAGGTGCGGAAGTCCGCCGGGGCGTCGTCCGACAGCACCACCACGTCCCGGAGGGAGGGCAGCCCCGGCAGCGGGCCCCGGCCGCCCCCCTCCCCCGCCGCCCTCCGCAGCGACGCCACGTACGAGGTCCCCAGGAAGGTGCCCGTCACGAACAGCAGCCGGGCCCCGCTGCGGCGCAGCACGTCCGCCGCCTCCGTCCCCTTGAAGCGGGTGTTCAGCGGGACCAGCACCCCGCCCGCCGACACCGCGCCCAGCGCCGCGACGATCCAGTCCAGGGAGTTCGGCGCCCAGATGCCGACCCGGTCGCCCGTCCCGACGCCGGAGGCGATGCACGCGGCCGCCGCCCGTTCCACCCGGGCGCCCAGTTCCGCGTACGTGATCCGGGTCCGGCCGTCCACCACCGCCTCGACGTCCGCGTACCGCTTCGCCGCCGACCGCACCAGCCCCGGAACGGTCCCCCACTCCATGTCACCGCGCACAACCGGCCTCCCCGGACGCATAGCTGACTGTCCGTCAGATTAGCTGTAGCCTGACGCCCTGTCAGCAAGCCGCGACAGCCGTGGAGGTGCGGGTGCATGGCCGGTCTCAGGGGGATCAAGGGCATCAAGGACGCCACCGCCGTCGTCGGGATCGGGCAGACACCCTTCGCCAAACGGCTCGACGAGGACGAGAAGACCCTCGCCTGCCGGGCCGTCCTCGCCGCCCTCGACGACGCCGGCATCGCGCCCGGCGAGGTCGACGCGCTCGCCTCCTTCACCATGGAGGAGACCGACGAGGTGGAGCTGGCGAAGGCGGTCGGCTTCGGTGACCTGACCTTCTTCAGCAAGGTGGGGTACGGCGGGGGCGGCTCCTGTGCCACCGTCGCGCACCTCGCCGCCGCGATCGCGAGCGGGCAGGCGACGGTGGGGGTGGCGTGGCGGTCGCGGAAGCGGGGCAGCGGGCCCCGGCCGTGGACCAACACCGCCGTCCAGCTCCCGACCCCCGCCCAGTGGACCCGCCCCTTCGGCCTCCTCCGGCCCGCCGACGAGATAGCCATGCTCACGCGCCGCTACATGCACGAGTACGGCGCCACCCGGGATCACCTGTTCAACGTCGCCCTCGCCTGCCGCAACCGGGCCAACCAGAACCCGGCGGCGGTGATGTACGAACGGCCCCTCACCCGCGAGATGTACATGACCTCCCGGTGGATCAGCAAGCCCCTCTGCCTCTTCGACAACTGCCTGGAGACGGACGGCGCGCTGGCCTGTGTGGTCGTGAGCAGCGAGCGTGCCCGGGACTGCCGGCGGACCCCCGTCTACGTCCACTCCGCCGCCCAGGGCCTCCCCGCCCAGCACCACGGCATGGTCAACTACTGGAACGACGACCCCCTCACCGGCCCCGCCTGGACCGCCGCCCGCCACCTGTGGAAGCACGCCGACCTCACCCCGGAGGACGTCGACGTCGCCCAGATCTACGACGCCTTCACCGCCCTGATCCCCCTCTCCCTTGAGGGCTATGGCTTCTGCGGTCGTGGGGAGGGCGGGGCGTTCACGGAGGGGGGCGCGCTGGAGATCGGCGGGCGGCTGCCGCTCAACACCGGGGGCGGCGGGCTCAGCGAGGCCTACGTGCACGGGTTCAACCTCATCACCGAGGGCGTCAAGCAGCTGCGCGGCACCAGCACCGCCCAGGTTCCCGGCGCCGCCACCTGCCTGGTCACCGCCGGCGAGGGCGTCCCGACCTCCGCCCTCCTCCTCACCAACCGGAGCTGAGATGCTGCGACCGGTCACCGACACCGACGGCGCCCCCTTCTGGGAGTACGCGGCCCGCGGCGAACTCCGCGTACAGGCCTGCGGCGAGTGCGGGGAACCCCGCTTCCCGCCCCGCCCGTGCTGCCCGCACTGCCAGTCCTTCGCGAGCGAGTGGCGGCCGACGAGCGGGCGGGGGCGGATCTGGTCGTACGTCGTCCCGCACCCGCCGCTGCTCCCCGAGTACGCGGCGCAGGCGCCGTACAACGTCGTGGTCGTGGAGCTGGACGACGCGCCCCGGGTGCGGATGGTGGGGAACGTGGTGAGCGGGGCGGGCGCTCCCCTCGACTCCCTTCCCCCGGACCGGATCCGGATCGGCGCCCGGGTGCAGGCGGTCTTCGCGGACGGTCTGCCGCAGTGGGTCCTGGAGCGGCCGTGAGCCTGCGTCTGGACACGGACAAGGAGAGCGGGGTCGCCGTCCTCACCCTCGACCGCCCCGAGCGGCTCAACGCCATCGACCTCGCGACCGCCACCGAACTCACCTCTGCCTGGCGGGCGTTGCGCTTCGACGACACCGTACGGGCCGTCGTCCTCACCGGCGCCGGCGGGCGGGCCTTCAGCACCGGCCTGGACCGGGACGCCGTCGTGCCGCAGCCGTCCTCCCCTTACAGCCAGGACGATCCGCTGATCGCGATCGGGCCGAAGTCGAACGACCTGTGGAAGCCGGTGATCGCCGCGGTGGCCGGGATGGCCTGCGGAGGTGCCTTCTACCTCCTCGGCGAGTGCGACTTCGTCATCGCCGACGAGACCGCGGCCTTCTTCGACCCGCACACCTCCTACGGCATGGTCAGCGCGTACGAGTCGGTGCTGATGGCACAGCGGATGCCGTACGGGGAGGTGGCGCGGATGGTGCTGATGGGCAACGCCGAGCGGGTCTCCGTCCGGCGGGCGTACGAGGTGGGGCTGGTGTCGGAAGTGACGGCCGCGGGGGAGGCGTTGGACGCCGCCGTGCGGTGCGCCGCCGTCGTCGCCGGGTATCCGACCGAGGGGGTGCAGGGCAGCGTGCGGGCGCTGTGGGCGGCGAAGGAGGCGGGCCGGGAGCGGGGCTTCGCCCAGGCGCCGCACCTGATCTCGCTGGGCAACCTGCCCGGCGAGCGGCAGGCGGAGCTGTTCGCCGGCCGGCCACGCACGACCCCCCGGATCCGCTGAGGCACCGCGTGGCGGCGCGGGGCGCCCGGGCGTAGCGTTCGCTTTGGGAGCCGACTCCCACCCCGAGCGACGGCCGCCGTGCACAGCCCTTCCGTGCGACCAACTGGTACGACGGCCGTCCCGGGCAGCCCCTGAGCGCCGAAGAGAGTGCCACTTGCTGCCGCCGGGCGACTGCGGGTACGTCGTGGCCGTTCGCGCAGTTCCCCGCGCCCCTAAAGGGGCGCCGGTGCGGCGCCCCTTCTCTTAGGGGCGCGGGGCTGTACTCGATTTGCGGCTCCGCCGCGCGGGCGCGACCAGCACATCCCGAACGACGGAACGACAGCCAACCCAGGGGCGCGGGGCCGTATCCGATTTGCGGCTCCGCCGCGCGGGCGCGATCAGCCCCCGCGGCGCCGCGGCCGCCTGTCAGCCGATCGCGGCACTCACGCCGTGCGCGCCGTCCCCGTCCCCTTCTCCGCGTCCAGCGCGTACACGCACCGGTCCTTGCTGCACGCGTACACCACCCCGTCCCGCACCACCGGCGACCCGGTGATCTCGCCGCCGGTCGCCAGCTTCCAGCGGAGCCTGCCGTCGTCGGCCTTCAGGGTGTAGAGGAGGTGGTCGGTGGAGCCGAAGTGGATGCGGCCCTCGGCGACCGCCGGTGCGCCCACCACGTCGCCGCCCGCCTGGAAGCGCCACTTGGGGGTGCCGGTGACCGCGTCCAGCGTGTACAGGCCCTTGCCGCTGCCGACGTGGACGTGGCCGGCGGCGACGAGGACCGGCTCGATCGAGGCGCGGGCCTCCGTCGCGATGCGCCAGCGGTCGCGGCCGTCGGTGGCGTCGAGGGCGTAGACGGTGCCGAGGTAGTCGGCGAGGTAGATGCCACCGCCGGTGACGGCGGGGCCGGGTACGTAGGCGGGCGGGGAGAGGAAGACCGCCGGGGCCTCGAAGTGCCAGCGGACCCGGCCGGTCGCGGTGTCGAGGGCGATCACACGGGTGCCCGCGGAGGCGTACACGAAGCCGTCGTCGGCGTGGGTGAGGCGGACCGGGACGCCGCCGCAGGAGGCCGCGTCGCCGATGGGGTAGGACCAGCGTTCGTCGCCGGTGCGGGCGTCGAGGGCGCGCAGGCGCGCGTCCTGCCAGACGTAGACCGTGCCGTCGTGGAGGGAGGGCCCGGACTCGGGGGTCTCGAAGTCGGTCTGGGCACCGGACAGCTCCCAGAGCTTCTGCCCGTTGGAGGCCTCCCAGCCCTGGACGCCGCCGCCCCGGGTGCCGGTGACGAGGGTGCCGCGGCCGGCCTTGAGCGAGTACACCCAGGCGTCGGTGGACAGCCGCCACAGGTCGCCGCCCTCGCGGGCCTCCAGGGCGAACAGGGTGGGGCCGTCGGAGGCGTGGATACGGCCGTCCGCGACCGCCATGGACCAGGCGACGTCGCGGGTCTTGAAGCGGCGGCGGCCGGTGGCGACGTCGAGGGCGTGCACCTCGAAGGAGGTGACGTAGACGAGGTCGCCGTCGACGGACGGGGTGCCCCACACGTCGTTGGACATCCGGAACCGCCAGGGCCGCCAGCCGGACGCGGTCTCCGGGGGCAGGCCGGGGACCGGCGGTACGGCGGGGTCGGCGCCGTTGACGCCGGGGTGCGGGCGGGACCAGCTGGCGACCAGGCCGGCCTCGGGCGGCGGCGCCTTCACGGCGGCGGCGCGGGCGTCGGCGACGCGCGGGCCGGGGCCGATCGGCACCTGGGCGCCGGCGAGGCGGACCGGCCCGGTGTCGGGGCCGGGGCCGGGGGCGCCGACGGGGACCGGGGCCGGGACCGCGGGGTCGTAGGAGGGCGGCGGGGGGACCGGGAGGCGGCCGGCACCGCGGCCGCCGGAGGGGCTGGCGGAGGGTTTGACGGCCGGACGGCCGCCGCGCCGGGACTCGATCAGGCCGACCGCCTTCTCGGGCAGCCAGGCGGACGCCGTACCGCTGTCGTCGGAGCCGGAGCCGAACAGGTGAGGGGCGAGCTGGGCCTGGAGGTCGGCGGGGTTGGGGCGGCCCGCGGCCTCCATCTGCATGCAGGACTCGATGAGGGGGCGCAGCTCGTCCGGGAGGCCTTCGAGGTCGGGGCCCTCGCGCAGCAGCATGAAGACGGTCTCGACCGGGTTGGCGCCGTGGAAGGGCGGGTGGCCGGTGGCGGCGAAGACGAGCATGGAGCCGAGCGAGAAGACGTCGCTGGCGCCGGTGACGCTACGGGAGTCCTTCGCCTGCTCCGGGGACATGTAGGCGGGGGTGCCGACCGCGACGTTCGTCATGGTCAGGCGGGTGTTGGAGACACCGGAGGCGATGCCGAAGTCGATGACGCGGGGGCCGTCCTCGACGACGAGGACGTTGGACGGCTTGAGGTCGCGGTGGACGAGTCCGGCGCCGTGGATCGACTGGAGCGCCTCGGCGACGCCCGCAGCGAGCCAGCGGACCGCCTGGGCCGGGAGCGGCCCGCAGTCGTTCACTATCTCTTCGAGGGAGGGCGCCGGGACGTACGCGGTCGCGAGCCACGGCACGGCCGCGCGCGGGTCGGCGTCGACGACGGCGGCCGTGTAGAAACCGGAGACCGCGCGGGCCGCCTCCACCTCGCGGGTGAAGCGGACCCGGAACAGCTGGTCCTCGGCGAGCTCGGTCCGGACGGTCTTGATCGCCACGCGCCGGCCGGACGCCGAGCGCGCCAGATAGACCAGCCCCATGCCGCCGGCCCCCAGCCGTCCCAGCACCTCGAACGGCCCGATCCGCCGCGGATCGTGCTGCGTCAGCTGATCCACCACTTGCCTGCCACCTCCCCGTACGGGCCTCGTCCACCCACATATGTACGCGACCCCGTGCAGCGTCTCACCACCGCACCGCCGTGGCGGCACGCACCCCGATTCTTCCTGGCCCGGGCACAGGTTGCGAACCCGGAGACCAATCGGGGTGTCACGTGACAAAGTGAGACATTTATCTGCCGAGATCCGCCAGTTTCCGGCCTCAGCGTTCCAGCAACGCGAAGGACGCCCCTTGATTGTCGGTCACGACGGCCACTTTTCCGTACGACGTGTCGAAGGGCGGCGCCTGGACCCGGCCGCCGAGCTGCCGCACGGCCCCGACCGCGGCCGCCACGTCCCCGGTGCGGAAGTGGACGACGAACTGGGACGGCATCCCGGCCGCGAACACCTCGGTCACGGGGGCGCGGCCGAAGTCCGGGTCGGCGTCGGCGCCGAAGAGGGCGTCGGTGAAGAGGTGGCCGTAGAAGGTGTTCGCCGCGTCGGTGTCGTTGGTGTAGAGCTGCGCCCAGGCAAAGGTGCCGGGGGCGTGCCGGACGCCGAAGCCGGGGTGGGCCGCGGCCTGCCAGAGGCCGAAGACGGCGCCCGTGGGGTCGGCGGCCAGGGCGGCGGTGCCGAGGTCACGGACGGGCGCCGGGTCGTTGACGATCTGTCCTCCGGCGGCGAGGACCCGGCGGGCGAGGTCCCGGGCGTCCGGGGTCGCGAAGTACACCGTCCAGACGGTGGGCATCCGGCCGTCCCGCTTCCGGGCCAGTCTGGCCACGGCCGCGCCGTCCAGCCGGGCCCACACGGCCCCCGGGCCGGCGTCCTCGAAGGTCCACCCGAAGAGCCCGCCGTAGAACCGCTTGCCCGCCTCGACGTCGGGGAGCTGCACGTCCACCCAGCACGGGACGCCCTCCGCGTATCCGGATGCCCTGTTTTCGGCCATGTCGTCAAAGTAACCGCCCGGCCCGCACCGTGCAGACCAGCCGCACCCGCCCGGAGTGACCGGCGGTTTCTCCTCCGTTTCCCTTCCGTGCAGCCACTCCGTCCACCCGTGCACCCCATTTGCAGTCGGCCGAATCGCGCTCCGATCACCCCTCGGTAAGCTGACGGCATGACAGGACAAGTGCGTACCGTCGACGGCCGCGTGGCCGGCCGGCGTGGGCAGGCGACCCGGCAGAAGCTGCTCGACTGCCTCAGCGAGATGCTCAGCTCCTCCCCTTACCGGGACGTCAAGGTCATCGATGTCGCCCGGAAGGCGGGCACTTCGCCCGCGACCTTCTACCAGTACTTCCCGGACGTCGAGGGCGCCGTCCTGGAGATCGCCGAGCAAATGGCCACCGAGGGCGGCCAGTTGACCGAGTTGCTGGCGGGGCGCTCCTGGGTCGGCAAGGCCGGCTGGGCGACCGCGCAGGAACTCGTGGACGGTTTCCTGGAGTTCTGGCGCAGGAACGACGCGATCCTGCGCGTGGTCGATCTGGGGGCGGCCGAGGGGGACAAACGGTTCTACAAGATCCGTATGAAGATCCTGAACTCGGTGAACAACTCCCTGACCGACTCCATCGCGGAGTTGCAGTCCAAGGGCAAGGTCGACAAGGACGTGAACCCGGCGGCCGTCGCCGGTTCGCTGGTCGCCATGCTCGCGGCCGTCGCCGCGCACCAGAAGGGTTTCCAGACCTGGGGTGTGAAGCAGGCCGAACTCAAGCCGAACCTCGCGCTGTTGGTGCATCTGGGCGTGACCGGGAAGAAGCCCACGAAGTAGCCCGCGCCCTGGGTCCTGTCTGGCAGGCGGTGGTTCACCCCGAGGTGGGCCACCGCCTGTTCCGCTACGCGTTGCCTTGCGCGTTCCGTCACGCGTTGCCTTGCGCGTTCCGTTGCGCGTTCCCTCACGCGGGCAGCGGCCGGTCCCGGACCACGTGCTTCATCACCAGCGTCGAGGTGAGGCGCTGCACGCCCGGCAGGGTCGCGAGCCGTTCGTCGTAGAGCCGCTGGAAGGCGGCGAGGTCGGCGGTGGCCACCCGCAGCAGGTAGTCGGGCTCGCCGAACAGCCGCTGTGCGTCCAGCACATGGGGGATCTCCGCGAGCGCCCGCTCGAAGTCGGCAACCGTGTCCCGGTCCTCCTGCCGCATGGACACGAAGACCAGCGCCTCGAAGGTCAGGCCCACGGCGGCCGGGTCCACCACCGCCCGGTACCCGCTGATCGCCCCCGACCGCTCCAGCTCGCGCAGCCGCCGGTGGCACGGCGAGACGCTCAGCCGCACCCGCCCGGCCAGCTCGGTCACGGTCAGCCGCCCGTCCTGCTGGAGCTCGGCAAGGATTTTCCGGTCCACGTCGTCCATGGGGAAGATTCTCCCCCGAACACCCCGGTGACGAGCAAATTTCGGGAACACTTTCGGGCAGAACGCGCCTAATGTCCCCCTCATGGACACCGGACACCTGTTTTCCTTCCTCGCCGTCGACCTGCTGCTGGTCTGCGTGCCGGGCGCCGACTGGGCGTACGTGATCGCCGCCGGGGTGCGCGGCCGCTCGGTCGGACGTGCGGTGGCCGGCCTGATGGCGGGGTACACGCTGCACACCGCGCTGGCGGTGGCCGGGCTCGCGGTGCTGGTGGCGAGCTCCCCGGGGCTGCTCACGGCCCTGACCGTGGCCGGCGCCGGATACCTGCTGTGGCTGGGCTGGAGCGTGCTGCGCAGCCCGGCGGTACCGCAGGAGGCGGCGGCCGGGGCGGACGGCTTCTGGCGGGGCGCGGCGATCAGCGGCCTGAACCCCAAGGCGCTGCTGCTCTACCTCTCCGTGCTCCCCCAGTTCCTGGTCACGAAGGGCGGCCATCCGCCCATAGCCCTCCAGACGGCCGTCCTCGGCACCCTCCACATGGCCTGCTGCACCGCCGTCTACCTGACCGTCGGCGTCCTCGCCCGCCGCCTCCTCTCCGCCCGCCCGAAGGCGGCCCGCGCGGTCACCCGCACCTCCGGGGCGGCGATGCTGGGCATCGGAGCACTGCTCCTCGCCCAGCACGCGCTATGACGTACTGCGGGTGAGCCGGAAGATCCGGATCTCCCGGTCCACCCGCTCCTGGTAGGCGGCGTACGGCGGCCAGAACACCAGCAGCAGCCGCCAGGCGTCCGCCCGCTCCGCCCCCTCCAGCAGCCGGGCGGTGACCGGGATGTCCTGCCCCTTCCAGCTGATCTCGGCGGCGGGACGGTGGAGGAGGTTGTACGTCCAGGCGGGATGGCCGGTGCGCCCGAAGTTGGACCCGACGAGGAACCAGCCGTCGCCCTCGGGCATGCACGCCAGCGGCGTACGGCGGGGCTGCCCGCTGCGCGCGCCGGTGGAGGTGAGGATCACCCCGGGCAGCATCTGCGCGCTGAGCAGCACCCGGCCGCGGCTGAGCCGGTGCACGGCCCGGTCCAGGGCCGGGACCACGTGCGGGGCCACCTTGGCGAACCCCCGGGTGGCGGACACCTTCTGCACCAGTCGTTCGCCGATCACACCGCCACCTCCCGGCCCGCGAACAGCCCGGCCGTCTCGGCCGCGTGCGCGCGGAGCCGGTGCCCCGGCCCGAACAGCAGCTCGTCCCCGGCGGCCCGCTTGAAGTACAGATGCGCCTCGTGCTCCCAGGTGAACCCGATCCCGCCGTGCAGCTGGATGCCCTCCCCGGCGGCGGTCCGCAGCGCCTCCAGCGCCTGCGCGAGCGCCAGCCCGCCCACCTGTTCCCCGTGGGCGGTCGCCCAGGCCGCGTAGTAGGCCGCCGACCGGGCCGCCCGCACCGCCACGTACACGTCGGCCAGCCGGTGCTTGACCGCCTGGAAGGACCCGATCGCCCGCCCGAACTGCTGCCGCTGCTTCACGTACTCCACGGTCCGCTCCAGCGCCCGGTCGGCGGCTCCCACGGCCTCGGCCGCGAGCACGGCGGCCGCGAAGTCGCCGAGGCCGGCGAGGGCGGCCCGGACGTCGGTGTCCTCGTCGGAGCCGAGCAACTCGGCCTGCACATCCCGCAGTTGCACACGGCCCTGGCTGCGGGTGGCGTCGAGGCCGGTCCGCCGGGTCCGTACGGCCCCGGCGGCGTCCCCCGCCACCAGGAAGAGCAGGACGCGCGAGCGGGCGTACCCGCCGGTGTGCGCGGGGACGAGCAGCAGCCCGGCGCGGTGCCCGTCCAGCACCTGGTCGGCCTCGCCGTACAGCCGCCACCGGCCCGCCGTGCGCCGCGCCTGGACGCCCCCGGCCCGCCCGCCGCCCGCCCAGTCGGCGGCGCCCGGCCCGGTGAGCGCGAGGGCGGTGCCGAGCCGGGTGCCGGGGACGGCGAGGGCGGCGGTGCGGCTGCCGTCGGCGATCCGCGGGAGCAGTTCGGCGCGCTGGGCGTCGGTGCCGAGGGCGAGCAGCAGCGGGGCGGCGAGCACGGCGGTGGCCAGGAACGGGGTGGGGGCCAGGGTCCGCCCCAGCTCCTCGGCGGCCAGGGCGACTTCGGTGCGGGTGCAGCCGGCGCCGCCGTACTGCTCGGGGAGGGCGAGGCCGGGCAGGCCGAGTTGTTCGCCGAGGGCGGTCCACAGGCCGGGGTCGTACCCCTCGGGCCTGTCGACGGCGGCCCGCACGTCCTCCGTACCGCAGCGTTTGTGGAGCAGTTCACGCAGGGCGCGCCGGATCTCGTCCTGCTCGTCGGTGAAGCGGGTGTCCATGACCGGACCTCCTGACGATCTGACGGCCCGTCATGCTAGGGGTGTCGGATGCAGATGCACAGGGGTGGAGTCCAGCGTATCTGATGTACCGTCAGATTCATGACTGGTCCCCGCAAGGTCGCCGTGGTCGGCGTGGCCCTGTCCGACTGCGGCCGGGTGGACGAGGCCACCCCCTACGCCCTGCACGCCCAGGCGGCCCGCCGCGCGCTGGCCGACGCTGGCCTCGCCCGTGAGCTGGTCGACGGCTTCGCGTCGGCCGGCCTCGGCACCCTCGCCCCCGTGGAGGTCGCCGAGTACCTGGGCCTGCGCCCCACCTGGGCCGACTCCACCTCCGTCGGCGGCTCGACCTGGGAGGTGATGGCGGCCCACGCGGCGGACGCGATCGCCGCCGGCCACGCCAACGCGGTCCTGCTCGTGTACGGCTCGACGGCCCGCGCCGACATCCGGGCGGGGCGGCGCACCGGGAACCTCTCCTTCGGCGCCCGCGGCCCCCTGCAGTTCGAGGTCCCCTACGGCCACACCCTCGTCGCCAAGTACGCGATGGCCGCCCGCCGCCACATGATCGAACACGGTACGACCGTCGAGCAGTTGGCGGAGGTGGCGGTCCAGGCCCGGGCCAACGCGGCGCTGAACCCGGAGGCCATGTTCCGCGACCCGATCACGGTCGACGAGGTCCTGTCCGGACCGATGATCGCCGACCCCTTCACCAAACTGCACTGCTGCATCCGCTCGGACGGCGGCGCGGCGGTCCTGCTGGCGGCCGAGGAGTACGTACGGGACTGCCGTACCGCCCCGGTGTGGGTCCTCGGCACGGGCGAGTGCCTCTCCCACGCCACGATGTCGGAGTGGGCGGACTTCACGGTGTCCCCGGCGGCGGTGAGCGGGCAACTGGCCTTCCGGCGGGCGGGAGTCACCCCCTCCGACATCGACTTCGCCGAAATCTACGACGCGTTCACCTACATGACCCTGGTCACCCTGGAGGACCTGGGCTTCTGCGCCAAGGGCGAGGGCGGGGCGTTCGTGGAGAAGGGGCGGCTGCGGGTCGCGGGCGGGGAGCTGCCGGTGAACACGGACGGCGGCGGCCTGTCGGCCCAGCACCCGGGCATGCGGGGCCTGTTCCTCCTCGTGGAGGCGGTACGGCAGCTGCGCGGGGAGGCCGGGGAGCGGCAGGTGCGGCGGGCCGGCGGGGGGCTGCCGGAGCTGGGGGTGGCGTCGGGAACGGGCGGCTGGTTCTGCTCGTCGGGGACGGTGGTGCTGGGGCGGGGGTGACCCGGGGTCCGCGAGGGGCCGCGTGGTCCGCGAGGGGCCGGAGAAATTCGCGGGACGGCGGCAACCTCCCGGGAACCGGCGGCAACTGTCGTACGGAAGCTTCGATGTTCGAAGGACGTGCACCGCCGAATCGCGTAAGGATCCCTCCGTGGCCTCCTCCTCACATCGCCGCCGCCAGCAGCCGAAGCCGGACCGCGACTTCGAATGGCGCCCGGTGCGCGGCCCGTTGGTCGCGGTGGCCGCCGTGGCCGTCGTCGCCCTGGCCGTGACCCTGGTCGTGGCCTTCCGCCCCGGCTCCGCAGCCGGCGCCGCCGGACAGGACCGGGCGGTGGCCGCGTCCGCATCCGCACCGGGCTCGACGGCGGACCCGGCCGCGCCGGCGTCACCGAAGCCGTCGACCGCGTCACCGAAGCCGTCGGCGAGCACGCGGACCACCCCGTCGGCGTCCGCGTCGGCGACCCCGTCCGCCACCCCGGCCAAGCGCACGGCGAGCGGCGCGGCCCGGGCCTCCTCCGCCACCACCACGGCCCCCGCGGCCGGCCGGATCCGCCCCGGCACCACCTACCAGGGGGTCGCCACCTCCTACGACGTCGGCAACGGCGACGGCGCCTGCTCCTACGGCCCGACCTCCGACGTGATGACCGCGGCGATGAACACCGCCGACTACGAGACGGCGAAGGCCTGCGGAGCGTACGTCTCCGTCCGCGCGGCGAGCGGTGCGGCCATCACCGTACGGATCACCAACGAGTGCCCGGCGCCCTGCACGGCCGGCCAACTCGACCTCAGCAGGCAGGCGTTCGCGAAGCTCGCGCCCCTCTCCGCGGGCCGGATCACGATCACCTGGAGCCTGCTGAGCCCGGCCACCTCCGACACGGTGTCGATCCGCTACAAGACCGGTTCCACCCAGTACTGGTGCGGCATCCAGGCGATCGGCCACCGCAACCCGCTGGCCCGCCTGGAGGTCCGCACGAGCGGCGGCTGGCTGGCGCTGGCCCGCACCGACTACAACTACTTCCTCTCCGAGCAGGGCACCGGCTGCGGCGCCGAGATCCGCCTCACCGACATCTACGGGGAGCAGCTCACGGTGCCGGCCCTCGCCGTACGCCCGGACGTGGTGCAGCGGACCGGGGTGCAGTTCGCCCGGCACTGACGGTCGGCGCCCCGCTCCATCGCGGCGCCCCTCAGCGAAGCGTCTGGCGTACCGGCACGATCCGGTGGCCGCGGCGCGGCGCGGGGCCGTCGAGCAGGACGACGCCGATGTGGTGGCGGCCGCGCACCCACGCCGTGGGCGCCATGACGAGCCCGGCGACGGCGACGATCACGCTGACCGGGAGGAGGACCGGCGGGGACTGCCCCCCGGGCAGGGCCCTGCCGCCCTCCTGGACGGCGTAGCCGACGGCGGCGACGGTGACGAGGAGGGAGACCGCCGACACGGCCGCCCAGACGTTCCGCACCCGCCGGGTGCGCGCGTGGTCGGCGACCTCGGCGAGGACGGACGCCGCGCAGACCGGGCACTCCAGCTCGACCCGGTCCCGGCCCGCGGGCGGCCGGACCAGCCGGAAGTCGCGGGCGGCCCAGGTGACGGCCCGTGTCCTGCGCCGTCCGGCATCACCGCTTACGTGGCGTACAGCCACTTTCACGGTCTTCGGTCCCCTCATGCCGGACAGTGTGGGGGTGGGGCACAGGTGTTCGCAGCGGTTTGCTCGGTTGTGCCCCGGTGTTCGGCCGCGGGGCCGGTCGTGCGCCGCACGAGGCCGCTGATGACACGGGTGCGGGAGGTACCGAGTGATACTCGGCACATGGCAGCAACGGATCTTCACGCGCTCCTGAAGTCGCTCCGCGTCTGGTCCCCCGGGACCACGGAGCTACGGCCGTTCGACCCGGAGGCGGCGCCCGACGCCCCGCTCCCCCTGTTCACCACGTGGTTCGCGGAGGCGGTGGCGGCCGGGCAGCCGGAGCCGCACACCGTGTCGCTGGCCACGTCGGACGAGGCGGGCCGGGCGGACGTACGGATCGTGATGCTGCACGGCGCGGACGCCCACGGCTGGTCCTTCGCGTCCCACGTGACCAGCCGCAAGGGGCATCAGCTGAGCGCCCGCCCGTACGCGGCCCTCGCCTTCTACTGGCCGGTGCTGGGCCGCCAGGTCCGGCTCCGGGGCCCCGTCACGGCGGCTCCGGCCCGGGAGAGCCAGGCCGACCTGCACGCCCGCTCGACGGGCGCCCTGGCGGCGGCGCTCACCGGCCGCCAGAGCGGACTCCTGTCCTCGCTGGAGGAGCTGCGGGAGGAGTCGGAGGCGGCCTGGGAACGGGCCCGCGCCGACCCGGCCGCCCCCTCCCCGACCTGGACCCTCTACCGGCTGCGCCCGCAGGAGGCGGAGTTCTTCCAGGGCGACCCGGACCGCCGGCACGTCCGGCTCCGGTACGTCGCGGAGGCGGACGACGGGTGGCGGAAGGAACTGCTGTGGCCGTGAGCAGCCGTCCTCACAGCGCCCTCTCCGCGAGGTCGTACACCGCCCAGTCGGCCACCCGCCGGTAACCGATGCGCTGGTAGAGCGCGTTGCTCGTCGGGTTCGCCAGGTCCGTGAAGAGCAGCACCTCGGCGGCGCCCGCGGCCAGCGCCGCCCGGCCCACCTCGGTCGTCACCGCGCCCGCGTAGCCACGGCCGCGCAGTTCCCGCGGGGTGTAGACGGGCGCGACCCGGACCTGGCCGCCGGCCGCCAGGGTCACCCCGGCCATGGAGACGGGGGTGCCGTCGGGGGTCTCCCAGAGGGTGACGCCGCCGTAGGAGAGCCGGAAGTCGGCCCAGTCCCCGCCGTCCCGGCCGTCCCGCGTGCCCGCATCCGCGACGAACCCCTCGTACCAGCGGACCAGCAGGTCCCGGTCGGACGCGTCCGCCACCCTCGCCCGCCCCTCCGGCGCCGGGGAAGTGGGCGTCAACTCGGCCAGCCGGTAGAGGCGTTGCTGCTCGTGCAGCTTGCCCGGCACCCCCGTCCGGCGTTCCCACTCCGCCACGAACGCCTCCGCCGTGGCACGCTCGGCGGAGAACGCGGGCACCGGACGGCCGTGCGCGAGGAGACGGTCGACCAGCACCTCGGTCTCGGCGGCCGTGAGGCGGGTGGAGTTGAGGGCGTACGGGGGCGTGTGGAACAGCGCCGCGACGACCTCGCCGTCGCTCCGGGCCAGGAATCCGAAGAACGGGGGCTGGTCGCCGTAGGCCCGCGGGCCCCGCCGCCGGAGCTGCTCCGTCACGGTGAGCTGGACGGTGTGCAGGGCCGGGCGGGAGCGGAGGAAGTCGTGTGCGTGGGTGAGGAATTCGTCGAGGTCGGGGGTGAAGTGCCAGGCGGCGGGCGGGGTTTCGGGGTCCATGGTCGATGATCCCGCCCGACCACCCCGCCGGGCACCCGATTTAGGGCGCCTGGGGCAGCATGGCGCCGTATCGAACGTGGCCCCCTGGGATTCGATCCAGGTGTCCTGGCGTCCAGGCGTCTAGGCGCCCAGGGCGGTTCCGGGGTCCGTCGCGAGGCGGGCGTGCAGGTGTACGTCCCGGAAGGCGTCCTTGCGGCCCGCCTCGAACATCGCGCCGCGCAGGGTGCCCTCGTACGCGAAACCGCAGGTCCGGGCTATGCGGCAGGACGCGTCGTGGCCCAGGGCATGGCCCAGCTCCAGGCGGTGGAGGCCCAGTTCGGCGAAGGCCCGGTCCGCCGCCAGGGCCAGGGCGTGCGTGGCCACCCGGCGGCCCCGTGCCTCAGGGAGGACCCAGTAACCGACCCGGGCCGTCCGGAACGTCCGGTCGATCATGTTGATGCCGACGTGGCCGAGGGTCGTACCGCTCTCCGCGTCCGTGATCCGGAACGGCTCGCACGTCTCGTCCGCCGCCTGCCTGCGCAGCACGTCGCGGGCTCCCGCGGGGTCGGTCACCACGGTGAGCGGGGTGTTCCAGCGGCGGAACTCCGGGTCGCTACGGGCCCGCAGCCACGCCTCGACCTGCGCCTCGGCGTCCGGGTCCCAGCGGTCGAGCCGCAGACCGTGACCGCGCGGGGCGGAGTCGGGGCGGGGGGCGGCGGGCTGTTCGTCGGTGAGGGCCATGCGGCCATTGAAACGTGCCCGCCGGGCGAGGACCCAGCAGGTCTCCGCGTATCCGGCGGGCAGCGGTCGAGGGAGGCGCGCCGGGCAGCCGTGGAGGGAGACTCCCCCAGCGGCACCGGGCAGCCGTGGAGGGAGACTCCCCAGCGGCACCGGACAGCCGTCCGGCGGGCTCCCGTGCGGCACCGGGCGGCCGTCCGGTGGGGTTCCTCTGCGGCGCCCGGCCGGACTCAGTGCGCCGGCGCCGGGCGGAACACCGGTGCCCCCTCCCGGAAGGCGACCTCCAGTTCCAGTCCGGCGCGCAGGGTCTCCGGGTCCGCGGTCACCAGTTCCGTCATCATGCGCGGGCCCTCCGCGAGGTCGACCACGGCGGCCACGTACGGGACGCGGTCGCCGAACGGCGGGAGGTCGTTGCGGTGGACGACGGACCACGTGTACAGCGTCGCGCGGCCGGTCGCCCGCTCCCAGGTGACGTCCTCGCTCCAGCAGTGCGGGCAGAACTCCCGGGGGTAGTGGTGGGCCCGGCCGCAGGAGCCGCAGCGGCGGAGCAGCAGCCGGCCCTCGGCCGCCGCCTCCCAGTAGGGGCGGGTGAAGGCGTCCGGCTCGGGGCGGTCGTAGCGCGGGGACTGTGCGCGTATCCCGTCGGAATTCGTCGCATCCATGAATCTGACGTTACGTCAGAACCTGAAGTGCAGCCTAGAGCCGGTTGCGGAAAACCTGTGCATTTCCCATGGCCCTGTGGGTCCCCCATGAGATTCCGGCGAATTGTTGACGATTTTGTCGGACCGAGATTACGTTCGCAGCCGCAAGGCCAAGGAGCCCGGATACGAGGAGCAGCAAGGTGAAGCACAGGGCAGTGAAGCGCAGGACCGTGGTCATGGGGATCGGCGCCACGGCCGGTGTCGCGGCAGTCGGCGGTATCGCTCTCAGCGCGCAGGCGTCGAGCAGCTCCTCCTCGTCCTCGGATTCCCTGAAGTTCGACGTGGACGGCTACTCGAAGCTGACGACGACGGTCACGGACACCGAGGGCACCGAGCACAATGTGACATACCACTTCTGGAAGGCGATCACCTACGTCGCCAACCCGGTGGACGCCACCTACCAGTCCCTGATCGTCAGCGCCCCGGTGGAGATCGACGGCACCGCGGTCGACCCGACGAACGCCCCGATCCTGCTCGCCAACTCGATCGGCGGCTACATGCCCTCCTCGGTGGCCGACGCCACCGCGGTCGGCGGCGGCGGTTCCGCGGCGGGCGGCGGCACCCCGCCGAGCGGTGCGGCCCCGAGCGGCGCGGCGCCCAGCTCCTCCACCGGCACGACCTCCAACGCCAACAGCAACACCAACGCCACCGGCGGCGCCACCTCCAGCAACCAGTTGCTCGCGCTGGCCGCCGGGTACGTCGTGATCGAGCCCGGCGCCCGCGGCCGCACCCTCAAGAACTCCGACGGCGAGTACTACGGCACCGCCCCCGCCGCGATCGTCGACCTCAAGGCCGCCGTCCGGTACATCAGGGCGAACAAGGGCTTGATCCCCGGCAATGTCGAGCGAATCGTTTCTGCAGGCACCAGCGCGGGCGGCGCCCTCTCCTCGCTGCTCGGCGCGTCCGGCGACAGCCCGATCTACGACAAGTACCTCAAGGAGCTCGGCGCGGCCGACGCCTCCGACGCGATCTTCGCGGTCGGCGCCTGGTGCCCGATCACCGACCTGGAGCACGCCGACGGCGCCTACGAGTGGAACTGGGGCACCAACGACCTCTCCACCGGCAAGCAGGTCGACCAGTCCGTCTCCAAGGACCTCAAGGCCCAGTTCGCCGAGTACCAGGCGGGCCTGAAGCTGCGCGGCCTGGACGGCTTCGGCCCGCTGACCGCCCGCAACTACGACGACTACCTGGTCGAGCAGTACCTCCAGCCGTCGGCCACCAAGTACCTCGCCGCGCTCTCCGACTCGGACCGCGAGACGTACCTGGCGAAGAACACCTTCATCACCTGGTCCGGCGGCAGGGCCACCTTCGCCTGGGACGACTTCCTCACCCACGTCGGCGCCCGCAAGAAGGACACCCCGGCCTTCGACGCCTTCGACCTGTCGGCCGGCGAGAACAATGAATTCGGAGCGGGTACCACCGAAACCCGCCACTTCACGGCGTACGGCGCGAAGAATGACTCCACCGGACTCAGCACCAAGCGGGTCGCCGCCGACATCCCCGAGAAGCTGAACCTGATGAACCCGATGTTCCACCTGGTGGAGAAGGTCAACGACCGCCGCTCCAAGCACTGGTGGATCCGCCTCGGCACCAGCGACTCCGACACCTCGCACGTCATCTCCGCGAACCTGGCGGCCCGCCTGGACAACCTCGGCGACGACGTCAACCACCTCTACTACTGGGACGAGGGCCATGGCGCCAACACCGACCCGGGTGACTTCATCACCTGGATCGCCACGGTGACGAGCTATGGCAAGGGCAAGAAGGGCAAGCGGAATTGAGGGGTTGCCGCGGAACGAACAGGCCCCCGCGGAACCGACAGGTCCCCGCGTGAGTAAGAAGCTCTCACAATCGTGATGGGGCTCTCGAAGCCGCGATAGCCTCCCCGAACGCGGTGTCCTTTTTCCCGTCTGTCTAAGGACACCGCCCACCCGTGACGTCGGGCCCCAGCGCACCGGGGCCCGACGTCACGGGCCTTTCGCTTTCCGGACCGGTTTCCGTACCGGTTTCCAGCCGGTTTCCGTACCGGTTTCCGGCCGGTTTCCCGGCAGATGAGGTGAGCTACGCCACAAGTCCCACGCACTTCCCCTACGGGTGTGATCAATCCGCAACCAATTCCGGTCTTGACCGAGACCCAACAACGTGAAGCGTGATTACGCTCCCGCTCATGGCCGTGTTCTCCCCCACCGTTACGCCCGTCTACGTCATCGGCGCCGGCCCCGGAGGTCTCGCCGTCGCGTACGCGCTGCGGGCCCGGGGCATCCGTGCCGTGATCCTGGAGAAGTCCGACGACGTCGGCGCGTCCTGGCGCCGCCACTACGACCGTCTCCACCTGCACACCACCCGGCGCCTGTCCGCGCTCCCCGGGCTGCCCATGCCGCGCCGCTTCGGCCGCTGGGTCTCCCGCGCCGACGTGGTGCGCTATCTGGAGAAGTACGCCGAGCACCACGAACTGGAGATCGTCACCGGCGTCGAGGTCTCCCGGGTGGAACGCTCCCCCGACGGCGAGGGCTGGCTGCTGCACGCCTCCGGCGGGCGGGAGCTGACCGGTTCCGCGGTGGTGGTCGCCACCGGCTTCAACCACACCCCGCGCATCCCGGACTGGCCGGGCCGGGACGGCTTCGGCGGCGAGTTCCTGCACGCCGGCGCGTACCGGAACGCCGAGCCGTTCGCCGGCCGCGACGTCCTCGTCGTCGGCCCCGGCAACACCGGCGCCGAGATCGCCGTCGACCTGACCGAGGGCGGCGCCGGGCGGGTGCGGCTGGCGGTCCGCACGGTCCCGCACATCGTGCGCCGATCCGCCGCCGGCTGGGCCGCGCAGTACAACTCCATCCTGGTACGACGGCTGCCGACGGCCCTCGTGGACCGGCTGGCCCGCACGATGGCCAAGGTCAGCGTGCCCGATCTGGCCGCGCACGGCCTGCCCCGCCCCGTCAGCGGTCTCTACAGCCGGGTGAAGGAGGGCGCGATCCCGATCCTGGACGTCGGCCTCATCGACGCGGTGCGGCAGGGGAAGGTCGAGATCGTGGCCGCGGTCGACGGATTCGAGGACGGCAAGGTCCTCCTCGCCGACGGCACCCGCATCTCCCCCGACGCGGTGATCGCCGCGACCGGGTACGTCCGCGCCCTGGAGGGCCTGGTCGGCCACCTCGACGTCCTCGACGACCGCGGCCGCCCCGTCACCCACGGCGGCCGCACCCCGAAGAACGCCCCCGGCCTCTACTTCACCGGCTACACCAACCCCATCAGCGGCAACATCCGCGAGATGGCGATCGACGCGGAGAAGATCGCGAGGGCGGTCGCCAAGCGTCGGCGGGTGGCGTAGAAAGCCTCAACCTCCTTACGTACAAACTCTGTTACGCATGTGACCGATGCGACGGCAGTTGTTTGTTACCGGCGGTAGCCCTGCACCCGTGCGCGAGTTCAGAATGTGAGCCCTGCTCAACTTTCCGGCTCCACCCTCTCGCTCAGCACGGAGGACGCACGTGGCACGTGAAAGACAGCTCACCCCCCGGACCTCCCCCGGGACCTCCTCCCGGCTCTCCCGCCGTTCCCTCCTCGGCGGGGCCGCCGCCGGGGCCGTCGGCCTCACCGCGGTCACCGCCGGCACGGCCGCCGCGGCGAGTTCCCGGACCGTCGACGTCGCGATCGTCGGCGGCGGCATCGCCGGGCTCACCGCGGCCCGCGACCTGGTGGCCGGCGGCAGGACCGTCGCCGTCCTGGAGGCCCGGGACCGGGTCGGCGGCCGGGTGGTGAACCTGAAGCTGGCCAACGGGGGTTTCACCGAGGGCGGCGGCGAGTTCATCGGCCCCACCCAGAACCGCATCAAGGCGCTCGCCGACTCCCTGGGCGTGGCCACCTTCACCACCTACAACACGGGGAACAACCTCCTCTACAAGGACGGCAAGCGCACCCCGTACGACACCAGCGGCCTGCTCGGCTCGGTCCCGCCGGTGGACGCGGCCGGCCTCGCCAACGCGGCGATCGTGCAGTCGGAGCTGGACAGCATGGCCGCGCAGGTCCCGGTGGACGCACCCTGGACGGCCGCCAAGGCCGCCGAGTGGGACAAGCAGACCTTCGAGAGCTGGCTGAACGCCAACGCGGTCATCCCGTCCGCCAAGTTCCTGCTGGACCTGGCCTGCACGTCGATCTTCTCGGCCCAGCCCCGCGAACTCTCCCTGCTCTACGTCCTCTACTACATCGCCGCGGCCGGCGACGAGTCCCACGCCGGCACCCTGGAACGCCTCACCGACACCGCGGGCGGCGCCCAGGAGTCCCGCTTCGTCGGCGGCTCCCAGCAGGTCCCGATCAAGCTCGCCGCGACCCTCGGCGACCGGGTGGTGCTGAGCGCGCCGGTGCGCTCCGTCGTCAAGTCCGGGAGCACGTACGTCGTCACGGCCGACGGCATCACGGTCAACGCCACCCGGGTGGTCGTCGCCCTGCCGCCCCCACTGGCCGCCCGCATCACCTACGACCCGCTCCTGCCGGCCGCCCGCGACCAGCTCACCCAGCGGATGCCGATGGGCTCGATCGGCAAGGCCATCGCCGTCTACGACACCCCGTTCTGGCGGGCCGACGGCCTCAACGGCCAGGCGGTCAGCGACTCCGGCGTGGTCCGCTCGACCTTCGACAACTCCCCGCCGGACGGCTCCTACGGCGCCCTGATGGGCTTCATCGAGGCCGACGAGATGCGGGCGTACGACGCGGCGAGCGAGGCCGACGTGAAGACGGCCGTCCTGGCCGACTACGTCAACTACTTCGGCGACAAGGCCAAATCGCCCACCTCCTTCGTGCTGCAGCGCTGGGACAATGAGGGCTTCTCGCGGGGCGGCCCGGTGGCCTTCGCGCCGCCCGGGGTGCTGACCGGGTACGGGGCCGCGCTGCGCGCGCCGGCGGGCGGCATCCACTGGGCCGGTACGGAGACGTCGACGTTCTGGACCGGGTTCATGGACGGGGCGGTGCGGTCGGGCGAACGGGTGGCGAAGGAGGTGCTGGCCGCCCTCGGGTGAGGTGCTCGCCGCCCTCGGCTGAGAAGAAGAGCTGTTTCGGCGCTCAACTTTGCGTGCAGACCAGTTCCTGACGCAGTGTCAGTTCAGTAATCTGACACTGCGTCAGTTAATTGTGCTGTCCACACAGGAGCGGGCGGAACGATGCTTGGATCAACCCACGGCACCCTCACCACCGACTCCCGCCGGGCCCGGGTCATCGCCTGCGGTGAGCAGCGTCCCGGGCCGGCCGTCCACGGCCGCGCGGCCGACACGGAGGAGCTGGACGTCAGCGGACGGCCGCTGTATGCGGACGTACCGGATCTGGACAGGTTCTTCCGCCCCGAGTCCGTCGCCGTGATCGGCGCCTCGGACGCCGAGGGGCGGCCCAACACCGGCATCACCCGGCAGCTGCTCGACTGGGCCGGGCGGGTCGGGGCCCGGGTGCACCCGGTGCATCCGACCCGGCCGTCGGTGTTCGGCATCGCCTGCGTGCCCTCCATCGCCGACCTGCCCGAGCAGGTCGACCTCGCCGTCCTGCTGGTCGCCGACCCGTTGCCGGTGATCGAGGAACTGGCCGAGGCCAAGGTGAAGTTCGCGGTCGCCTTCGCCTCCGGATTCGCGGAGACCGGCGAGGAGGGCGCGGCGGCCCAGACCCGGCTCGCGGCGGCCGTACGGCGGTCCGGGCTCCGGCTGCTCGGCCCGAACACCAACCTGAACGCCTTCGAACGCTTCCGCGACGACCTGGACGGCCCGGCGATCGCGCTGATCACCCAGTCCGGCCACCAGGGGAGGCCGGTCTTCGCCGCGCAGGAACTCGGCATCCGGCTCTCGCACTGGGCGCCGACCGGCAACGAGGCCGACCTGGAGACCGCCGACTTCATCTCCTACTTCGCCGAGCGGCCCGAGGTCGGCGCCATCGCCTGCTACGTCGAGGGCCTCAAGGACGGCCGCGCCTTCCTGCTGGCCGCCGACCGCGCGGCCCGCCGCGGGGTGCCGGTGGTCGCCGTGAAGGTCGGCCGCACCGAGGCCGGCGCCCGCACCGCCGCCTCCCACACCGGCAAGCTGACCGGCGCGGACGACGTGGTGGACGCGGCGCTGCGGCAGTACGGGGTGATCCGCGTCGACGGCCTCGACGAACTCCAGGACACCGCCGCCCTGCTGGCCCGGGCGCGGGCGCCGCGCGCCGACGGGGTGGTCGTCTACTCGATCTCGGGCGGCACCGGCGCGCACGCCGCCGACCTGGCCGCCGGCCTGGGGCTGCGGCTGCCGGTGCTGTCGGAGGCCCGGCAGGCCGAGCTGCACCAGTGGATACCGGAGTACCTGAGCGTGGCCAACCCGGTAGACAACGGCGGGCACCCGGTGGGCGACTGGCGCGGCCGGAAGATCATCGACTCGATCCTGGCCGATCCGGAGGTCGGGGTGCTGATCTGCCCGATCACCGGCCCCTTCCCGCCGCTCAGCGACAAGCTCGTCCAGGACCTGGTGGACGCGGCCGAGGCGACCGACAAGCTGGTGTGCGTGGTGTGGGGCTCGCCGGTCGGCACCGAGGCCGCCTACCGCGAGGTCCTGCTCGGCTCCTCCCGGGTGGCCACCTTCCGCACGGTCGGCAACTGCCTCACCGCGGTCCGCGCCTACCTCGACCACCACCGCTTCGTGAGCACCTACCGCTCCCCCTTCGACGAGGCCCCGCGCACCCCCTCGCCCTCCTACCGCAAGGCGCTCGCGCTGATGCGGCCGGGACAGCAGCTGAGCGAGCACGCGGCGAAGCAGCTGCTGCGGGCGTACGGCATCCGGGTGCCGCGCGAGCAGCTGGTGACCAGCGCGGCGGCGGCCGTGCGCGCGGCCGGGCTGGTCGGCTACCCGGTGGTGATGAAGGCGTCCGGCGGCCAGATCGCCCACAAGACGGAGCTGGGCCTGGTGAAGATCGGCCTGACCTCGGCCAGCCAGGTCCGGGACGCGTACCGCGAGCTGACCGACATCGCGCGTTACGAGGGGGTCGCCCTGGACGGCGTACTCGTCTGCCAGATGGTGGAGTGGGGCGTGGAGATGGTCGTCGGCGTCACCCACGACGACCTCTTCGGCCCGACGGTGACCGTGGGGCTCGGCGGCGTCCTGGTCGAGGTCCTTCGGGACACCGCCGTACGCGTGCCGCCGTTCGGCGAGGACCAGGCCCGGGACATGCTCGCCGAACTGCGCGGGCGGGCCCTGCTGGACGGGGTCCGGGGCCGCCCGCCGGCCGACCTGGACGCGCTCGTCGAAGTGATCCTGCGCGTGGAGCGGATGGCCCTGGAACTCGGCGGCCAGCTCGCCGAACTCGACATCAACCCGCTGATGGTGCTGGAGCAGGGCCAGGGCGCGGTGGCGCTGGACGCGCTGGCGGTGTGCCGCTGATGGACACCGTCCGGTACGTGACGGCGGAGCGGGTCGCCCACCTCACCCTCGACCGCCCCGACGCCCTCAACGCCCTCACCCCCGACCAGCGCGACCACGTCATCCACCTCCTCGGCGAGGCCTCCGCGGACCCGGGGGTCGGCGCGGTGGTCATCACGGGCACCGGCCGCGGCTTCTGCGCGGGCGCCGACCTGCGCGGCGGCAGCGGTACGGCCGACGGCGCCGACGGCGCCACGGCCGAGCGGGTGCCGGGTGACGTGGCCCGCACCATCCGCCTCGGCGCCCAACGCCTGGTCGCCGCCGTCCTCGACTGCGAGAAGCCGGTGATCGCGGCGGTCAACGGCACCGCCGCCGGTCTCGGCGTCCACCTCGCGCTCGCCTGCGACCTGGTCCTGGCCGCCGAATCGGCCCGGTTCATCGAGGTGTTCGTCCGGCGCGGCCTGGTCCCCGACGGCGGCGGCGCCTACCTGCTCCCCCGCCTGATCGGCCCGCACCGCGCGAAGGAGCTGATGTTCTTCGGCGACGCCCTCTCCGCACCGGAGGCCGAACGCCTCGGCCTGGTCAACCGGGTCGTCCCGGACGCGGACCTGCCCAAGACGGCCCGCGACTGGGCCGCCCGCCTGGCCGCCGGCCCCACCCGTGCCCTCGCCCTCACCAAGCAGCTGGTCAACGCGTCCCTGGACACCGACCGGGCGGCTGCCTTCGCCGCCGAGGCGGCCGCCCAGGAGATCAACATGACGACCCGGGACGCCCAGGAGGGCGTACGGGCCTTCGTGGAGCGCAGAAGCCCCGGTTTCCAGGGCCGATAAGAGGAATCCCAGGACCGATGACGTCGATACCGGGCCCCCACCCCTTCCCATCTGACGCCCCGTCACTTTCAATGAAGGGGTGATGGGACACGCAGGGGCGGCCGCGGCCGCCGTCCGCTATCTGAGGTCGGTCCCCGCGGCGGGGCCCGTGGAGGCGCTGCCGCGCCCGGAGTTGCGGTGCGTGCGCGCGGACGAGCGGGTGCCGGTCGACCCGACGGAGTTCCGGCGCGTGCTCGGCTCCTTCGCGACCGGGGTCACCGTGATCACCGCACCGGCCGCCGAGGGCGAGTCCTCCCCCGCCGGTTTCGCCTGCCAGTCCTTCTCCTCCCTCTCCCTCGACCCGCCCCTGGTCTGCTTCATGGTCGGCCGTACGTCGGCCACCTGGCCGCGGATCGCCCGCGCCGGCGTCTTCTGCGTCAACGTCCTCGGCGCGGGCCAGGGCGAGCTGTGCCGCGCCTTCGCGGTGAGCGGCGCGGACAAGTTCGCCGGCGTCCCGCACGACGCGGCCCCGGCCTCCGGCTCCCCCCGGCTGGCGGGCGCCGCCGCCTGGATCGACTGCACGGTCCACGCGGTGCACACGGGCGGCGACCACCTGATCGTGGTCGGCCGGGTGACCGCACTGGGCACGGGCGAGACCCCCGGCGGACCGTTGCTGTTCCACCGGGGGCGGTTCGGCACGCTGGGCCCCTAGGGCCTGTTCGACCCTAGACGGCCAGGGCGGGCACCGCGGTCACCGGCCGTCGCCGGATCAGCAGGGCCATCAGGGCCGCCGCCGCGCACAGGGTGCCGGAGGCGTACCAGACCATGTCGTAGGTGCCGAAGACGTCACGGGCGACGCCGCCGAGGTAGGCGACGAGAGCCGCGCCGACCTGGTGGGAGGCGAGGACCCAGCCGAAGACGATGGCGCTGTCGTCGCCGTACCGCTCCCGGCACAGGGCCAGGGTGGGCGGGACGGTGGCGACCCAGTCGAGGCCGTAGAAGATGATGAAGAAGATCATCGAGGGGTGGACCGACGGGCCAAGGAGCATCGGCAGGAACAGCAACGAGATGCCGCGCAGGGCGTAGTAGACGGCGAGCAGGCGGCGCGGTTCGAAGCGGTCGGTGAACCAGCCGGAGGCGATCGTGCCGACGACGTCGAAGACGCCGATGACCGCCAGCAGCGAGGCCGCCGTGGTGACCGGCAGCCCGTGGTCGTGGGCGGCCGGCACGAAGTGGGTCTGGACCAGGCCGTTGGTGGAGGCCCCGCAGATCGCGAAGGTGCCGGCGAGCAGCCAGAACGGCCCGGTGCGGACGGCGGAGGACAGGACCGAGAGGGTACGGCGGGCGGCCCCGGTGACCGGTGCCGGCTTCGGTACGAACTCGGTGGCGCCGTACGGCTTCTGGCCCACGTCGGCCGGGTGGTCGCGCAGCAGCAGCCAGACGAAGGGGACGACCGCGAGGGCGGCGAGGGCGACGGTGACGGCGGCCGGGCGCCAGTCGTAGGTCTCCACCATCCAGGAGAGCAGGGGGAGGAAGATCAGCTGGCCCGAGGCGGAGGCGGCGGTGAGGATGCCGCTGACCAGGCCGCGCCGGGTGGTGAACCAGCGGTTGGTGACCGTGGCGGCGAAGGCGAGGGCCATCGAGCCGGACCCGAGCCCGACCAGCAGGCCCCAGCAGAGCATCAGCTGCCAGGCCGCCGTCATCCACACGGTCAGGCCCGAGCCGAGCGCGATGACGGTCAGGGCGACGGCCACCACCCGCCGTATGCCGAAGCGGTCCATAAGGGCGGCCGCGAAGGGCGCGGTGAGCCCGTACAGCGCGAGGTTGACGGAGACGGCCGCGCCGATCGTGCCGCGCGACCAGCCGAACTCCGCGTGCAGGGGGTCGATGAGCAGGCCGGGCAGGGAGCGGAAGGCGGCCGCGCCGATGATCGTGACGAAGGTGACGGCGGCGACGAACCAGGCACGGTGGATGCGCGGCGAGCGGGTCGGCTTCGAGCCCGTCTCGTCCTTCGAGCCCGTCTCGTCCTCGGCGGGGGCGGCTGCGGCTTCGCTTGTCTGGGTCACGCCATAAATATCCGGCCAACCGCCTCCCTCCATCGAGTGGCCCGGAGGACAGCATTCGCTAGGATCGGGCCATGAGCAGTGACCCCGGCTTCCGCCCGCACCGCGTCGTCGTCCTCGCCCTGGACGGCCTGCTCCCCTTCGAGCTGGGCATCCCGCACCGCATCTTCGGCCGCCCCAAGGACCACCGGGGCCGCCATCTCTACGAGGTCGTGACCTGCTCGGTCCGCCCGCCCGGGCCGGTCGAGACCGACGCCGACTTCGCGATCCACGTGCCCAACGGCCCGGAGACGCTGGCCACCGCCGACACCGTGATCATCCCGGCCTCGTACGAGCTGGGCCCGGTCTTCGAGCAGGGCGTCCTGACCCCCGAGCTGGCCGCCGCCCTCGCCCACATCCGCCCCGGCACCCGGCTCGCCTCCATCTGCACGGGCGTCTACGTCCTGGCCGCCGCCGGCTACCTGGACGGCCGCCCGGCGACCACGCACTGGGCCGAGGCGGACCATCTCCAGCGCCTGTTCCCGCAGTTGCGGGTGGACCCGGACGTCCTCTTCATCGACGACGGCGACATCCTCACCTCCGCCGGGGTGGCCGCCGGCATCGACCTGTGCCTGCACATGGTCCGCCGCGACCACGGCACGGCCGTCGCCAACGAGGTGGCCCGCCGTACGGTCGTCCCCCCGCACCGGGACGGCGGCCAGGCCCAGTACATCCACCGCCCGGTCCCCGACCCCCAGGTCGCCACCACCACCGCGGCCCGCGCCTGGGCCCTGGGCCGCCTCCACGAGCCCGTCCAGCTGCGGGACATGGCCGAGCAGGAGGCCATGTCGGTACGGACCTTCACGCGCCGTTTCCGCGAGGAGACCGGCGTCAGCCCCGGCCAGTGGCTCACCCAGCAGCGCGTCGAACGCGCCCGCCACCTCCTGGAGTCCACCGACCTCTCCGTCGACCAGGTGGCCCGGGACGCCGGCTTCGGCACCGCCCAGTCGATGCGCCAGCACCTGCAGGCGGCGCTCGGCGTCACCCCGACCGCCTATCGCCGGACCTTCCGCACCGGCACCGGCGCTCCCCAGAAGGTCTAGAAGGTGAGCACCCCCCGGGCCACCCGCCCCGCCTCCGCGTCCGCCCGCGCCTTCTCGAAGTCCTCCACGGGGTACGTCTCGGTCACCAGCTCGTCCAGCAGCAGGCTCCCTTGGCGGTACAGCTCGGCGTAGAGGGCGATGTCGTGCTGCGGGCGTGAGGAGCCGTACCGGCACCCCAGGATGGACTTGTCGAGGAACATGGCGGCGACGACGAAGGACGCCTCGGCGGTGGCGGCGGGCATGCCGAGGAGGACCGCCTGGCCGTGCCGGTCCAGGAGGTCGACGGCCTGCCGGACCAGTTCGACCCGGCCGACGCACTCGAAGGCGTGGTCCACCCCGGTCGGCAGCAGGTCCTTCACGCCCTCCGTCGAGGTCAGGAAGTCCGTCGCACCGAACTGCCGGGCGACCTCCTCCTTGGCCGGGTTGGCGTCCACGGCCACGATCCGCAGCGCGCCCGCGATCCGCGCCCCCTGGATGACGTTCAGCCCGATCCCGCCGGTGCCGATGACCAGCACGGTGTCACCGCGGTCGACGCGGGCCCGGTTCAGTACGGCGCCCACACCGGTCAGCACCCCGCACCCGATCAGCGCGGCGGACGTCAGCGGGATGTCCTTCGGGATCCGTACCGCCTGCACGGCCCTGACGACCGTCCGTTCCGCGAAGGCCGAGTTGCACGCGAACTGGTACACGGCCTGCCCACCGCGCATGAACGGCTTCTGCGGCCGCCCTATGGCCTTGCGGCACATGGTGGGCCGCCCCCGGTCGCAGTCGGCGCAGGCACCGCAGTTGGCGAGCGTGGACAACGCGACATGGTCTCCCGGTGCCACATGGGTGACCCCCACACCGACCGCCTCCACCACACCCGCACCTTCATGCCCGAGCACCACGGGAACGGGGAAGGGTATGGTCCCGTCCACCACCGACAGATCGCTGTGACACAGCCCGGCCGCCGACACCGCGACCAGCACCTCCCCCGGCCCCGGCTCCCGCACGTCCAGATCATCGACGACCTGCACCTGTTTCCCGTCGAACACGACCCCACGCATCACGACTCGACCCCCTTCGGTTCCCTCGGCAGACCGAGCACCCGCTCGGCGATGATCGTGCGCTGCACCTGGTCCGAGCCGCCGTAGATGGTGTCGGCCCGGGAGAAGAGGAACAGGTGCTGGGCGGTGTCCAGTTCGTACGGTGCGGCGGCCGACCAGCCGGCCGGGCCGACGCTCGCGGCCGCGCCCCGCACCAGCACGGCGAGCTCTCCGAGCCGCTGGTGCCAGCCGCCCCACAGCAGCTTGGCCACACTGGGCGCGCCGGGCTCCGCGGCCGAGTTCCCCAGCGTCCGCAGGGCGTTCCACCGCATCACCCGCAACTCGGCCCACTGCCGCACCAGCCGCTCCCGTACGACGGGATCGTCGGCGGCCCCACTCCGTACGGCATCCCGCACCACCTGCCCCAGCTCCTCGGCGAACCCGATCTGCTGGGCGAGCGTGGACACCCCGCGCTCGAACCCGAGCAGGCTCATGGCCACCCGCCACCCGTTGCCCGCACCGCCCACGACGTGCTCCACGCGGGCGTGCGCCCCGTCGAAGAAGACCTCGTTGAACTCGCTGGTGCCGGTCATCTGCCGGATGGGGCGGACCTCGACACGGCCCGGCTGGTCCATGGGCACGAGCAGGAAGCTCAGCCCGTGATGCCGTCGTGAGCCCGGCTCGGTCCGCGCCAGCACGAAACACCAGTCGGCCTCGTGGGCGAGCGACGTCCAGATCTTCTGCCCGGAGACGCGGTAGCCGTCCCCCTCCCGCACGGCCACGGTCCGCACGCCGGCCAGATCGGACCCCGCGCCGGGCTCGCTGTACCCCTGGCACCAGAGCTCCTCCCCGGCGGCGACGGCCGGCAGGAAGCGCGCCTTCTGCTCACTGCTGCCGTGCGCGATGAGCGTCGGGGCGAGCAGGTTCTCCCCGATGTGCCCGGACCGCGGCGGTGCCGCCGACCGCGCGTACTCCTCGGCCCAGGCGACCTGCTGGGTGAGCGTGGCGGTCCGGTTCCCGTACCCGCCCTCCGCCCACCCGATCCCGATCCACCCGGCGGCCCCGAGCGCGCGTTCCCAACTGCGCCGGTCCACACCGCCTCTGGCGTGCGCACCGAGCCAGGTCCGGACTTCGCTGCGAAACACCTCGTCCTCCGGCACTGCGCCGAAATCCACGGTGACCTCCAGAGATGCGTCGGGGTTGGGGCCGTACGAAAACCGCCGGTCACCGCCGTCGTGGCGGAGAGAGGAAAGGGGCCGACAGGGTGCGTGACCTGATGACCAGACGGACGGAGCCTGCGAACGCCGACGCGGACAACCCCCGGGGGCGCGGGGAACTGCGCGAACAGCCACGACGGCGCCGCACCCGCGCACGGACCGCACCCCCTCAGGGGCGCGGGGAACTGCGCGAACAACCACGACGGCGCCGCACCCGCGCACGGACCGCACCCCCTCAGGGGCGCGGGGAACTGCGCGAACAACCACGACGGCGCCGCACCCGCGCATGTACCGCACCCCCTGCCCACTAGGCGTTCGGCCGGCTTCCGTCCCGCGCGGCCGCCTCCATCGCCGCCAGCCGCGCGAGCATCGGCATGGGATCCGTCCCCACACTCCCCGGCAGCGCCTCCGCGATCCGCTCCGGCGTCCACGCACCCCCTTCGGCGTACGCGGCCCGCAACTCCCTCGGCTGGGCCCACACCGCGATCTTCGGCCCGGCCACCGTGTAGACCTGCCCGGTGACCCCGGCGTCCCGCGCCGCGTCCGACAGCAGGTAGACGACGAACGCGGCCACGTCCTCCGGCTCGCCGATCTCCGTCAGCTCCGTCGGCACACCCGCCGACATCCGGGTCCGGGCCACCGGCGCCACCGCGTTGGCGGTCACCCCGTACTTGTGGAGGCCGAGCGCAGCGCTCCGCACCAGCGAGATGATCCCGCCCTTGGCCGCGCTGTAGTTGGCCTGCGAGACCGAGCCCTGGTGGTTGCCGCTGGTGAAGCCGATCAGCGTGCCGGCGCGCTGCTTGCGCATCACCGCCGACGCCGCCCGGAACACCGTGAACGTGCCCTTCAGATGAGTGGCGACCACCGGGTCCCACTCCTCCTCGGCCATGTTGAACAGCATCCGCTCGCGCAGGATCCCCGCCACGCACACGACCCCGTCGAGCCGGCCGTACGACGACAGCGCGACGTCCACGACCCGCTGCCCGCCCGCCATCGTGGAGATGTCGTCGGCGACGGCGACCGCGTCCCCGCCCGCCGCCTCGATCTCCTTGACGACGGCCTCGGCGACCTCGCTCGTGGGCGAGGCGCCGTCGACGGCGACGCCGTAGTCGTTGACGACGACCTTCGCCCCCTCGGCCGCCGCCGCCAGCGCCACCGCCCGTCCGATACCGCGCCCGGCACCCGTCACGGCGACGACCTTGCCTGCCAAGAAGTTCCCCACGCCCGGCCCCTTCCCGCGGTTTCTGACGGACCGTTAGATTTTATGGCGCGTCTGATGTGCGGACACAAGCCCCGGGGAGGACCGAGATGTCACTGCCGACGCTTCATCCCGCGTTCCACGACATCGCCAAGCGCGTCAACAACTGGGGCCGCTGGGGGGCCGACGACGAGATCGGCACGTTGAACCTGATCACCGACGAAGTGGTGCGGGAGGCGGCGGCGACCGTCCGGAGCGGGCGGCGCGTGCCGCTCGCCCTGCCGCTCCGGGAGGACGGCGTGCAGACCGGGATGATCCCCGGGCGGGTCAACCCCCTGCACACCATGGTGCAGATCAACCAGGAGCTCTTCGGCCCGGGGACCGTCGCATGCAGCGACGACGCCGTGACCATGGGGCTGCAGGCCGGCACCCACTGGGACGCGCTCACCCATGTCTCGCACTCGGGGAGGCTCTACAACGGCCGCCCGGCGGGCACGGTGACCGCGCACGGGGGTGCCGAGTTCGGCGGGATCGACAAGGCGCGGCACATCGTCTCGCGCGGGGTGCTGCTGGACGTGGCGCGGGCGCGGGGCGTCGACCGGCTGGCGGGCGGGCACGCGGTCACCCCGGAAGACCTGGACGCGGCCGAGGAGTTCGCCGGGACGACCGTCCGCGGCGGCGACATCGTCCTCGTACGGACCGGGCAGGTGCAGGTGTACCTGGCCGGGGACAAGCACGGGTACGGCTACCCGTCGCCGGGTCTCTCGGTGCACACCCCGGAGTGGTTCCACGCGCGGGACGTGGCCGCGGTCGCGAACGACACCCTCACGTTCGAGATCTTCCCGCCGGAGATCGAGGACCTGTGGCTGCCCGTGCACGCCCTGGACCTGGTCGAGATGGGGATGCTGCAGGGCCAGAACTGGAATCTCGAAGAGTTGTCCACAGCCTGTGGACAAAGCGGCCGGTACGCGTTCCTGCTGTCGGCGATGCCCGAGCCGTTCGTCGGCGCGACGGGCACCCCGGTCGCCCCCGTGGCCATCCTCTGAGCGGCACCTCGCCGGAAGTGAGCGGCGCCTCGCCGGAAGCCGGTGTCACGCCGAGGCGGCGTGACACCGGCCCTCCCCCATTCCCCCTGCATCCGGACGACCACGCGCACCGGCCCGCCCCGAGCCCGGTCCCGCGCGCCGCCGTCCGACTCGACCCACACTCGACGAGGGCGTCCGCCATCAAGACCCTCGCCGTCCCCTCGCGGCGAATCGCAGACCTCAAGCGTGAGCAAACGGTCACAAGGCGTCAACACCCGCGCGGGGCTTTACGGCTTATGCCCCGGTTCATCATGGGCGCGCACGGATGCAACCCCCGGCGCATGGCCGCACGGCGGGATCACACGGCCTCGAAGGCCAGCCCTTCGTACGAGGCGAGGCCGCCCCCGTACGCCACCGCCGCGCCCTGCTGGGGCTGCGAACACCGGTCGAGTTCGCACCAGATGCGCTTGCCGCCGCCTTCGGGGCTCCAGCCCCAGCGGTCGGCGAGCCCGTCGACGAGAGCGAGGCCGCGACCGCCGGTCGCGTCGCCGTCGGCACACCGCGGCACGGGCGCGCGGTCGCTGGCGTCGGCGACCTCCAGCCGTACGGTGACCGACTCGTCGGCGCCTCTGCGCTCCACGCCCGGCAGCGAGAGCCGCAGCACGGCCGGACAGCCGGTGTGCACCACGGCGTTGGTGACCAGCTCGGAGACGAGCAGGATCAGCGTCTCGGCCAGCGGCTCGTCCGCCGCTATACCGGACCCGGCGAGGCGCGAGCGGGCCCACCTTCTGGCCCGCCCCACCTCCGCGGGGTCGGGCCGGATCTCCAGCTGCACTTGAAGCACCTGCACCGCTCACACCATCCGAACCGGCGGACACATGAACCCGCGCCGAGCAGGCGCCGCGACGGGGGCCGCGACGACAAGGACGGCGAGGGCCACGATCGTAGCCATTTTCTGCATGGCCAGAACAACGGCCAGAGCAAGGGTCACGGAACGTGATTCCCTTACGAGACAGCATGGTTGACGTACAGTCACCCCAACAAGCGCTTCGGGCATATTCCAGCGCGAAGGAGTACGCCTCCGGCATACTGTGCGACGCTCGCGGCGGGGAGTCGAACAGGCGGGGGCACAAGCCCTTACCGCCCTGCGAGCGGCGGTGCGCACCATGAGTGGCGGGGCCGCTTCGACGGCTCCGCCGGCATGGCTCGTCCTCGGAACCACTCGCATCCCACAGAAGGTACCGGAGGGGGCAGCCGACTCCAGGCCGTGACGAGTCACGCGTTGGACACAACCCGGTATCAACGCTCCGTGATTCCGGTATGCCACAATCCGCGACATCTCGACCGCCCGAACCCATGATTCCGCAGGCCAGGGGCGTTTCGGACGCTCAGCCGAGCAGCTCCGCGGCAAGCATATCCTCACTCTCCGTATTCGATCCGCCACGCTGCGCCCGTACCCATGTCCGTTTCAGATGCAGATGCACCTCCGACTCCCAGGTGAAGCCCATCCCGCCGTGCACCTGGAGGCAGTCCCGGGCGCCGCGCACGGCGGCCTCGTCGGCCAGCAGCCGGGCCGCCGCGAGGTCCGCGGGGTCGGAGGTCACGGCGGCCGCGTAGACGGCCGCCCGCGCCGTCTCGGTGCGCACCAGCATGTCGGCGCACAGATGCTTGACCGCCTGGAACGCCCCGATCGGCTGACCGAACTGCACGCGCGTGCGTGCGTGTTGCACGGCCAGCTCGCACGCGCGCGTGGCCGTGCCGAGCTGCTCGGCCGCGGTGAGGAGCACGGCGACCGGGTCGGGCGGCGCGGAGACCGGCCCCGGGACCCGGTGCAGGGGCGTCAACGGGTCCACCGAGCGCACCGGTACGGCCCCCGAGGCATCCCCGGTCACCGCGTCGGCCTCGGCCAGCCACTCCACCAGGCCGCCGTCCACCCGGGCCACCACGGTCTCCCCGGTGGCCGCGCCGGGCACGTCGGCCGCCGCGAGGTGGGTGGCCACCAGCGGGCCGGGCAGCAGCGCCCGCCCCGCCTCCTCGAACACCAGCACGGCCTCGGGCAGGCCGAGCCCGACGCCGCCGTCGGCCTCGGGCAGCCGCAGCGCGAAGAACCCGGCGGCGCCCAGCTCCCGCCACAGGCCCCGGTCGAGGCAGCCCGGCGCGCCGGCCGCCGCCGCCCGCAGCACCGCGCCGTCGAACCGGCGCCCGAGCAGCTCCCGCATGCCCGCTCGCAACGCCTCCTGGTCACGGGTCAGTCGAAAGCGCACGTCCGCTCACCGCCCCTTCGGCAGCCCGAGGATCCGCTCGGCCACGATGTTCCGCTGGATCTGCGAGGTCCCGGCCGCGATGGTGTACGAGAGGGAGGAGAGCCGGTCGAGGACCCAGGGCCGGTCGAGGTCGAGGGCGTCGGGGCCGAGCACGTCGGCCGCCGCGTCGTACAGCTCCTGGCGGGCGTGCGAGTAGCGCAGCTTGAAGACCGAGCCCCCGACGCCGGGCACACCCCGGCCCTCCGCCTCGCTGACGTTCCACTGGGTGAGCCGCCACAGCGCCCGGAACTCGGCGTTCAGTCGGCCGAGGCGGCGGCGCAGCCCCGGGTCGTCCCAGGTGCCGTTCCCGTGCGCCACGCGCGCGAGGTCGCCGAGCACCCGACGGCAGGCGACCACCTCGCCGACGAAGGCGGTGCCGCGTTCGAAGGAGAGGGTCACCATGGTGACGCGCCAGCCGTCGTGCTCGGCGCCGACCCGGTTGGCCACCGGCACCCGCACCTCGTCGAGGAAGACCTCGGCGAACTCGTGGGACCCGGCGAGCGTGCGCAGCGGCCGTACGGTGATGCCCGGGGCGTCCATGGGCATAGCCAGCCAGGTGATGCCCCGGTGCCTGGGCGCCTCCGGGTCCGTGCGCACCAGCAGCTCGCACCAGTCGGCGACCTCCGCGTGCGAGGTCCAGATCTTGGAGCCGGTCACCACGTAGTCGTCGCCGTCGCGCCACGCGCGCGTGCGCAGCGCGGCCAGGTCGGAGCCGGCGTCCGGCTCGCTGAAGCCCTGGCACCACACCTCGTCGCCGCGCAGGATCGGCGCCAGCCAGCGGGCCCGCTGCTCCTCGGTGCCCTCGGCGGCGATGGTGGGGCCCGCGTGCAGCAGGCCGACGAAGTTGGCGCCCACGTAGGGCGCGCCGGCCTTCTCGGTCTCCTCAAGAAAGATCAGCCGGGTGGTCGGGGAGGCGTCCCAGTGGACGTCGGCGTACCCGGCGTCGTACAGCGCGCGCTGCCAGCCGAGGTCGTAGGCGCGGCGGCCCGGCCAGTCCTCGGGCCTCGGCTTCGGCGGGAGGCCGGGCAGCGCCTTGGCGAGCCACTCCCGCAGCCGCGCCCGGAAGTCCTCCTCCTCGGGCGTGTACGACAGGTCCACCGACAGCCACCCCCACGGAGCTGATGGTTCATCAGATCTTCGTCAGATCTCGCAGGCTAGCCCCGCACCCCTGGACCGGCAAGGCACCAGGACCTACGATCTGACGACTCGTCAGTTCCGTTGTCGATTCCGTGGTTCCGCTGGCAGGGGGACGCCATGAACGCCACCGCACACGAACTCAGCGCCTCCCGCACGCTCTGGGACCTGGCCGCCCGCCGCGCCGAACTCACCCCGGACCGGCCGGTGTTCCTCCAGGGCGACCGCACCCTGACCTTCGGCGGCCTGCGCACGCGTGCCGAACGCGTCGCGGCCGGGCTGTACGGCATGGGGGTGCGCCCCGGCACGGTGGTCGCCTGGCAGCTCCCCACCCGGATCGAGACGGCCGTCCTCTCCTTCGCGCTGGCCAGGCTCGGCGCCGTCCAGTCGCCCGTCATCCCCTTCTACCGGGACCGCGAGGTCGGCTTCGCACTGCGCGAGTCCAGGGCCGAGTTCTTCGCCGTACCGGGCGTGTGGCGCGGCTTCGACCACACGGAGATGGCGCGCCGGCTGGGCGCGAAGGGGGTCTTCGAGGCGTACGACGATGCCGGGCTGCCCGACGGCGATCCCGCCGTGCTGCCCGCCCCGCCCGCCGAGGGCACCTCCGTCCGGTGGATCTACTGGACCTCGGGAACCACCTCCGACCCCAAGGGCGTTCTGCACACGGACCGTTCGCTCATCGCGGGCGGGTCGTGCCTGGCGCACGCGCTGCGGCTCACGGCGGCCGACGTGGGCTCGATGGCGTTCCCGTACGCGCACATCGCCGGCCCCGACTACACGGTGATGCTGCTGCTGTACGGCTTCCCGGCGGTGCTGTTCGAGCAGTTCGCGCTGCCGGACGCGCTGGAGGAGTACCGCAGGCACGGGGTGACGGTGGCGGGCGGTTCGACGGCGTTCTATTCGATGTTCCTGGCCGAGCAGCGCAAGCAGCCGGGGGATCCGGTCATCCCGTCGCTGCGGCTGCTCGCGGGCGGCGGGGCGCCCAAGCCGCCGGAGGTGTACCACGCGGTGGTGCGCGAGATGGGCGTGCAGCTGACGCACGGGTACGGCATGACCGAGGTGCCGATGATCACGATGGGGGCGCCGGACGACACGGCGGAGAACCTGGCGACGACCGAGGGCAGGCCGCCGGAGGGGATGGAGATCCGGATCGCCGAGGGCGGCGAGGTGCGGTTGCGGGGGGAGGCGGTGTGCCAGGGGTACCTGGACCCGGCGCAGTCCGCCGCGGCCTTCGACGCGGACGGGTTCCTGCGCACCGGCGACCTGGGCCGGGTGACCGGAACCGGCCATCTGGTCCTCACCGGGCGGCTCAAGGACGTGATCATCCGCAAGGGCGAGAACATCTCGGCGAAGGAGATCGAGGACCTGCTCGCCGCGCATCCGGCGGTGGCCGACGTGGCGGTGGTCGGGCTGCCGGACGCGGACCGCGGCGAGCTGGTCTGCGCGGTGGTCGAACAGCCTCCGGGGACGGCCGCGTTGACGCTCCCGGAGGTGGTGTCGTACCTGCGCGCGGAGGGGCTGTCGGTGCACAAGCTGCCGGAGCGGCTCGAGGTGGTGGACGCGCTTCCGCGCAACGAGACGCTGCGCAAGGTGCTCAAGTACAAGCTGCGCGAGCGGTTCGCCGAGGCTCCGGCTCCGGCTCCGGCTCCGGCTCCGGGGAGCTCTACTCCGGGATCGTGAAGTAGCGGGCGAACGCCGGGACGATCTCGGTCTCCGCGACGTTGCCGTCGCCGTCGGTGTCGAGGCCCGAGGCGATCGCCTGGGCGAGGTCCGGGGCGACCCCGAGGACGCGCAGCACGCGCGCGGTGTCGGCGACGGTCGCCGTGCCGGTGCCCGCGGTGTCCGCGAGGGCGAGGGCCGCGTGCAGGAAGGGGCGGGCGATCTCGCCGAACCGCTCGGGGTTGTCGTGCAGCCGCTTGACCGCGCCGCTCACGAACTCCTGGCGGGTGATGCGCTGGTCGCCGTCCCGGTCCGCCATGCCGGCCATGCCCTGCCAGAAGGCCTCCGCACCGGCGTACAGGGCCTGGCCCTTGTCGGAGCGCGCGGCGAGGCCGAACTCGGCGAGCAGCGCCTTGGCCGCCGCGTTGAAGTCCTCGCGGTCGATCCAGCCGTTGCCGTCCTGGTCGAAGGTTGCGAACCGGGCGGCGATCCGTCGCTCGTACTCGGTGCTGACCATGTCTGTTCGGGCCGCCTTACGTGACGTGGGGGTTCATCTCGCAGGGAGCGTACGACGCGGCGGCGGCCCGAGAGCGGGAAAAAGACAGTTGTGCCAAGACCGGGGGAATTCCGCGACAACAACGTGGCACTGTCGTGATCATCGGCTACGCGCTCGCGCGGCCCGGCTACGCGGACAACGGGTCCTCCTCGTCGGCGGTCGCGCTGTCGATGTCGGTGTACACGTCGAACAAGCGTCGTACGCCGAGGGCGCCGAGGACCCGGTTGACGTGAGAACCGTCACTCGCGCCCTGGGCGGGCAGTATCAGCCGCAGCCGGCCCCGGCAGGAGCGGATCAGGCGGCGGGCCGCGATGAGGACGCCGACGCCGCTGGAGTCGCAGAAGAACACGTCGGAGAGGTCGAGGACCAGGCTGTGGTGGCCCTCGGCGACCACGTCGTGCACCCGCTGGCGCAGCACCGGCGAGGTCACCAGGTCCAGTTCGCCCGACACCCCGAGCACCGCCCACTCGCCCTGTTCGACGCCGGTCACCTTGAAAGCCACGGCTCAGCCCTCCGCTCGCCGGATCTCCGGAACCGCCCGGAAACGGAGCCAGTTCCTACGCTTCTTGTCGCGCGGCTGCCCAGCGGCCGTTCCCCGAAACCCCGGATGACAAACGAGCATCGATCGGAGAGGGTCTTGTTTCGGTCACTGCCGATCCTGTTCGATCAGAAACAGAAGGTTCGGCCGGATACGAGCGAGAGAGCCGGGAAGCACCCGGAGAGCGGCGCGGAGAACGTCGCGGAGAAGGGCAGGCAGAAGGGCGGGGAGAAGTACCGGAACCGCCTACTACCACCTGCAGTCCGTCAAGGGGCGCGCATTGCCACAAAGGGGCGTGCGTTGCCGGACGTGCCGACTACATTCGAGGAGACGGTGGAGACACGCTGGACACGGACACGGGGAGGGGGCCGCATGGCGAAGAAGGACGTACCGCCCCGCTGGGACCGCAAGATGCAGCAGCGGCTCGCACGCGGTGAGGCGGCCGCCCTCGGTGAGCTGTACGACCGCTTCGCCTCGCTCGTGCACGGGCTCGCCCATCGCGTCCTCGGGGACGAACGGGCCGCGGACGGCATAACCCGCGAGGTCTTCGCCCAGGTCTGGGAGCACCCCGACGCCTACGACCCCCGGCAGGGGCCGTTGCGCTCGTGGCTCGCGGCGTTGGCCCACCGGCTCGCCGTGCAGCGCCTGCGGGCCACCGAGACCGCCGCGCTCGCCCCCGGCGACAGCGGTTCCCCGCAGGCCGCGGAGGAGTTGGAGCACAAGGTGCGGCGGGCGTCCGTCGCCGCCCGCGCGGACTACATCGTGCACTCCATGCCGGCGCCGCTGCGCGCTGCCCTGGAGCTCGCCTACTTCCAGCGCCGCGACTACCGCCAGACCGCGGTGGACCTCGGCGTCACCGAGGACGAGGCCCGCCGCCGGCTGCGCCTGGGCCTGCAACTGCTGTCCACCGCGCACGACGTCGGGACGCCGCCCGGACCCGGAGGTGGGGCGTGACCGGCGCCGAGTTCTCCGAGGCGCACGACGGCAGCGGCTCCGGGGACGGTGACGTGCCGCGCGACGGCGGCACCGACTTCGGCCGGTCGCCGCGCATACCGCTGCCCCGGGCCTCCGTCGAGGACGGCGGGCAGCCGCTGCCCGAGCCGGCCGACCTGCCGCCCGTACCGCTGCAGTTGTCGCACGACGTCCTGAAGTCGCTGCTCGGGGCGTGGGCGCTGGCCGCGTGCTCGACCGCCGAGGCACTCGCCGTCGAGGTCCACCTCGGGGACTGCGGGGCCTGTGCGGACGAGGCGCGGCGGCTGCGCGAGGCGGTCGGCCTGCTGCACCAGCCGGAGAGCCTGGACCTCGATCCCGGCCTGCGCACCCGGGTCCTGGAGGCCTGCCTGGACCGCCGGCCGGCCAGGATCCCGATCCCCGCCTGGGCGGCGCCCTACGACGCGGAGACCGCCCGCCTGGACGCCCTGCTCCAGGACATCGGCGACGCGGAGTGGCACGCGCCGGTGCGGCTGCGCTGGTTCGACGGCGAGGCGGCGGCGACCCGCCGTACGACGGTCGCCGGTGTGATCGCGCACCTGCTGACCGTCGACGGGCTGGTGGCGACGGCGCTGGGCCTGGAGGACCCGCTGGGGGAGGTCCGCGCACAGGGCCCGGCGGCCCGCACCGAGGCGTTCTGGCAGGCCTCGCACTTCCCGCCGACGCGTGCGGTGCGGGTGCCCTGGCGGGAGCAGAGCCACCGGCTCGTGCAGACCGTCTCCTTCACCGGCGGCGGCGCCGGGCGCCTCGGGGTGTCGTACGGCGACTTCGAACTGCCGTTGCACGACGCGATGCTGGACCGCGCCTTCGAGTGCTGGGTGCACGCGGAGGACATCGCGGAGGCCGTGGACTATCCCTACGGGCCGCCGGCCCCGAGGCACCTGCACCGGATGATCGACCTGGCGGCCCGGATGCTGCCCGCTGCGCTGGCCGAGCGCCGACGGGCGGGGCTGGCGTCGCCCGGCCAGACGCCCCACCTGGTCCCTGCGGGACGGCCCGGCCGGAGTCTGCGGCTGGAGATCGAGGGCAGCGGCGGCGGCGAGTGGCTGATCCCGCTGGACTCGCCGGGGGCGGTGGGCTCGTCGGAGTTCGAGGTGGCGCACGTGGCGCTGGACGACGTGGAGTTCTGCAGGCTGGCCGCGGGCCATGTGCCGCCGGAGGAGGCTGCGGCGGGGCAACTCGGGGACCGGGCGGCGATCAGGGACGTCCTCTTCGCTGCCGCGAGCCTGAGCCGGATGTAGGTGGGTTCGCCCAAGGGGCGGGGTGGTTCCGTGAGACGGCGACTGCGGGTGGTTCGTGGCTGGTCGCGCAGTTCCCCGCGCCCCTGGAAAAGACGGGGCTGCGCCCCGCTTTTGGCTTTTAGGGGCGCGGGGAACTGCGCGAACGGCCCCCACGCGGCCGCACTCGCCGTCTCACGGAACCACCCCGCCCTTTGGGCGAACGCCCCACCCCCGTAGGGAAAAGTACCGTCAGCCGAAGACGACCGTCCGTCGGCCGTTGAGGAGGATGCGGCGCTCCGCGTGCCACTTCACCGCCCGTGCCAGCGCCTGGCACTCCACGTCGCGGCCGATCGCCACCAGCTGGTCCGGGGTGACGTCGTGGCCGACCCGCTCGACCTCCTGCTCGATGATCGGACCCTCGTCCAGGTCCGCCGTGACGTAGTGCGCCGTCGCACCGATCAGCTTCACGCCCCGCGCATGCGCCTGGTGGTACGGCTTCGCGCCCTTGAAGCTCGGCAGGAACGAGTGGTGGATGTTGATGATCCGGCCGCTCAGCTGCTTGCACAGGTCGTCCGAGAGGACCTGCATGTAGCGGGCCAGCACCACCAGTTCGACGTTCTCCTCGCGGACGAGGTCGAGCAGCCGGGCCTCGGCGTCGGCCTTCGTCTCCTTCGTCACCGGGATGTGGTGGAAGGGGATGTGGTACGAGTCCACCAGCTCCGCGAAGTCGGTGTGGTTGGAGACCACGGCCGCGATGTCCACCGGGAGCGCGCCGATGCGGGCGCGGAAGAGCAGGTCGTTCAGGCAGTGGCCGAACTTGCTGACCATGAGGACGATGCGCATCTTCTCGTCGCCCCGGTTGATCTGCCAGTCCATGTGGAAGGAGTCACCGATCGCCGCGAAGCTCGCCCGCAGCTTGTCGACCGTCACGGGCGCGTCGGCCGAGAAGTGCACGCGCATGAAGAACAGACCCGTGTCGTGGTCCCCGAACTGCTGGCTGTCCTCGATGTTGCAGCCGGTCATGAACAGGTAGCTCGACACGGCGTGCACGATGCCCTTTTTGTCCGGGCAGGAGAGCGTGAGGACGTACTGGTCGGCCGGGGCGGCCTGGGCTCGGGTGGACTCGTCGGTCATGCACCACAGAATCTCATGCCCCGCCCGCCCCGGCCGTCAGCGTCCGCTTCGCGGACTCACGCCGCCCGCGTCATGATCCGCAGCACCTCGAGGGTGCGCGGCGGGGCGTCCGGGTCGTCGCCGTCGCTCGCCGCGAGGCGTATGTGCGCGTCCCGGGCCGCCCGGACCGCGTCCGGCCACCCCTGGTGGTCGAGGTAGGCGGAGACCGGCGCGTCCGGCCCGACCTGGTGCATGATCCGCAGCACCCGCAGCACGGCGGTGTCGACGAGCGCCGCCTCCTGCGAGTCCCGGAATATCGTCCCGACGTACTTCTCCGCGGACCAGCTGTCCAGCCAGGTGTCCTCGACCAGCCGGTAGACCGCGTCGGTCACGTCGCCGTACCCGTCCTGGCCGGCCAGCCAGACGTTCCGCTGGAAGTCCGCGTCGGAGAGCATGTGCAGCGCGGAGCGCACATTGCTGCGCCAGCGCCACCATGGCATGTCATTGAGTGGCATGTCGCCCATGGTGGAGGAGCGACGGCCGCGACGGGAAGAGTTCTCCGAACCTTGCACGGTCGTCGATCGTACGTTCCTCGTCACACACCCTTAACAGGCCCCCCGCAATTCACCTTGACGTCACCCTTCGTTGACCATGGGTCACTTCCCGGTTAGTGATGTGGCGGAATCGTGCGTGTCCATGACCGGCAGGCGCCCCATCCTCAGCACCACCGTCAGCAGCATCCGCCCCGCGGCACACCGGCGCGTGAGAGCCACCGCCCTGTCCGCGGTGGCCATGACGGCCTGCGCGTCCCTCGCCGCAGGCTGCGGCACCATCCCAGGGATGTCGGCCTCGACGGACGACGAGATCAAGGTGATGACCTGGGCACCGCAGGGGACCAGCGCCACCAACAAGCCCGGCATGCCCGCCATTGCCTCCGCCTACATCAAGTGGATCAACTCCCAGGGCGGCGTCCACGGCCGCAAACTCAAGCTCATCACCTGCAACGACCACAACACCAGCGTGGGCGCCGCGAACTGCGCCCAGCGCGCGGTCGACCAGAACGTCGTCGCCGTGGTCGGCTCCTACAGCCAGTTCGGCGACTCCTACTTCGCCCCGCTGGAGGGCGCGGCCATCCCCTACATAGGCGGCTACGGGGCGTCGAACAACGAGTTCACCAGCCCCGTCTCCTACCCGGTCAACGGCGGCTCGCTCACCCTGCTGTCCGGACTCGGGGAGGCGCTGGCCGACTCCTGCGGCCCGGTCACCCTGGTCCGCCCGGACACCATCGCCGGCGACCAGCTGCCCCAGCTGCTCGACTCGGGCCTGCAGGCGGGCGGCCACGCCAAGGCGAACGACCAGCTCGCGGCCGAGGACCTCACCGAGTACGACCAGCAGTCGCAGAAGGCGCTGGAGAGCGCCACCTCGAACGCGGCGAAGACGGGCTGCGTGGTGCCCGAGCTCGGTGACCGCACGGCCACCTTCATGGACAACTTCCAGCGCGCCCGCCAGGACTACCCGAAGGTGAAGACGGCCGCCGAGGTCGGCAGCGTCGACCAGACGGTGATCAACTCCACCGGCGGCGCGTCCGGCCCGTACGAGGGGTCGTACATCACCGGCTGGTACCCGGTGGCCTCGGACTCGCGCTGGGACCAGATGAAGAAGGTCATCAGCAAGGAGGCCTTCGGCGACAACCGGATCGACCCGGCCGACGCCGGGGTGCAGACCACCTGGATCGCCTACCAGGTCCTCACCGCCGTGCTGGAGAAGATCGGCGACGGCGACGTCAGCTCCGACAGCGTGCGGCACACCCTCAACGACGGCCTGAAGGTCTCCACCGGCGGCCTCACCCCGTCCCTGTCCTGGCCCTACCAGGGCAAGCTGGCCGCGGCCGGCTTCGCCCGGCTGGTCAACGCCGACGTGAACGTCCAGACGGTCAAGGGCGGGCTGCTGCAGTCGGCGAACAAGCAGGCCCTGGACATGACCAAGGTCCTGGAGAACGCCGACCTCAGCTGACCGGCACGCGCACCTGACCGGCACGCGCACCCGCACGCACCGGCCGGACCGGCCGACCGGCCGTGGTCACAGCCGGGCCGGCCGCGGTCACAGCTGGGTCGGCTGCCGCTGGGTCAGTCCGTACTTGCTCGCGATCGTGTTCCACAGCGCGGCCGCCTTCACCTTCTGGCTGCTGGCGGTCCCGCTCTCGCGGTTGCCGGCGGCGGTCTGGCCGGTGGTGCGGGCCTGGCCCTTGCGGCAGCCGTGCTTGCCCTTGGCCTGGTCGGCCCAGGCCGCGTAGTGGTTGTCCGCGTTCGCGGAGGCCTGCCAGGCCTTGGTGAGGGCGGTGCTCAGCTCGGCGTGGTCCGGCAGCTTGTCGACGGCCAGCTTCGACAGCCTGGTGACCAGCTCGGTGCGCTGCTGGGCGGCGTTGCGCAGGTCGGAGGCGGAGCCGTCCAGGTCCTGGCACTGCTTCACCTGGGCGACGGCGTTGATCACCGAGGCGCGGCTGCTGCCGCTGTCGGCGAGCAGCTTGTCCAGGGCGACGGCCTGCGCCTTCGCGGGGTCGGCCGCGGCCGAGGACGATCCGTCGGTGGCCGGGGCGGAGGCGGCCACCGTCTTGTTGGCGTCGTCCGAGCCCCCGCCGCCCCCGCTGAGCAGGGCACCGGCGCCGATACCGAGCACCGCGATGCCGATCCCGACGGCCGCGATCACCGGCACCTTCGACCTGCCGCGACCGCCCCGGCCGTCGCCGTCGTGGTGGTCGTACGAGGTCGGGGGCGGGGTGTACGCCGGCGGCTGCTGGTAGCCGCCCTGGGGCTGCTGGTAACCGCTCTGGGGCTCCTGGAAGCGCGGCAGATAGGCCGTGGCCGCGGCCGGGGACTCGCCGCCCGGCGCGCTGCGGAAGAGGTTGTCGAACTCGGCGGGCGGCTGCCGGTCGGCGCCGCCGCCCTGCGGGCCACCGGCCGGGTACGGCGCGATGTACTGCGTGGCGTCGGCGTCGGAGTGCACCGGGGCGGGCGCCCCGCCGAAAGCGGTCTGCCCGTGGGACATCTCCGGCGGCAGCGCGCCGGGGCCCACCGGCGGGATCAGCTGGGTGGCACCCTCGGAGGCCGCCGGGACCGGCGGTATGTACTGCGTGGCGCCCTCGTCCACCGGTGCGGCGGGCACCGGCGGTATGAACTGGGTGGCACCCTCGTCGGCGGGCGGCAGCGCACCGCCGTAGCCGCCGTGGCCGCCCTGCGGGACGGCGGGCGGCAGCGTGGCGCCCGGAGCGCCGTACGGGTCATGGCCGGCGGCGGGGGGCAGCGGGGCGCCGTACGGCTGCTGGGGCTGGGCGTCGTAGCCGTACGACTGCTCGTAGCCGCCGTACGACGGGGCCGGCGCCCCCTCCGGCGGGAGCGCACCGGCGCCGGGGGCCTGGGCGGCCTGGATCTGGGCGACGTGCGACTGGGCGTTCCAGGCGGGCGGCAGCGGGTGCTCAGGGGCGGCCCACTCCTGGCCGGCCTGGCCGGCCTGGCCGGCCGCCTGCGGCCAGCCATGGCCGGGCGGCTCGGGCTGCGGGCTCTGCTGGTGGCCGGGGCCCCACGGCTGGCCCCAGGACTGCCCCTCGGACGGCGCGGCGGCCGGGGCGGGCGGCTGTGCGACGGGGACGGGGCTGCCCGTCATACCCGGCAGCAGGGGCTCGCCACCGTCGGAGGGCAGCACGATGCCTTCGCGCGCGGGCTCGCCCTGTCCACTCTGCGTCACCGGGACTCCTACTAATGGGGGACCTTGTGAATCGTCTGCTCACGCTACCGGGTCCCCTCAGCCGGGTGCCACGCAGCCAAGGGCGCGATCTTCTTCCCTGTCACAGCAGTAACAAAGCCGCCCCGCGGTGCGCTGTATATGCCGCTTCGTGCGCGGCAACGTGTGGTTTCCCACACGTTTACGCAACCGCGGGGCATGAATTCATGCCGCTGCCTGCAGATCCAGCCGGGCGCCGAACTCCCTGACGACCGGTTCGTCCCGGAACGGCTCCAGCCGCTGCTGGAAGTCCTCCAGGTACTCGGCGCCCCGGTTGGAGCGGACCGTCTCCAGCAGCTCGACCGCCTTCGTCCCGGTGGCACAGGCCTGTTCGATCTCACGCTGCTGCACCTGCGCCGTGGCGAGGAGCACATAGCCGATCGCGCGGCGCCGCGCCCGGGTCTCCGGGTGCCCGTCCAGCGACTGCTGCGCGCACCTGGCGGCCGCATCGGCCTGCCCCAGGTCACGGTGGCAGTGCGCCAACTCGTCCGCCAGATAGGCCTCGTCGAAGTGCTTGATCCACGCCGGGTCGTCCCCGGACGCCGGATCGGCCGCCTCCATCGCCGACACCGCCCGCCCGGACGCCAGCTGCGCCGACCGCACATCGCCCAGCAGGGCGTGGCCCCGGGCCTCGGCCGCGAAGAACATCGCCTCCGCGCGCGGGGTCACGCGACCGCGCGCCCCCTCCTGCGCCGCCCTCGCCAACTGGGCGATCTCGCGCGGGTTTCCGAGCTGGGCGGCGAGGTGGCTCATGGAGGAGGCGAGCACGTAGCCGCCGTAGCCACGGTCGCCGGCCGCCTGCGCGAGGCGCAGCGACTGGATGTAGTACCGCTGCGCGAGACCGGGTTGGCCGGTGTCGACGGCCATGTACCCGGCGAGCTCGGTGAGCCGGGCGACGGCGGCGAACAACTCCCGCCCCACGGACTCCCGGTAGGAGCCGGCCAGCAGTCCGGAGACGACGCTGTTGAGGTAGTGCACGACGACGGGACGCACATGCCCGCTGCCGAACTGGTGGTCCAGATCCGTCAGCGCCTGCGTCATCGCCTTCACCGCCGCGACGTCCGCCTGCCCGACCCGCGGCCCCGCCTGCCGCGCCACCTGCGCGTCCGGCGCCGAGATCAGCCAGTCCCGGCTGGGCTCGACGAGCGCGGACGCGGCCACGGACGACCCGGACAGGAAGTCCCGGCGCCCCACGTCGCTGCGCCACAGCTCGCAGACCTGCTCGATGGCCCCCAGCACCGTCGGCGAGAACTGGAGACCGACGCCCGACGCGAGGTTCTTGCCGTTGGCCATGCCGATCTCGTCGATCGTGACCGTACGGCCCAGCTTGCGCCCCAGCGCCTCGGCGATGATCGCGGGCGCCCGGCCCCGCGGCTGCTGGCCGCGCAGCCAGCGCGCCACGGACGTCTTGTCGTACCGCAGGTCGAGACCGTGCTCGGCGCCGCACATGTTGACCCGGCGGGCGAGCCCGGCGTTCGAGCACCCCGCCTCCTGGATGAGCGCCTGCAACCGTTCGTTCGGCTGCCGCGCGACAAGCGGCCTTGCGGCCATGGCGTACCCCCTGCGAACTCCCTGTAGGGAAAAGATCCGGCCCTGACGATCACTGCCCAGCGGACATACCGAAAATGCGGGACATGCGAGGATTGCCGGGTAAAGGCGGCGGAATCACGGGTACGACCGCCACCAACCCCCCACGTGTGACTACCCGCTCACGCCCCGGTTCCTCCTGCGCGCCCCCACACGTGCATCCATGCGCCCCAGTTACGGAAAAGATGCTCCTCCCCCGCGCGCGCTACGCCCGTAACTCCAGGTGGGCGCGGGAGTTGTGTTGAGCGTGGAAGAGACGATCGTGGGCACCGAAGCCGCTCAGATTCCGAAGCAGCGCGGGGAAACGCTGCTGGAGACCGCCGTACGCTACGCCGAGGAGCGCCACTGGGACGTCTTCCCGGGCACCTGGCTGGAAGCGGTCGAGGGGGTGCAACGCTGTTCCTGTGGTGAGGTCGCGTGCGTCGCGCCCGGCGCGCACGCGGCGCGCCCGGACTGGGCGACGCAGGCCACCGGTAGTGCGACGGTGGCGCGCCGGATGTGGCAGAAGCAGCCGACGGCGTCGATCCTGCTGCCGACGGGGCGGACCTTCGACGCGCTGTCCGTCCCGGAGACGGCGGGGTTCCTCGCGCTGGCGCGCATGGAGCGGATGGAGCTGACGCTGGGGCCGGTGACCCTGACGCCCGACCGCCGGATGCAGTTCTTCGTGCTGCCGGGGGCGTCGGTGAAGGTGCCGGACCTGGTACGGAAGATCGGCTGGTCACCGGCGTCGCTGGACCTCACGGCGCTCGGCGAGGGGGCGTACGTCCCCGCTCCGCCGACGCGGTACGGGTCGCGGGGGGCGGTGCAGTGGGCCTGCCGGCCGACGGCCGCGAACCGGTGGCTGCCGGATGCGGAGGAGCTGATCTCGCCGTTGGCTTATGCGTGCGGGCGGGATCGGTAGCGCCTGCTGGGCTGCCGGGTGATGTGTTGTGAGCGACTGCGGGTGCGTCGTGGCTGGTCGCGCAGTTCCCCGCGCCCCTTACGGGGCGCTGCCCAGCCGTGTCCTACATAGCTGCGGGCAGGCGTGCCGCAGGGCGGCACGGGTGGGCGCTGGGGGTCCCCCCGGCCGAAGGCTGGGGGAGGCACCCTGCAAGCGCCGGTAAGCGTCCCCACGCCCCGGCCCCCGCATAGGGTGCTGGCATGACCGATGCCGTGCGTGTGCGTGGGCTCTGGAAGCGGTTTGGGCAGCAGGTGGCCGTCGGCGGGATCGATCTGTCGCTGCCCGCCGGGAAGTTCGTCGGACTCGTCGGACCCAACGGCGCCGGCAAGACCACCACCCTCTCCATGGTGACCGGGCTGCTGCGCCCGGACCACGGCTCCGTCGAGGTCGTCGGCCACGACGTGTGGCGGGACCCGGTCGCCGTGAAGGCCCGCATCGGCGTCCTCCCCGAAGGCCTCCGCCTCTTCGAACGGCTCTCCGGCCGCGAACTGCTCGGCTACTCCGGCCGCCTGCGGGGCCTCCCCGGCGCCGAGGTCGACAAGCGCGCCACCCAGCTCCTCGACGTGCTCGACCTCGCCGGCGCCCAGCACAAACTCGTCGTCGACTACTCGACCGGCATGCGCAAGAAGATCGGGCTCGCCGCCGCTCTCCTCCACAACCCCGAAGTCCTCTTCCTGGACGAGCCGTTCGAGGGCGTCGATCCGGTGTCCGCGCAGACCATCCGGGGCGTGCTGGAGCGGTACACCGCCTCCGGCGCGACCGTCGTCTTCTCCTCCCACGTGATGGAGCTCGTCGAGTCGCTGTGCGACTGGGTCGCGGTGCTGGCGGCCGGGCGGATCCGCGCGACCGGGACGCTGGAGGAAGTGCGCGGGGCGCATCCCAACCTCCAGGCCGCCTTCCTGGAGCTGGTCGGGGCGAGCGGCCGGGACGCGGCCTCCGACCTGGACTGGCTGGGCGGCGGGGCGGCCCGATGACGGACGTGACCGCCACAGTCGTACGGCTGAAGCTGTCGCTGCTGCGGAACGGGCTGCGGCAGTCCGGCGGCCGACGGGCCGCGTTCGTCGCGTCGGCGGTCGTCGCACTGCTGTTCGCGGTGCTGCAGCTGCTGGGCCTGGTCCTGCTGCGCGGGCATGCGCACGCGGACGCGGTGGCCGTGCTGGGGGCCGCCGTGCTGGCGCTGGGGTGGGCGGTGATGCCGCTGTTCTTCCCGGGCGGCGACGAGACCCTGGACCCGACCCGGCTGGTGATGCTCCCGCTGCGGCCCCGGCCGCTGGTACGGGCCCTGCTGGCCGCCTCGCTGGTCGGTATCGGCCCCCTGTTCAGCCTGTTGCTGCTGGTGGGCTGTGCGGTGGCGGTGGCGCACGGTGCGGCCGGCTACGGCGTCGCGGTCGTCGCCGTACCCCTCGCACTGCTGGTCTGCGTGGCCCTCGCGCGTGCCGTGGCCGCCGCGAACGTACGGCTGCTCAGCAGCCGCAAGGGACGGGACCTGGCGGTCCTGAGCGGCCTGGTCATCGCCGTCGGGGCGCAGCTCGTCAACTTCGGCGCCCAGAGCCTCGGTTCGGCCGGGCTCGGCAGGCTCGCGCCGGTGGCGGACGTGGTGCGGTGGCTGCCGCCCGCGTCGGCGATCGGCGCGGTGCACGCGGCGAGCGAGGGGTCGTACGGGACGGCGGTCCTCCGACTAGGGCTGTCCCTCGCCGCGTTGGTGCTGCTCGTCGGCGCCTGGGCGCGGACGCTGACCCGGCTGATGACCGCACCCGACGGTTCCACGCTGCAGGCGCCCGAAGCGGCCGCCCGGGGGCGTTCACCGGAAGGCGGGAGGCTGGGGCGACTGGGGCGACTGGGGCAGCTGCTGCCGGGCGGCCGTACCGGCACGGTCATGGCGCGCAGCCTGCGCTACGTCTGGCGCGACCCCAAGACCAAGGCCGCCTGGGTGACCTCGCTGGCCATCGGCCTGATCGTGCCCGTCTTCAACGCCCTGCAGGGCACCGGGTCGATCTACTTCGCGTGCTTCGCCGCCGGCATGCTCGGCATCCAGATGTACAACCAGTTCGGGCAGGACACCTCCGCCTTCTGGATGGTCGCGGTGACCGTCTCCTCCGCGCGGGACGCCTACGTCGAACTGCGCGGGCGGGCGCTGGCCCTGCTGGTGATCACCCTGCCGTACACCACGCTGGTGACCGTCCTGACCACGGCCATGCTGGGCGACTGGCCCCGGCTGCCCGAGGTGCTCGGCCTCGCCTTCGCCCTGCTCCGCGCGATGCTGGCGACGGGCGCCTGGACCTCCGCCCGCTTCCCGTACTCCATCCCACAGGAGGGCCACCGCAATGTCGCCCCCGGCCAGACCGGCCTGGCCTGCGTCGCGATCTTCGGCGGCATGGTGTCGGCGGCCCTGCTGTGCGCCCCCGTCATCGCGCTGACGATCGCGTTGAACGCGAGCGCGGGGGGCGAGGAGTGGACCTGGCTGATGCTGCCGGTGGGGGCCGGGTACGGGGCGGGCATCACCTGGGCGGGCCTACGCCTGGCGGCCCCGCGGACGGCGGCGAACCTGCCGGAGATCCTGACGGCTGTCAGCAAGGGCTAGCCGCAACGCGCCCCTTCGGGGGCGCTGGGGGTACCCCCGGCCGAAGGCTGGGGGAGGAACTGCGCGACCAGCCCCCACTCACCCGCAGCCGCGAGACGGCATCGCCGCCCCTCCGGTCGCGCCCTTCACTCCCCCACCCGATCGAGAAACGGCTCCACAGCCGCCCGCCAGGCATCCGGCCGGTCATACGGCAGCAGATGCCCGGCATCGGCCACCTCGGCGTACTCCCCCTTCGGCAGCACCCTGACCATCTCCTGCGCCTCCGCCCGCCCCAGCTCCCCGTCCACCCCGCGCACGACCAGCGTGGGGCACGGTACCTGGGCCAGCTCCTCCCAGTGCGCGTCGTACACCCAGGTCTCCCTGGACTTCAGCATCTGGTCCGGGTCGAACACGGGCCGCCAGCCGTCGGCGCACTCGTGCATCACCTCGGCGTAGAACTCCCCGCGCGCGGGGCTCGGCCGCTCCACCCAGGGATCGTCCTCGCCGAACCACTTGCGTACGTCGGCGAGCGTGGCGAAGGGAACGGGCCAGGACTTGAACCAGTCGGACCACTCGCGCTGCGAGGCCGCGCCGAGCGCGGAGGCCCGCATGTCGCAGATGATCAGACCCCGCACCAGCTCGGGGCGCTTCGCGGCGAGCTGCCAGGCGGTCAGGGCCCCCATGGCGTGGCCGATCAGCACGGCCGGCGCGAGGCCCAGCTGCTCGACGGCGGCCACGGCGTCCTCGACGTACGCCTCACGGGTGTAGGCGGCCTGCGGGGGCTTGTCGCTCTGGCCGTGGCCACGCTGGTCGAGGGCGACGGCACGGTGCCGCCCGGCGAGCCAGCGGGCGGTGGACGCCCAGTGCGAGGCGCGGCCCATCAGGCCGTGCAGTAACAGCACGCCGGGAAACGAGTGGCCAGGATCCTCCGTCTTGGGCGGGTCCGCGAACTCCCAGGCGGCGAGGTTCACGCCGCCGGCTCCTGTCACGTCGATGCGCCGTGCCATGGGCCTGGCACCCCCCTAGCTCCGCGTGCCTAGTGTCGCCTCGTATCGCTTCGTGGTGCTTCGGTACCACTGCAGACTATCGAACCCTTATTCGAAAACCGGGTTCCTGCGGGCAACACCCCTCATTCGAGTGACCCCTCCTCAGGCATGATCGGCGCCGCCGGGGGGATTTGTTCTGCGGGGGGCGGACCGCTCGGGGAAAACGGTCCGAGGGGATGACCCTGAGAGCTCGGGGCTCCGGGTCAGCACTGGGGAGGACAGGCCCCGGTACCGAAAGGTGCCGGGGCCAATCCCACGTCCACGCACATGTCCGTGTCCACGTCTTCGGCACATCCTCCCCGCCCCCCTCAGGTCATATGCCTCTCGCGACAGCCTTGCACGCGAAACGTTCCAGCGCTGCGATTCGGAGCACTGAATCTTCGATTCGACGCGTTCGACACACACGGGTGAGACGTCGAGAGAAGGCGTCAACTTCCCCACGAGCAACAGAAGTTGAACGATGCTCAGGTTGCGGCGACGAACACGTGGGAGGCGACATCCGCCTCCAGCTCGGCCGCCTCACCGCCGCTGCCCACCAGCACCCCGCCGGCCGCCTCCGTCACGCTCACCACCGAACCGGGCTGCACACCCGCCCGCCGCAGCGTGTACATCAGCTGCGCATCGGTCTGGATGGGCTCGCCGATCCGGCGCACGACCACCGTCTTGCCGTCCGTGCCCGGGTCCAGGTCGGCCAGCGACACCATGCTCTCGTCGAGGAACGGGTCCGCGCCGTCCTTCTCGCCCAGCTCCTCCAGCCCCGGGATCGGGTTGCCGTACGGCGACTCGGTCGGATGCCGCAGCAGCTCGAGCACCCGCCGCTCCACGGCCTCGCTCATGACGTGCTCCCAGCGACACGCCTCGGCGTGCACCTGCTCCCACTCCAGGCCGATCACGTCGACCAGCAGGCACTCGGCGAGGCGGTGCTTGCGCATCACCCGCGTCGCCAGCCGGCGGCCCTCGTCGGTCAGTTCCAGGTGGCGGTCGCTGGCCACGGACACCAGACCGTCCCGCTCCATCCGCGCCACCGTCTGGCTCACCGTCGGCCCACTCTGGTCGAGCCGCTCCGCGATGCGGGCGCGCATGGGGACCACGCCTTCCTCTTCGAGCTCGAGGATGGTGCGGAGATACATCTCCGTGGTGTCGATCAGTCCGGACATACGTGCCCCTCGATTACCTCTGCCGGAAACCCCGGCGGCGTGCGCTGGCCCTGCAACCAATTCTGCCGGATCCCACTGACAAGCGGGGGACACCGGAAAAACGGGGGGTGCGGGCCGACCTTCGCCTGCGGGCCGGTGGGGGCGGGCCGCGCAGTTCCCCGCGCCCCTTACGGGGCGCTTCAGCCGCGGGCGCCTTGTCAGCTGACGCCGCTGCCCCCGCACAGGCCGTATTGACACCGACCTGGTCCAGACCTGAGGGTGATCCGCGACACACACGCTGACGCACACGCTGACGCTGACGCTGCGAAGGGGCACCGCATGAGCGACGGCACACCCGCCGACCTGTTCTTCGACGCCGCCATCGGCCTCCTGCAACGGGTACGCGACGAGGAGGCCGAGGCCATCACCGCCGCCGGCACCCTCCTCGCCGACACCGTCGCCTCCGGCGGCCGCCTCTTCGCCTTCGGCGCCGGGCACTCCTCGCTCGCCGCCCAGGACGTCGTCTACCGCGCCGGCGGCCTCGCCCTCATGAACCTCCTCGCCGCCCCCGGCCTCGTCGGCGTCGACGTGATGCCCGCCACCCTCGGCTCCCGTCTCGAACGGGTCGACGGACTCGCCACCGCCGTCCTCGACACCTCACCCCTGCGCGCCGGCGACGCCCTCGTGATCATCTCCCTGTCCGGCCGCAACGCCCTGCCCGTCGAGATGGCCGTCGAGGCCCGCCGGCGCGGCGCCAAGGTCATCGGCGTGACATCGGTGGCGTACGCCACCGAGACCACCTCCCGGCACTCCTCCGGCACGTACCTCAAGGACCACTGCGACATCGTCCTGGACTCGAAGATCGCCGTCGGGGACGCCGAGCTCACCCTCGACACCATCCCCGCACCCTTCGCGCCCGCCTCCACGGTCGTCACCAGCGCCCTGCTCCAGGCGGTCCTGGCCACCACCGCGGCCACCCTCGCCGACCGCGGCACCGAACCCCCGCTGCTGCGCTCCGGCAACGTCGACGGCGGCCACGAATGGAACGCCCGCGTGTTCGAGGAGTACCGCGACCGGATCTTCTACCAGCACTGAGCGGCTGTCGCTGCTACTGCTGCCGGTCCTTCGCGAGGTGGGCGAGATCCAGCGCGGTCGCGATGCGCACGGCCACGTCCTCCGCGTACGTCGCGTCCGCGCGCTCGAAACGGTTGCGGGCCGACCCGCGCAGGAACGTCACGACGCCCAGCGTCCGCCCCCGGCTGCGCAGCACCGCGCACAACGCGTGCACCACGTCACCGGGCCACTGCCGGTCCAGCGCCCAGGCCCGCGCCCGGTCCAGCGGCACCGAACCGGCGTCCGCCCGCACACTCCCGGCCCGCACCACGCACTGCAACGCCGGATGCCCCTCCTCGTAGCGCACCGGCAGCCCCGCCGCCCCCGTCAGCATGCTCGGCCCCGGCGCCCCGGCCGGCGTGGCCGCGATCCGCACCAGCCGGACCGGCCCCACCTCCCCGTCGGCCCGGGAACCGCCCACCACCCGGTCGATCACCGCATGGTCCGCGAACCCGGCCAGCGCGAAGTCCAGATGGACGGTCGCCGCCTCCGCCGGGTCCTCGCACTCGGCCGCCGCACGGGCCGCACGATGCAACTGGTTGGCACGGAAGCGCAGCATCGCCGCGTCCTGCTCCGCGTGCTTGGCCTCCGTGACGTCCAGGAACAGCCAGCCCACCCCGAGCGGCACCGGCTCCTCGGCGAGCGGCGACGCCAGCCTCAGGAACCCGGACCGCCAGCAGCGCCGCTGCTCGCCCTCGGGCGTCCGCACGCTCACCCACATCTCGGCCGGCGCGGGCGGCGCCCCCTCGGCCAGCACATGCGTGAGCGCGCTCTCCAGATCCTCCACACCCAGCGCGAGCAACTCCCCCAGCGGCCGGCCGAGCGCCGACGTACGCCCGATACCGAGCGCCCGCGCGGCATGCGCGTTGACGACGGCGGGCCGCAGATCCGCGTCCACGAGGACGACGCCCCAGGCAGCGTCCTCGAACAGCGCCTCGCTCAGCGCGATCGACCGCTCCAGGTCGATCTGCGCGTGCACCTCGCTGAACGCGCAGTACACCCCCGCCGGCTTCCCGTCCGGCCCGCGCACGGCCGCCGACTGCGTCCGTACGAGGACCCGCCCGCCGTCCTTGGTGAGCAGCGCGAACTCATGCACCTGCCGACCGGGCGCGTGCATGGCGGACAACAGCCGCCCCTCCACCTCGTCGGCGTCCGCCTCACGCACCGCCCACCCGGCGAACCCGTGCCGGCCCACCGCCTCGGCCGCCGTCCACCCGAGGATCCGCTCGGCCTCACGGTTCCAGTGCGTGACGAAGCCGTCCGCGTCGAACGCGCACAGAGCCGCGTCCATGCCGTCGAGCAGCGCGGCGAGCAGGTCGGAGCCGCCCGAGTCCTCCGGAGCATCCCGCTCCGGTTCCGGCTCGGGCTCGTCGGGCCCCAGCTCGTCCGTGGCCCCACTACGCCGGGAAGCACTCACCTGGACCCCCATCAGGCTGCGTCCGCACGCACGGCGCGTCGGTTCACTCGCTGCCCTTCATTCAACTCGAACGTGACGCAGCCCACACTGTGTTCCCGCAAGATTGAGGGAATCGTTGCAACCCGCCGTCCACCAGCGCTTCAGAGCGCGAGCCGCAGATCCACCCACTCGTCGCTCTCCCCGTCGAGCACATACCGCTCGACCTCGACGAACCCGTGCCGCCGCGCAAACCGCACGCCGTCCTCATTGACCCCCAGCACACATGTCTCGACCACCTCGGCCCCCTGCGCCCGCCCATACCCGAGCGCGTGCTCGTACAAGGCCGTACCGAACCCCCGCAGCCGAAACTCCGGCAACACCCGCGCGATCACCGTCACCACCCCGCCGACGGCAGGCCGCACAGTGGAACACCCCACGAGCACCTCCCCGTCGTACGCGTTCTCCAGCCGATACCCCCGCACCAGCCGCTCCCGCGCCTCCTCCGCCGACATCGCGGCCGGCGGCACGACGATGTTGTGCACATACCGCCACCGTTCCAGCGCCTCATCGCCGTCGACGAGGACCACCCGAAGATCACTCACGCGTCACCCTCCCCTTCTGCCGACCGCCGCGCGTAAACCTCGATCTCGATCTTCATCCGAGGATCCGACAGCCCGCACACCATCATCGTCGCGGCGGGCCGCACCTCCCCGAACACCCGCCGCAGCACCGGCCAGCACGGCTCGAAGTCCTCCCGCACCGGCAGCAGATACCTCACCCGCACCACGTCCCCGAACCCGCACCCGGCCTCCGCCAGCGCCGCCCCGATGTTCCGCAGACACTGCTCGGCCTGCTCCACCACGTCCTCGGAGATCGTCATCGCCGCATAGTCGAACCCGGTGGTCCCGGACACATGCACCCAGTCCCCGTCCACCACCGCCCGCGCATACCCGATCTCCTCCTCGAACACGGACCCACTGAGAATCACCCGCCGCTTTGTCATACCGGAACGCTAGAGGGCCTTCTCCGGCTGCGGTGCCGATCCCGCCACCGGCCACAACGCCCGTTGCCGACCGGCAGGAACCAGAGCACGCACTGGTCACAAGATCACACGGACCCTAGCCCCTACTCCGTGACGAAGGGTGTGTATCCGACCGGGACCTCGCTCACCTGAAGATCCGAGAAAAGCAAAGTCAGGTTGTGTGCACTGGTCTCAATACACACCTCATGGAAGTCGATCCCAAGAGCCTTGGACCAGTGGCGGGCTCCCTCCGACTCAGGGAGAAGCCTGGCTCCCGGGTACAGGCTGTGCCACTTCACGCCCCAGACGTATCCGTCGAGGTCGATACCGGTCTTGTGGTCGATGAGCCGGTCGTCCAACGAGATCCGCCAAGTCTTCGCCGGCACTGACGTCTCGCATCGGGCCTCGACGCAGTACCGGAAGAGATACCGCAGGCGGGACGGCGTGATGCCGGTACGGGGATCAGCCGTCGCGTAGACGATGACCTCGTAGTCGCGCATGTAGTTGCTGTATCCGTGGTGCACGACAGCGTGATCGAAGGTCTCGTCCAGCATCTGTTCAAGTACGGCGGTATCCATGCCGTCCTTCTACCTCACTCGACGAGACCTTCGACAACCAGATGCACGAGTGCCAGACGCCATCGCCCCCAAAGATCGACCACACACGCCTGAGCAGGAAAATCACGTGCGCGTTCGAAAGATCGGCAAAATCCACATGAACGAGCGACTCCGGTTCGTTCAAGGCAATAGTTGCGGTCCGGATCAGTAGCTTCAACTGCACACTTCGGAAAGGAGGTCACTCGCTCCCCAGCCACGAGGCCGTGGAGTGGCCAGCACCGGCAGGGAACATGGGCGAGGGGAGACCGACGGGACCGGCACCGAGGCCCGTCGGCGACACGCCAAGCGCGTCGCCCCGGTGGCGCAGGCGGCAGAGAACGGGAGCGGTGACGCTCCCACCCACCCACCGGAGTACGCGGGCGGAAGCGGCGACGGCAGAGTCTTCGGTACGGATTCCCGCGCCTACGGCGCTCCCGGACCAAACAGCACTTCGGGTACGTCACCGGGGACCTCGTCCGTGCCGTCGTCCCCTCGCACAGTCTCACGACGCCGGTCGGCCGTTTCAACGTCCGGCACCGGAATCTGCGGCTGTGGCAGCGCGGCGACGGTTACGGCTACTCCACCCAGCAGGAAGCAGCGCCGCCAGCATCTCAAAAAATCCCTTGAGCGCTTCCAGCCAGCCTCGTAATGTGTGGGGCACCGAGGAGAGGAGGTGGTTCGGAGCATGTATGCACACCGGACGTCGGAGGTGGCTGCGGGCTAGCGCCCGTCACCACACCTGTGCGGTGCCGGACCGGCGTGCACGAGATGCACGCAGCCGGCCTAATCCAACGCAGTCACCCGACCCGCGAGCTCGCCGGTACGTCCGGCCGGCTTCTCCGCCAGATGGCGGAGGGACCCGAGCTCGCGGGTCGTCTGCGTTCTCGGGGATTTCGGGCCCCGTAGGGACGTCAGGGGCTGAGGCGTTCCACGTGCCAGGTGCCGGCGGGGTCGGCCACGTAGCGGAGGCGGTCGTGGAGGCGGTTCTGGCGGCCCTGCCAGAACTCGACGGTCTGGGGGGCGATGCGGAAGCCGCCCCAGTGCGGGGGGACCGGGACCTGTTCGCCCTCGGGGTAGCGGGCGCTGAGCTCCGCGTAGGAGGCGTCGAGTTCGGCGCGGGAGTAGATGACCGTGGACTGGGTGCTGGCCCAGGCGCCGAGCTGGGAGCCGTGCGGGCGGGTGCGGAAGTAGGCGGCGGTCTCGTCGCGGCCGGTGCGGCGGGCGGTGCCGGTGACGACGACCTGGCGGGCGATGGCGTGCCACGGGAAGACCAGCGAGACGTACGGGTTCGCGGCGAGGTCCTGGGCCTTGCGGGAGTCGTAGTTGGTGTAGAAGACGAAGCCCCGGGTGTCGTACTGCTTCATCAGGACCGTGCGTGAGCTGGGGCGGCCCTCGGCGTCGGCGGTGGCGACGACCATCGCGTTGGGTTCGTAGATCATGCCGTCGGCGGCCGCCCGCGCGGCCTGTTCGAACCAGCGGGTGAACTGGTCCATGGGGTGGGCGGCCAGGTCGTGCTCTTCGAATCCCTCGGCCCGGTAGTGCTTGCGCATCGCGGCGGGGTCGAGGATGGGGTCGTCGTCGGAGGCTGCGGCGTCACGATCGGTCACGCGGTCATCTTGCCGTATCGCTCTGTGCGGCACCGGCGGGCGGCGAGGAGTGTGGCACTGAGTGCCGCTGGGCTCCCCAACTCTGGCACTCGGGGTTATGGTGCAGTTGCCTCCGCCTACACCCATGAGGAGCCGCCCCATGTCCGACTTCGTACCTGGGCTCGAAGGAGTCGTCGCGTTCGAGACGGAGATCGCCGAACCGGACAAGGAGGGAGGCGCCCTGCGGTACCGGGGCGTCGACATCGAGGATCTGGTCGGGCACGTGTCGTTCGGGAACGTGTGGGGGCTGCTCGTCGACGGGGCGTTCAATCCGGGACTGCCGCCGGCCGAGCCGTTTCCGATCCCCGTCCATTCGGGTGACATCCGGGTGGACGTGCAGTCGGCGCTCGCGATGCTGGCGCCGGTGTGGGGGCTGAAGCCGCTCCTGGACATCGATGCGGACCAGGCCCGGGAGGATCTGGCGCGGGCCGCGGTCATGGCGCTGTCGTACGTCGCCCAGTCCGCGCGTGGGCAGGGGCACGCGATGGTGCCGCAGCGGGAGATCGACAAGGCGCACTCGGTGGTCGAGCGGTTCATGATCCGGTGGCGGGGCGAGCCGGATCCGAAGCATGTGGCGGCTGTGGACGCCTACTGGACCTCGGCCGCTGAGCATGGGATGAACGCTTCCACGTTCACCGCGCGGGTCATCGCCTCGACCGGTGCCGATGTCGCCGCGGCGCTGTCGGGTGCGGTGGGGGCCATGTCGGGGCCGCTGCACGGGGGTGCGCCGTCGCGGGTGCTCGGGATGATCGAGGAGATCGAGCGGACCGGGGACGCGGTGGGGTACGTCAAGCGGGCGCTGGACCGGGGTGAGCGGCTGATGGGGTTCGGGCACCGGGTGTACCGGGCGGAGGACCCGCGGGCGCGGGTGCTGCGGCGGACGGCGCGGGAGCTGGGGGCGCCGCGGTTCGAGATCGCTGAGGCGCTGGAGAAGGCGGCGCTGGAGGAGCTCCACAATCGGCGGCCGGATCGTGTGCTCGCCACCAATGTGGAGTTCTGGGCGGCGATCATGCTGGACTTCGCGGAGGTGCCGGCGCACATGTTCACGTCGATGTTCACGTGTGCGCGGACGGCGGGGTGGTCGGCGCACATTCTCGAGCAGAAGCGGACGGGGCGGTTGGTGCGGCCGTCGGCGGAGTATGTGGGGCCGGGGGTGCGGAGGCCGCAGGACATCGAGGGGTTTGCGGATATCGCCCACTGAAGGGGTCGCAGGGGTGCATGGGCGGGTGCGGGTGCGCCGTGGCTGGTCGCGCCCACGCGGCGGAGCCGCAAATCAAATACAGCCCCGCGCCCCTGAAAAGCGGGCCCTTCGGGCCCTGCTTTTCAGTCCAGCACCTCGTCCAGCAGTGCCGCCCACTGCGCCACCACGCGCTCCCGCCGCGCCCGGTCGTCCGTGAGGAGGTTGGCCAGGCCCAGGCCTCGGGCCATGTCCAACAGGCCCTGGACCGTCTCCCGGGCGCCCGGGCGGGACTCGTCCGCGGCCAGGAGGTCGACGGCGATGCGGTGGGTCTCGCGGCCTACGCGGGCTTCCAGTTCGGTGACCCGGGGGCGGAGCTGGTCCTCGCTGGAGGCGGCGACCCAGAGGTGGAGTGCGGCGCGGAAGAGGGGGCCGGTGTAGAGGTCGACGAGGGCCGAGACGACTGCTCGGCGGTCGTCGGCGGCCGCGCCCTGCGGGAACAGGGCGCGGAGGGCGGTGGAGCGTTCCTCGGCGACGTACTCGACGGCGGCCGTGAAGAGGTCCTCGCGGGTCGGGAAGTGGTGTTGGGCGGCGCCCCGGGAGACACCGGCGCGTTCGGCGACGACGGCCACGGTGGAGCCTGCCCAGCCGCGCTCGGCGAGGCAGGCCACGGCGGCCTCCAGGAGTCGCTGCCGGGTGGCGCGGCTGCGGTCCTGTTTCGGCGCGCGTTCCGACGTGCCCACACCCGTGCCGGCACTCGCACTCACACCCGTGTTCACACCACCCACGCCGCGTCCCGTCGTTCGAGGAAGGCCGTCATCCCCTCGCGGGCCTGGTCGGAGGAGAACAGCCGGGCCGAGAGTGCGGTGAGGTGGGCCGCGTCCCGGTCGAATGTCTCCAGCACCCTAGCCGTGAGCAGCTGTTTCGTCTCGGCCAGGGCCTGGGGGGCGGAGCGGCGGAGGCCGTCGAGGACGGGGGCCAGGGCGGTGTCGACGTCGTCGGCGGTGGTGGTGAGGAGGCCCAGGCGGACGGCCTCGGCGGGGTCGAAGCGTTCGCCGGTGAGGTAGTAGCGGGCGAGGGTGCGGGGGTCGGCGCGCGGGAGGAGGGGGAGGGAGATCACCGCGGGGGCGACGCCGATCCGTACCTCCGTGAAGGCGAAGGTGGACTCGGTGGAGGCCGCCGCGATGTCGCAGGCGGCGAGGAGGCCGAGGCCGCCCGCGCGGACGTGGCCGGTGATGCGGGCGACGACCGGCTTGGGCAGTTCGACCAGTTGGCGGAGGAGGCCGACGAGGGCGTCGGGGTCGGGCGGGTCGCGCAGGTCGGCGCCGGCGCAGAAGGTGTTGCCGGTGTGGGTGAGGACGACGGCGCGGACGTCGGGGTCCTTGGCACAGTCGGTGAGGGCCTCGGCGAGCTCGGCGACGAGGGCGGCGGACAGGGCGTTGCGGGTGGCGGTGGCGTCGAGGCTGAGGGTGGTGACGGCACGCGTGTGTGTCTGTCCGACCGACGGTGCGATCGACGTCATGGGCGCTCCTCGGGTTCCGCGGTCTTGGCGAGGGCGCGCAGTTCGCGGCGGAGTATCTTCCCGGAGGCCGCGCGGGGCACGCCGGTGATGAAGGTGACCTTGCGGACGCGCTTGTAGGGCGCGACGCGTTCGGCGACGTACAGCATGGTCTCGTTCTCGGTGAGGCCGTCGGCGGTGGGCTGGCGGACGACGAAGGCGTGCGGGATCTCGTTGCCGTCGTCGTTGTAGGCGCCGACGACGGCGGCGTCGGCGATGCCCGGGTGGGTGAGCAGGAGGGCCTCCAGTTCGGCGGGTGCCACCTGGAAGCCCTTGTACTTGATGAGTTCCTTGACCCGGTCGACGACGTACAGCCAGCCGTCGGCGTCGACATGGCCGACGTCCCCGGTGTGCAGCCAGCCGTCGGTGTCGATCATCTCGGCGGTGGCGTCGGGCCGGCCGAGGTAGCCCTTCATGACCTGGGGGCCGCGGATGACGATCTCGCCGGGCTCGCCGACGGCGAGGTCCTTGTGCGGGTCGTCCAGGGACACGATCCGCATCTCGGTGCCGGCGATGAGCTTGCCGACGGTGCCGGGCGGCGACTGGCGCAGGGCGTCGAGGGGGACGATGTGGGTGCCGGGGGAGAGTTCGGTCATGCCGTAGCCCTGTGCGACGGGCGGCATGCCGAGGCGGTCGCCGCAGGCCGTGGCGAGTTTGGCGTCCAGGGGTGCGGCGGCGCTCATGACGTACTTCAGGGACGACAGGTCGTACTGCTCGACCAGCGGGTGCTTGGCGAGGGCGAGGACGATCGGCGGGGCGACCCACAGGCCGGTGATGCGGTGGTTCTGGATCGCCGCGAGGAAGGTCTCCAGCTCGAAGCGGGGCAGGACGACCACGGTGGCGCCGTTGCGCAGCGGCGCGTTCATGAGCGCGGTGAGGCCGTAGATGTGGAAGAACGGCAGCACGGCGAGGATGCGGTCGCCGGGGCCGGACGGGACGGGGATCTCCAGCTGCGCGAGGTTGGTGGCGATCTGCCGGTGGGTGAGCATGACGCCCTTGGGGACGCCGGTGGTGCCGGAGGAGTACGGCAGCGCGGCGACGTCCTCGGCGGGGTCGATGTCTACCTGCGGCTCGGGGGCTTCACTGGCCAGCATGTCGAGCAGTGAGCGGTGTCCGGGTGCGCTGTCGCAGACGAATATCTCCGCTATGCCGCCCGCGAGTTCGGCGGCCCGGCGGGCCGTCTCCAGGAGCGGCGAGACGGTGACGATCCAGCGGGCGGCGGAGTCCTTGAGCTGTTTGGCGAACTCCTCGGGGGTGGCGAGCGGGTGCACGGTGGTGACGGAGGCGCCCGCGCGCGTGGCCGCGTAGAACGCGGTCGGGAAGGCGACCGTGTTCGGGCTGTGCAGGGCGAGCACGTCGCCCTTGCGGACACCGGCGTCGGCGAACGCGGCCGCGAGCCGTCGGTGGAACCGGTCCAGCTGTGCGTACGTGAGGGTGGTGCCGTCGTTGCCGTCGACCAGGGCGGGCGTGTCGCCGAACTCGGCGGCCCGGCCCAGCACGGCCTCGTGGATGGGGAGTTCTACGGGCGGAACGTCTGCGTACTCGCTGCGGAACACGGTTCCTCCAAGGCGGCCTTGGGCCTCAGTACGGCCTCAGTACGACTTCGGCAGGCCGAGGGTCTGGTGGGAGACGTAGTTGAGAATCATCTCCCTGCTCACCGGAGCAATACGAGCCACGCGCGCGGCCGTTATCAACGAGGCGAGCCCGAATTCCCGCGTGAGTCCGTTGCCGCCGAGGGTGTGCACGGCCTGGTCGACCGCCTTCACGCACGCCTCGCCCGCCGCGTACTTCGCCATGTTGGCGGCCTCGCCTGCGCCGATGTCGTCGCCGGCGTCGTACAGGTGGGCCGCCTTCTGCATCATCAGGCGGGCGAGTTCGAGGTCGATGTGCGCCTGGGCGAGGGGGTGCGCGATGGCCTGGTGGGCGCCGATGGGGGCCTTCCAGACGGTGCGGTCGCGCGCGTACTCGATCGCTTTGGAGAGCGCGTAGCGGCCCATGCCGATCGCGAACGCGGCCGTCATGATGCGCTCCGGGTTGAGGCCGGCGAACAGTTGCAGGAGGCCCGCGTCCTCGTCGCCGACGAGTGCGTCGGCGGGCAGCCGTACGTCGTCGAGGGTCAGCTCGAACTGCTTCTCGGCGGCGTTCAGTTCCATGTCGATGGGGCGCTTCTGGAAGCCCTCGGCGTCCGTCGGGACGATGAACAGGCAGGGCTTGAGGCTGCCGGTACGGGCGTCCTCGGTACGGCCGACGATCAGGACGGCGTCGGCCATGTCGACGCCGGAGATGAATACTTTGCGGCCGGTGAGCAGCCAGTCGCCGCTCGCCGGGTCGCGGCGGGCGGTGGTGGTGATGCGGTGGGAGTTGGAGCCGGCGTCGGGTTCGGTGATGCCGAACGCCATGAGGCGGGAGCCGTCCGCCAGCGCGGGCAGCCACCGGTTCTTCTGGGCTTCGGTACCGAAGCGGGCGATCACCGTGCCGCAGATCGCGGGTGAGACGACGAGCATGAGGAGCGGGGAGCCCGCGGCACCCAGTTCCTCCAGGACGATGGAGAGTTCGGTGATGCCGCCGCCTCCGCCGCCGTGCTCCTCCGGGAGGTTGACGCCGAGGTAGCCGAGTTTTCCGGCCTCGTTCCAGAGTTCGGTGGGGTGGCCTCCGGCGGCGATCACCGAGGTCATGTAGCTGCGTCCGTATTTCTTGCCGAGGGTCGCCACCGCTTCGCGCAGTGCCTTGTGTTCGTCGGTTTCGATCTGGGGGGGCACGGTGCTCCTTCGGGTGCGGGATCGTCGTGGTTTCTCGCGCAGTTCCCCGCGCCCCTAAAGAAGGGGCGCTTGCACTACTGCCAGTAGAGAGCCGGGCTCTACCTGCTGGCCCTCGGTCACGTGGAGGGCCTCAAGCGTTCCCGTCGTCGGAGCGGAGATGACGTGCTGCATCTTCATCGCCTCCAGCCAGAGCAGGGGCTGGCCGGCCTCTACGGCGGCCCCTGCTTCCAGCCCCTCGGCGATCCGTACGACCGTCCCCGGCATCGGTGCCAGCAGCGAACCCGGTGCCAGCTGAGCCTTGGCATCGGGGAAGCGGTGCAGGGCGGTGAGGGTCGTGTTGTTGACGTGGACCTGGTCGCCGTAGCTCGACACCTCGAACTTGCGGTGTACGCCGTCGATGTCGAGTACGACCAGACGCGCGCCGGCGTGCACGACGCGTACGCCGTCCGCCGTGAGGCCCTCGCGGGTGTGCCGGTAGTGGGCCTCGTGTTCCTCGCCGGCCATCAGGTAGCGCTTGGTCTGGGGCTGGGAGGGCAGGTTGCGCCAGCCGCCGAAGCGGGAGCGGCCGTGGGCGTCGGCCAGGGCGGCCGCGAGGGGGGCGTGCGGGTCAGGGGCCGACGCCGTCAGTTCGGTGAGGTGACGGTCGTAGAAACCCGTGTCCATGCGGGCCGTCGCGAACTCCTCGTGGCGCAGGGAGCGGATGAGGAGGTCGCGGTTGGTGGTGGGGCCGTGCAGGGTGGTGGCTTCGAGCGCGTGGGCCAGTTTGCGGAGGGCCTCGGCGCGGGTCGGGGCGTGGGCGACCACTTTCGCGAGCATCGCGTCGTAGTGGACGCCGATCTCGTCGCCGTCGGTGTAGCCGGTGTCCAGGCGGACGCTGTCCGGTACGGCGAGGCGGTGCAGGGTGCCGGTCTGCGGGGTCCAGTCGCGGGCGGGGTCCTCGGCGTAGAGGCGGGCCTCGATCGCGTGGCCACGCGCGCGTGGGGTGTCGAGGGGGAGGGCGTGGCCCTCGGCGACGCGGATCTGTTCGGCGACCAGGTCGAGGTCGAAGACGGCCTCGGTGACGGGGTGTTCCACCTGGAGGCGGGTGTTCATCTCCAGGAAGTGCGCCCTGCCGTCGGCGACGAGGAACTCGACGGTGCCCGCGCCGACGTAGGCGACGGAGCGGGCGGCGCGTACGGCCAGTGCGTGCAGCTCCTTCACCAGCCCCTCGGGGAGGCCGGGTGCCGGTGCCTCCTCGACGACCTTCTGGTGTCTGCGCTGGAGTGAGCAGTCTCGGGTGCCGAGGGGCCAGACCGTGCCGTGGGTGTCGGCGAGGATCTGCACCTCGACGTGGCGGCCGCGTTCGAGGTAGGGCTCGACGAAGACCTCGCCGTCGCCGAAGGCGCTGGTGGCTTCGGCGCGTGCGCCCTCCAGTGCGGCGCCCAGTTCGTCGAGGCGGCGCACGATGCGCATGCCGCGCCCGCCGCCGCCGGCGGCCGCCTTGACCAGTACCGGCAGGTCGGACTCGGTCACCTCGCCCAGGGGGGCGATGCCCATCAGCTCCTTGGCGCGGGTCTTGGACGCCATCGCCTCGATGGCCTCGGGGGGCGGCCCGATCCAGACCAGGCCGGCGTCGAGGACGGCCCGGGCGAAGTCGGCGTTCTCGGAGAGGAAGCCGTACCCGGGGTGCACGGCGTCCGCGCCGGCGCTCACGGCGGCCTTCACCACCAGGTCGGCACGCAGGTAGGTGTCGGCGGGTGTCGAGCCGGGCAGGCGTACGGCGGTGTCGGCCACGCGCGTGTGGAGTGCGTTCTCGTCGGCGTCCGAGTGCACGGCGACGGTGCGGATGCCGAGTTCGGCGCAGGTGCGGAAGATCCGGCAGGCGATCTCGCCGCGGTTGGCGACGAGCAGGGTCGTGATCACGTGGTCCCTCACATCCGGAAGACGCCGAAGCCGCCGCGCGCGCCTTCGTAGGGGGCGGTGTGGATGGCGGACAGGCACAGGCCGAGGACGGTGCGGGTGTCGCGCGGGTCGATGACGCCGTCGTCGTACAGCCGCCCGGACAGGAACTTGGGCAGCGACTCGGACTCGATCTGCTGCTCGACCATGGCGCGCAGGGCCGCGTCGCCTTCGTCGTCGTACGGCTGGCCCTTCGCGGCGGCCGACTGGCGGGCGACGATCGAGAGGACGCCGGCGAGCTGCTGCGGGCCCATGACGGCCGACTTGGCGCTGGGCCAGGCGAACAGGAAGCGGGGGTCGTAGGCGCGTCCGCACATGCCGTAGTGCCCGGCGCCGTAGGAGGCGCCCATGAGGACGGAGAGGTGCGGGACGCGGCTGTTGCTGACCGCGTTGATCATCATCGCGCCGTGTTTGATGATGCCGCCCTGCTCGTACTCCTTGCCGACCATGTAGCCGGTGGTGTTGTGGAGGAAGAGGAGGGGGATGTCGCGCTGGTTGGCCAACTGGATGAACTGGGCGGCCTTCTGGGACTCCGCGGAGAACAGGACGCCTTGGGCGTTGGCGAGGATGCCGACCGGGTAGCCGTGCAGGCTCGCCCAGCCGGTGGCGAGGCTGGTCCCGTACAGCGGCTTGAACTCGTCGAAGTCGGAGGCGTCGACCAGGCGGGCGATCACCTCACGCGGGTCGAAGGGGATCTTGAGGTCGCCGGGGACGATGCCCAGCAACTCCTCGGGGTCGTACTTCGGCGGTTCGGCGGGGCCGGGGTCGGGGTGGGCCTTGCGGTGGTTGAGGCGGGCCACCACGCGCCGTGCCTGCCGGAGCGCGTCCGGTTCGTCGACGGCGAAGTAGTCGGCGAGGCCCGACACGCGCGCGTGCATCTCCGCGCCGCCCAGCGACTCGTCGTCGCTCTCCTCGCCGGTCGCCATCTTCACCAGCGGCGGCCCGCCGAGGAAGACCTTGGCGCGCTCCTTGACCATGATCACGTGGTCGGACATGCCGGGGATGTAGGCGCCGCCGGCGGTGGAGTTGCCGAAGACGACGGCGACGGTGGGGATACCGGCGGCCGAGAGGCGGGTGAGGTCGCGGAAGATGGCGCCGCCCGGGATGAAGATCTCCTTCTGGGAGGGCAGGTCGGCGCCGCCGGACTCGACAAGGCTGATGCAGGGCAGCCGGTTGGCGAGGGCGATGTCGTTGGCGCGCAGGGCCTTCTTCAGCGACCAGGGGTTGCTGGCGCCGCCGCGCACGGTCGGGTCGTTGGCGGTGATCAGGCACTCCACGCCCTCGACCATCCCGATGCCGGTGACCAGCGAGGCGCCGACGGCGTAGTCGCTGCCCCAGGCGGCCAGCGGGGACAGCTCCAGGAAGGGCGTGTCGGGGTCGAGGAGGAGTTCGATGCGCTCGCGGGCGAGCAGCTTGCCGCGCTTGCGGTGCCGTTCGACGTACTTCGGGCCGCCGCCCGCGAGGGCCTTGGCGTGCTCGGCCTCCAGGTCGGCGAGCTTGGCGAGCATGGCGTCGCGGTTCGACCGGTGGTCGGGGTGGTGGGTGTCGAGGGTGGTCTCGATGACCGTCACAGCAGGGCCTCCGGGATGTCCAGGTGGCGGGAGCGGAGCCATTCGCCGAGGGCCTTGGCCTGGGGGTCGAAACGGTGCTGGGCGGCCACCCCCTCGCCGAGCACGCCCTCGACGGTGAAGTTGAGGGCGCGGAGGTTCGGGAGCGGGTGCCGGGTGACCCTCAGCTCGCGGGTCTCGGGCAGGAGCCGGCGGAAGGTGTCGACGGTCAGGGTGTGCGCGAGCCAACGCCAGGCCTCGTCCGAGCGCGCCCAGACGCCGACGTTGGCGTTGCCGCCCTTGTCGCCGCTGCGGGCCCCGGCGACGAGCCCGAGGGGCGCCCGCCGGGTGGGGCCGCCGGCCGGGTACGGCTCGGGCAGCGGTGGCTCGGGCGGGTCCTGGAGGACGAGGGTGTCCTGGGCCGGCAGCACGGGGATCCGTCGCCCGTCATGGAGGACGGCCACATGGGGCACCTCGCCCTGGGGGACGTACACATCCTCGAAGACCCCATAGGGTGCGCCCTTCCCGGGTGGGGCGAGCACATGGAAGCCGGGGTAGCTGGCGAGGGCGAGTTCCACGGCGGCCGCGCTCAGCGCCCGGCCGACGGTGTCCTGGTCCCGGTCCCGTACGACGAGCCGGAGCAGCGCGCTGGCGGTCTCCTCGGTGTCCGCGTCGGGGTGGTCGGTGCGGACCAGCTCCCAGCGGACCCCGGACGGCGGGGACTTGGCGAGCGCGTCGGCCATCTGGTCCTGTACCAGCGCGGCCTTCGCCTCGATGTCGAGCCCGGTGAGCACGAAGACGACCTCGTTGCGGAAGCCGCCCAGCCGGTTGCGGCCGACCTTGAGGGTGGGGGGCGGGGCCTCGCCCCGTACACCCTCGATCCGCACCCGGTCCGGGCCGTCCTGGCTCAGCTGAATGCTGTCGAGGCGGGCGGTGACGTCGGGGCCCGCGTACCGGGCGCCGCCGGTCTCGTACAGCAGCTGCGCGGTGACCGTGCCGACGTCGACGAAGCCGCCGGTGCCGGGGTGCTTGGTGATGACGCAGCTGCCGTCCGCGTGGAGCTCGGCGAGCGGGAAGCCGGGACGGCGCAGGTCGCGGCCTGTCCCCGCTTCGGCTCCCGCATGGGCTCGCGCTTCGGCGAAGAACGCGTAGTTGCCGCCGGTGGCCTGGGTCCCGCACTCCAGGACGTGCCCGGCGACGACGGCGCCCGCGAGCCGGTCGTACTCCCCCGGCCGCCAGCCGAAGTGGGCGGCGGCGGGCCCGGTGACCAGGGCCGCGTCGGTGACCCGGCCGGTGACCACGATGTCGGCGCCGGCCCGCAGGCACTCGGCGATCCCGAAGCCGCCGAGGTAGGCATGGGCGGCGAGGCTGCCGGGGTGGGCGGCGGTCAGGTCGTCGCCCTCCACATGTGCGACGCGCACAGGTATCCCGAGCCGGTCGGCCAGCTGCCGTACGGCATCGGCGAGTCCGGCCGGGTTGAGGCCGCCGGCGTTGGTGACGATCCGCACGCCCCGCTCGTGGGCCAGGCCCAGGCAGTCCTCCAGCTGGCGCAGGAAGGTGCGGGCGTAGCCGGCGGTGGGGTCCTTGAGGCGGTCGCGGCCGAGGATGAGCATGGTCAGCTCGGCGAGGTAGTCGCCGGTGAGGACGTCGAGTTCGCCGCCGGTGAGCATCTCGCGCAGGGCGTCGAAGCGGTCGCCGTAGAAGCCGGAGGCGTTGCCTATGCGCAGGGTCACGGGGTGCCGCCCTTCGGGGTGCGGCCGGGTCCTGGCGGGCCCGCGAAGGCCTGGGCGACGTCCAGCCAGCGGTCGGCGTCCGGGCCGACGGCTTCGAGGGCGAGGTCGGCGCGGTGGGCGCGCTGGGTGACCAGGAGGCAGAAGTCGAGGGCGGGGCCGGTGACCCGGTCGTCGGCGTCCTCGGGGCCGTATGCCCACAGGTCGCCGGACGGGGCGGTCAGTTCGACGCGGAACTCCTCGAACGGCACGGGCAGTCCGTGCACGCCGAAGGCGAAGTCGCGGGTGCGGACGCCGAGCCGGGCGATGTGCCGGAGCCGGTCGGTGGGGGTACGGGTCACCCCGAGCGCGTCCGCGATGTCCAGGCCGTGCGCCCAGGTCTCCATCAGCCGGGCGGTGGCCATGGAGGCGACCGACATAGGGGGGCCGTACCAGGGGAAACGCGCCCGCTCGGGCGCCTCGCCCAGCGCCGCCGCCAGGGCCTCGCGCCCGGCCCGCCAGTCCGCCAGCAACTGAGCGGAGGGCTTCGCGGCGCCTTCCTCCGCCCCGTTGTCCACGAAGTCCCCGGGCTGGGTCAGCGCCTTCTCGACCTCACGGGAGAAGGCGTCCCGATCGGTCACGGCCAGCAGCGAGGAGTGGTCGGTCCAGGCGAGGTGGGCGATCTGGTGGGCGACGGTCCAGCGGGGCGCGGGCGTGGCGAGAGCCCACTGCTCGGGCCTCAACTCGGCTACCAGCCGGTCGAGTTCCGCGCTCTCCTCACGCAGGTCGTCGATGACGGGCGTCGGATCGGACATGGGCAGGAGCATGGCAGCGAGGCCGGAAACAATCAAGCACGCTTGCATGAATTTGGCTCAGCCATGGCCCGGAGCGCGCAGCCACGGCCCGGAGCACGGGCCCGCCACCCCCCGGAGCACGGGCCCGCCACCGCCCCGGGGCGGTCCTCCTTGGCGACATCTGGAGTCACCCTGGGGCAAGCCTTGGCACAACCCGTCGGGGCAGGGGCACCGGCATGCCCTATGTTCGATGCGAACATCCGGCGATGGAGTGATGTGTGAGGCGTGCGGGGCGTGCGGAGGACAGATGAACTCGCCGTGGAGGCGCAGACGACCGCCGTCGTGGCACCTCCGGCAGTCGGGACAGGCGACCACCCGGCGGACTCGGGTGACGCGGGTATCGCGGACCCGCCCCCGCGCGATCCGCCCCGCTTCTGGCCACTCCTCCTCGTGGCCGCCGCCGTCGTGCCCGGTACCGCTCTCTTCCTCGTGGGCCAGGGCGTCAGCAAGGCCGCGCTGCAGGCCTGGCAGACGGTGTGTCTCGCCGTGATCGTGCAGGCGACCCCGTTCCTGCTGCTCGGCACGGCGCTGTCCGGGGCGATCAACGCGTTCGTGCCGGAACGGGTGTTCACCCGGCTGCTGCCGAAGCGGCCCGCGCTCGCCGTGCCGGTCGCCGGAGTGGCCGGGGTCGTGCTGCCGGGGTGCGAGTGCGCGTCGGTGCCGGTGGCGAACAGCCTGATCGGACGCGGGGTCACCCCGGCCGCCGCCTTCGCGTTCCTGCTGTCCGCGCCCGCCATCAACCCGGTGGTGCTGACCGCCACCGCCATCGCCTTCCCCGGCACCCCCCTCATGGTGCTGGCCCGGCTGCTCGCCTCGCTGGTCACCGCCGCCGTGATGGGCTGGCTCTGGCTCTGGCTGGGGCGGGAGGAGTGGCTGCGGCCCGCCGTCCGGCACACCGGGCACCAGCCGGGGCACAACCGCTGGACGGAGTTCCGGCGCGGCTTCCAGCACGACTTCCTCCAGGCCGGCGGTTTCCTGGTGGTCGGCGCGATGGCCGCGGCCACCTTCAACGTGGCCGTACCGCGGTCGGTGCTCGACACCTTCTCCGGTTCGCCCTGGCTGTCGGTGCTGTTCCTGGCCGCGCTGGCGGTCATCCTCGCGGTGTGCTCGGAGGCGGACGCGTTCGTGGCGTCGTCGCTCACGGGTTTCTCGCCCACCGCCCGGCTGGCGTTCATGGTGGTCGGCCCCATGGTGGACCTCAAACTGATCGCGTTGCAGGCGGGCACGTTCGGCCGGGCCTTCGCGGCCCGCTTCTCGACCGCCACGACGGTCGTCGCGGTCCTGTGCAGTGTGCTGGTCGGAGGGGTGCTGCTGTGAGACGTCCGCTCCAGGTGACCCTGCTGGTGCTCAGCGGCCTCGGCCTGCTGCACGCCTCCCTCTTCACGGACCTGTGCCTGCGCTACGTGAAGCCCGGGATGCGGCCGCTGCTGATCGCGTCCGGGTTCGTGCTGCTGGTGCTGGGCGTCGTGGAGGCGGCCGCGCGGGAGGGCAAGAGGGGACACGGCAGGCATGGTGGCCCTACACATGGCGCCCACGCACATGGCGCCGGACCACACGACGAGCCGGAACACCACCACGGTCACGACCACACGGCCGTCCCCCGGGTCGCCTGGCTGCTCCTGCTCCCCGCGCTGAGCCTGCTCTTCTACGCCCCGCCGGCGCTCGGCGCGTACACCGCCGCCCGGCAGCCCGCCAAGGTCGTGGCGGAGCAGGACGACTTCGATCCGCTGCCGAAGACCTCACCGCTGCCCATCACGCTCACGGACTTCACCACCCGGGTGCAGCAGGACCGCACGCTGGCCATCAGGGCGCGGACCGTGGAGATGAGCGGGCTGGTCACGCCCGTCCCGGGGGGCGGGAGCTGGGATCTGACCCGGATCATCATCTCCTGCTGCGCGGCGGACGCGCAGTCCGTGAAGGTGCGGATCTACAGCGACAGCATCCCGGCCGCCAACACGTGGGTGTCCGTCACGGGCAACTGGCATCCCGGCGGGAAGCTGGGCACGAAGTCCGCGCCGGTCGCGCTGGACGCCCGGACCATCAAGAAGATCCAGCGGCCCTCGAACGGCTATCAGGACGCGCTGCCGTTCCCGTCCGGCTGAACGCCGACCACCGGCTCCGGCCGGGCAGCGCCCGCCGAGTCGGAATGCGCACCGCCCGCCGGTTCCGGCCGGACCCCGCCCGCCGAGTCCGGCTGTGCACCGCCCGCCGGCCGGCGGCCGCGTCCCACCTGGGAACGGACCGCCCCGATGCTCGCCGCGACGACGAGGGCGATGGCGGCCGCCTGGGTGGACGTCAGGGCCTGGTCCAGGACGAGGAAGCCGGCGGTGGCGGCGATGGCCGGTTCCAGGCTCATCAGAACCGCGAAGGTGTGGGCGGGCATGCGGCGCAGCGCGAGGAGTTCGAGGGTGTAGGGCAGGACCGAGGAGAGAATCGCGACCGACGAGCCGAGGGCGACGGTGGTCGGGTCCAGGAGCCTGCCGCCGGCCTCGGCGATGCCCAGCGGGAGGATCAGCAGTGCCGCGACCGCCATGGCCAGGGCGAGGCCGTCGGCCTGCGGGAAGCGGCGGCCCGTGCGGGCGCTGAAGACGATATAGGTGGCCCACATGGCGCCGGCCCCCAGGGCGAGGGCGACACCTGTGGGGTCGAGATCCCCGAAGCCCCCGCCGCCGAGCAGGAAGACACCGGCCAGGGCCAGTCCCGCCCACAGCGCGTTGATCGCGCGCCGGGAGGCCAGCACGGACAGGGCCAGCGGGCCGAGCACCTCGAGGGTGACGGCGGGACCCAGCGGGATGCGGTCGACGGCCTCGTAGAACAGGCCGTTCATCGCGCCCATGGTGACGCCGAAGACGATCACCGTGCCCCAGTCGGTGCGGGAGTGGCCGCGCAGCCGGGGCCGGCAGACGACGAGCAGGACGACGGCGGCCGCGATGAGCCGCAGGGTCACCACACCGAGCGCGCCCGCCCTGGGCATCAGGGTCACCGCGAGGGCGCCGCCGAACTGCACGGAGATCCCTCCGGCCAGGACCAGCCCGACGGGACCGAGCGAGCCGAGCCGGCCCGGTGCGCCGGTGGCGGCGGGCGCGGACACCGGGGCGGACGCGGGCGTCGGCGTCGGCTGTGAGGTGCTGGGGGTGGTCACGGGCGGTCCAGTAGGTTCGTTGTTCAGTACGATGCACTTCTCAGTCCAGGGTAATGGACTTGGACAGGCGCGTGAACCCCTTATGGAACTGTCCTGGATGCTGAGATGCCGACAGGAACACGTTCGGCCCCGCCCCCTGTGCGGGGCGGGGCCGAACGGCAGTGGAACGAATCTTCAGGCGGCGCCCGGAGGCTACTTCACGTCGACGTAGTCGCCGGTGGCCGTCGAGGCGCCGGTGGTCGCGTTGGTCGCGAACGAGAAGCGGTAGTACCCGTCGGCCGTGGCCTTGGTCGTGGTCTTGAGGGCGCCGCCGGTGCCGGCGGTGATGGTCTTGAGGGTGGTATAGGTGGTGCTGCCCTTCTTGCGGTACTGCAGCTGCACCTTCTGCGACGCGTAGCCGCCGTACGTGCCGGTGTTCCAGTTGGCGCGCGTCAGCTTGCCGGTGACGGTGATGGTCTTGCCCTTCTTCACCGGCTCCGGGGTGGCGTTGACGGTCAGCTTCGAGGCCTTCTTGATCTTGCCGGTGCCCACGTTGTCGTCGAAGCTGGCGCTCGCGTAGAGGTCGTAGCCGCCGAGGGCGATCTTCCAGGTGCCGGCGACGCCGTTGTCCACCATGTCGACGGCCGCGTCGATGTTGAAGACGGCCTTGCAGCTGTAGACGCCGGTCTGGGTGGTCGACTCGGTGCAGACCGGGTCGTCGTCGGTGCCCAGGGCGCCGGTGATGGTGTCCGTGCTGGAGGGGTCGGTGCCCTGCCAGAGGAAGGCCTCCGTGAGCGCGACACCGCTGGAACTGGTGGCGGTGTAGGTCACGGTGACGGACTTCTTCGTGGTGGTGCCGAGGACGATGTCCTTGCCGCCGTTGACGACGCCCTTCGAGAAGGTGATGGTCCCGATGCCGTCCTTCGGCCGGACGGTCTGCGCGGAGTTCGCGGCGTGCGTGGTACGAGCGGCGTGCGTGGAGTTCGCGGAGAAGGAGCTGAGCTGCGCCTTCGCACTCGGGCCGGTCGCCGCCTGGGCGGCCACCGGAACAGCGAGCGCGGACAGCGCGACCGCACCGGACAGAACGGTGGCCGCGACGCGTATACGCATGTGAATCCCCCTGGGATCGCGAGGGGCCCGGCAGGTCGCCCCCGGCCGAGCCCATTGGCGTACGCAGCCTACGGACCAAGTGGAGGATTCTTGAAGATCCCTTGTGCAATAGGTGTGTAACAACACTCATGTGACGAACACTCACCCGTGTTGCCCTCGGGGCGCGTTCGGGAAAACCGTTCGCGGCGCGAAGGTCTTCGAGCCGAGACTGGTGGGGTCATCACATCGGACAGGAAGAGTGGCCGGCGCTGACGTACAACCGTGACACCTTGCCCTTCCCCGAGAACCGCGTACCCCCCGTCACCTCCAGGTTCGTTCGGGGCTGGGCCGAACTCGACCCGGCCCGGAACCCGTTCGCCTGGGACGAGGACGAGGAGGCCCACCTCCGCTCGCTGGTCCGCGAGTGGGTGCCACCCGTGCTCTCCGGCATGGCCGGCTGGTGGCAGGCCGAACACTGGTGCGCCCGCCAGGTGGACGCGATCATCTGGGAGCGATACGGCGACTGGGCCTGGGGATGGAACTGGTGCCACCGGCACGGCGGGCCCATCGGCAGCTGGGTCACCGGGCCCAGCTCGGTGACGACCCCCGACGAGACCGCGGCACGTGTCGTAGCCGCGCTGTTGGAGTGGCGGGAGTGGCTGGAAGGGATGGCCGAGCGCTTCGCCGAGCTGTCGCCGCCGCCGGACGCCTCACCCGAGGACCGCAGCTGGCACCTGGAGCGGGCCTGCGTCCGCCTCGTGACGTACGCGCTGGACCGCTCGGGAGCGGAGGGCGGCTGGTACGGGCAGGCCTCGATGGTTCTGGGCTGGTTCCTCACCAGCACCGGCATGGACCGGGCCGAGGCCGACCGAGCGGTGGAGAGCGCGATCGGCGGCCGGTTCAAGAGCTGGATCCGCCCTGAACAGACGCTGATCGATGCCGTCGGCGACGACCTCGCCGTCGGCCTCACCGGCCACGCCCCCTACCGGGACCACCGTGAGAGGGCGGCCCTGGAGGAGTTCCATGACCGCTGCTGACAGCCTCGCGGTCTGGCTGCGCGTGCGCCGTGAGGCCGACTGGCGGCACGCACCGGTGCTACGGCGGGTTCCGTCCGCGAGCGACGGGTTCCGGACCTGGTGCGAAGGGCCGGTGCGCCGACGCGACCCCGTGCGCGCCGAACGTCTGCTCGCCGCCCACACCTTGGCCCTGGCCGACGCCGCCCGCCGCACCCCGCTGAGCTTCGCCCTGCTGTCCGGCTGGCAGCGCGAGGTCCTCGGCGCAGCGGAGGCACCGTTCCGCACGGACGACGCCTGCGCGAAGGACGGCCGCGAGCGCTACGGCCTGACCTCGCGCACCCCGGCCGACTTCGCCTCCTGCCTGCGCGAGACGACCGACCCGGACCTCCCGCTGGCGGCCCGCGCCGCCCGCGTGTACCTCGACGTGGCGTTCTTCCACCCCTTCGCCGACGGCAACGCCCGCGCCGCCCTGTTGACCCTGGTGCACGTCCTGGCCCGGGAGGGCGTCGTCCTTCCCGAGGTCGGCCCGCTCCAGACCACCCGCTACGCGGACGACCCGGCGGGCGCCGCCGACCTCGCCGCTCTCATCGGGGTGCTCAACCGCCCCCGGTACCGTCCGCAGGCGGCTCAGATACCGGGCCAGGGCTCCTCGTCGCGGAACAGGGGGCGGCCGTCGGGGAGTGTGGTGGGCACGTCGGCCCCGTAGGCGGCCTCTATGTGGGTCTCGTACACGGGCTGGGGCCATAGCCCTGCGGCCGCGTACACGTTGTAGTCGTACATGTTCCCGTAAGGCTGCTGGTAGGCGTACCCGCCGTCCCCACCGCCCTGCGCCCCCGCGTAGGAGGCCTGCGGCACGCCCACGGCTCCCACAGCCCCCATGGCTCCCACGGCCTCGGCCACCGGTGCGCCGCCCTGGTCCGCGAACAGCGGGAGCCGCAGTTCGCCGGTGTCCATCATGGCGTTGTTCTGGGAGCGGTGGAGCCGGGAGTAGGCGCCGCCGCGGGCGAGGAGTTCGTCGTGGCGGCCGGTCTCGACGATGCGGCCGCGGTCGACGACGAGGATGCGGTCGGCGTCGGGGGCGAGGTTGAGGTCGTGGGTGATCATGATGGTCGTGCGGCCGGTCATCAGGCGGCGCAGCGGTTTGACGACCCGGCGTGCGGCCATCGCGTCCAGGCCGGTGGTCGGCTCGTCGAGGACGAGGACGGGGGCGTCGCGCAGGATCGCCCGGGCGATGGCCAGGCGCTGGAGCTGACCGCCGGAGAGCCGGGCGGAGTTGGGGTCGACCCGGGTGTCGTAGCCGTCGGGAAGCCGGACGATGAAGTCGTGGGCGTCGGCCGCCCTGGCCGCGTCCTCGATGGCCTGCTCGCTGGCGCCGGGTCGGCCGCAGGCGATGTTGGCGCGGACGGTGTCGTGCAGGACGAGGGTCTCCTGGGGGAGGAGGGTGATGTACTCGCGCAGCCTGGCCAGCGGGAAGTCGCGGATCGGGACGCCGTCGAGGAGGACTTCGCCACTGTCCGGGTCGTAGAAGCGGAGCAGCATCTTGGAGACGGTGGACTTGCCGGCGCCGCTGGGGCCGGTGATGATCACGAGCTCGCCGGGGCTGACGGCGAAGGAGAGGCTCTCCAGCGCGGCTCCGTCGGCGCCGGGGTAGCTGAACCCGACGTCGCGGACCTCGACGGCGCCGTCCGGGCGGCCGGTGTCGGTGCCGGTGCCGCGCCGGGGGTCGGCGACCGACGGCTGCACGTCCAGGATCTCGATCAGCCGCTCCGCGCCCGCCGTGGCGGCGGTGACGGTGAGGCCGAGCTGGGCGAGGCCGCGCACCGGCGGGTAGAGGTAGCCGAGGAAGGCGGAGAAGGCGAGGAGCTGGCCGAGGGTCATGCGGCCGGTGGAGATCTCCCAGGCGCCGATGCCGATGACGGCGAGGACGCAGACCGTCTCGATGACCTGGACGAGCTGTTCGTAGGCCTCGTTGAGGCGGGTGGAGCGGACGGAGGCGCGGAACCAGGCGTTCGCCTCCTCGTGCAGGCGGCGGCGCTCGGCGTCGCGGCGGTCGTACGCCTGCGTCAGCACGATGTTGCCGAGGGACTCCTCGACGACGGAGGTGATCGCGCCGTCGGCGACCCGGCCCTCCCGCGACACGTCCTTGATGGAGCCGGAGAAACGGCGGGCGGCCAGCCAGAACAGGGGCGCGAGGACGAAGGTGGCGGCGGCCAGGTCCCAGCGCAGCCAGAACGCGGCGGCCGCGTAGAACAGGGCGCTGAAGACGGCCGAGGCGGCGCCGATCAGTCCGGACACCACCATGGTCTCGATGGCCTCGACATCGCTGGTCAGGCGGGAGAGCAGGTCGCCCTGGCGGTGGCGCTGGAAGAAGTGCGGGGGCAGCTGCTGGACGTGGTCGAAGACGTGCTCGCGCAGCCGCATGACGAAGCGTTCGGTGGTCCAGGCGGCCAGGGAGTTGCCGGCGTACGCGACGATCGCGCCGACGATCGCGATGGCCAGCCACTTGCTCGCCGGACTCCAGAAGGCGCTCAGCGAGCCCTTCTGCAGGGCGTGGTCGGTGAGGTCGCTGAAGAGGAGGATGGCCTCGGTCTCGGCGAGCGCGGCGATCACCGTGCACACCCAGACGATCACCAGCCAGCCGCGCAGGCCCCGGGTCAGCGGCCAGAAGCGGCGGAAGGCGGCACGGGCCGGGATGGTGGGCGTGTACTCGTCCTCCTCGTCGTCGTACTCGTCGTCATCGTCCTGATATGCCGAGCCGGCGACGTCGTACTCGTATTCTGTGCCTTCACTCTCCTTCACGTGCATTTCACACTACCTCCGCTCTCCGACGCTGGAACTACCGAAATTCAGGAAGTGAAAAGGGCCGACGGCGAACCGTCGGCCCTTTTCATTTCTGCCTTAGTTGTCCTGACCCGGGATGGGCTTCGGAGCCGGCTTCGGAGCGCGCTTCTTGGGCTTCGGCTGCGGCGGCGGGGGCAGCTGCTTCTTGGGCTTGGGGGGCAGCGGGGCGAGCTTCTTGAGGCTCATTCCGACTCCTTGAGAGTTCGAAGTGCAAGTGGTGCGGGATGGTACGAGAATTCTCTTGGGGCAACGTCCGGGGATTTTGGATCGTCATCCTCGGCAATCCCCGCCGCCCGACACCGATGAACTTACACGGCCCGAATCCCAAGCGACGGCAAAGTCGGCTCGCGAACGGCAAACAGGTGCTGTGAATACCTGGGTAACAGCTGTATAACGACCCCGAAGCTGAGAGTTCTCTTATGAACCTGAGAGCCAGCTTATGAAGCCGGGTCTCAGCGGCGGGCCATGTACAGGTCGAACGCCTTGTGGAGCAGCTTGTTGAGCGGAAAGTCCCATTCGCCCGGGTACTCCACGGCCTCCCCTCCCGCTCCCACCTTGAAACGGAGCAGCCCCAGCAGGTGGTCGGACTCCTCCAGGGTGTCGGTGATGCCCCTGAAGTCGTAGACGGCGGCGCCGAGTTCGTGGGCGTCGCACATCATCCGCCACTGCATGGCGTTGTTGGGCTGGACCTCGCGCCTGCGACTGGTGGAGGCGCCGTAGGAGTACCAGACGTGGTCGCCGACGGTGAGCATGGTGGCCGCGGCGAGGATGTCGCCGTCGTGGTGGGCGAGGTAGAGGCGCATCCGGTCGGGGTGTTCGGCGGTGAGCGCGGTCCACATGCGCTGGAAGTAGGAGAGGGGGCGCCCGACGAAGCGGTCGCGCTCGGCGGTCTCCGTGTACAGGGTGTGGAAGGCGGGCAGGTCCTCGTAACCGCCCCGCACCACCTTGACGCCCGCCTTCTCCGCCTTCTTCACGTTGCGCCGCCACTGCTGGTTGAGCCCGCGCTGGATGTCGTCCAGCGACCGCCCCGCGAACGGCACCTGGAACACGTACCGGGGCTGCCCGGCCGCGAACCCCTCCTCCCCGCCCGGCTCCGCCTGCCGCCACCCGGCCCGCCGCAGCCGTTCGACGAGGGCTGCGGCACGGGCGTCGTACGCCGTCGGCTCCGCGTCCCCCAGCCGCCGGACGGCCGGATCGGCGATGGCCTCCTTCACCGCCTCCGCGCTCCACCGCCGTACGACGACCGGCGGCCCCATCTTCACGGCGAACGCCCCGCGTCCCTTCAGGTACGCCAGCAGCGGATCGAGCCACCGCCCGAGGTCGGGGTCGTGCCAGTCGATGGCGGGCCCCTCCGGCAGATACGCCAGATACCGCTTCACCCTGGGCACCGCCCGCAACAGCACCAGCCCGGCCCCGACGACCTGCCCCTCCCCGTCGATCCACCCGAGGCTCTCCGCCTCCCAGTCGGGCTTCACGTCCCCCCACGACGGCACCTGCATATGGCTGACGGAGGGCAGGGAGCCCACGAAGGCGAGGTGCTCGGCACGGGAGAGGGGCCGGAGGCGGAGGGCTGCTGTCATGGGCGGTGCTCCTGGGCGGGTCGGCGGACGGGACCAAACCGTCGATGTCGGCATCGGCGTCAACATCGGCGTCAACATCGACATCGACATCGACATCAAGGACAACAGACGCGGGCCCGCCGGGAATCGTTTCGGCGCGCAGGTGGGTGAGGGCGTGTCGGCCGCGGAGGCGTCCGCTGCCTAGCCCTGGCGGGGCGGCCGCCCGTACGTGGTGCGGTGGGCGCGGCGGAAGTGGCTGGGGTCGGCGAACTGCCAGCGGGCGGCGACGTCGGCGACGGTGTACGCACCCCCGGACTGGTCCAGTTCCCGGCGGGCGCCTTCGAGACGGCGCCGGCGTCCGCGCCGAGCTGACGGCGACGCCCGCGAAACTCGTCCCCATTCTCGCCGGGCAGGCCCAGGAGAGCGAACGTTTGCGCAGGGTGTCGGACGACGCGGCGCGGGCGCTGCGCGAGGGCGGCATGTTCCGCCTCGGCACCCCGCGTGTCCTCGGCGGCTTCGGGGCCGGGGTGCGTACGTCCCTGGAGGTGACGGCCGAGCTGGCCCGCGGCGACGCCTCCGCCGCCTGGATCGCGAACATCTGCACCGGGGGCGGCCTGGTCGCCTCGCTGATGGACGAGCGGGCCCGGCAGGAGGTCTGGGGCCAGGACCCCGACGTGGCGGTGGCCGCGTCGCTGACCCCGTCCGGCTCCGCGACCGCCTCCCGGCACGGCGTCGTCAACCCCGGCCTCGGCCGCGAGATCTACGGCCGCAGCCTCCTGGGCATCACCGAGCAGCCCACGTTCATCATCTGACCGACGGCGGGCCGTCTCGCCCCGGCCGCCCGGCCGACCGTCACGCCTCCCCTTCCAGCCCCTCCGCCAGCACCTCCGCCAGGTGTCTCGCGCGCACCCCGGCCAGTTGCTCCAGCTGCGTCCGGCACGAGAAGCCGTCGGCCAGGACCACCGTGCCCGGCTCCGCCTCCTGCACCGCCGGCAGGAGCTGTTCCTCCGCGCAGGCCTTCGACACCTCGAAGTGGCCTTTCTCGAAGCCGAAGTTGCCCGCCAGGCCGCAACAGCCGCCGACCAGGTCGCCGGTGAGGTCGGCCGCCTCGCGGAGGCGGCGGTCCGGGGTGTCGCCGAGCACCGCGTGCTGGTGGCAGTGGGTCTGCCCCGTGACCGGGCGGTCCAGGCGGGGCGGCGCCCAGTCGGGGGCCAGGCGTTCCAGCGCCTCCGCGAAGGTGAGCACCCGCGCGGCGAGCCGGGCCGCCCGGGGATCGTCGGGAAGCAGCTCCGGCAGGTCGGCACGGAGGGCGGCGGCACAGCTGGGCTCCAGAACGACGAACGGCGGCGGGAACGGGAACTCCCCGTCCGAGTCGGGATCCGAGTCCGAGTCCGAGTCCGAGTCCGAGTCGGGGTCGGGGTCGGGGTCCGGATCCGAGTCCGAGTCCGACTCCGACTCCGACTCCGGGTCCAGGTCCGACTCCGGGTCCCGGTCCAGGTCCAGGGCCCGGTCCAGGTCCAGGTCCAGGTCCAGGTCCAGGTCCAGGGCCCGGTCCAGGGCCCGGTCCCGGTCCAGGTCCAGGTCCAGGTCCAGGTCCGACGGCAGCAGCAGAAACGGCTCCAGCAAGTCCAGCGTCTCCCGCAACACCGCCCGGGCCCGGTCCAGTTGGCCCGTCGAGAGGTAGGTGAGACCGCAACAGGCCCGGGTCCGGCGCGGGTTCAGGACGGACATGCCGTAGCCCTCCAGCCCGCCGTCGTCCGACCGCCGTGCCCTCCAGCGCCGTGTCGGCAGCGGCACCACCCCCACTCCGGCCGCCTCCAGCACCCGTACGGCCGCCCGGCCCACCTCCGGTGACAGGTACTCCGTGAAGGTGTCCGGCCACAGGAAGGCCAGCCGCGCCGGGAGTTCCGGCCGCCGCCCGGCCCGCGCCCGGGCCGCCCACCCCCGCAGCCGCCCGCGCTGCCGCCGCCGCTCCCACCGGCTGAAGGGCTCGCCCGCCAGGCGCGGGATCCGCCGCTCGGGGGCGATGCCGCCCAGCCGCTTGGCGAGCGCCGCCAGCGGCCGTACGGAGGAGAGGGCGTTGACGACCGCCGCCGTGCGGGTCCGGGCCACCAGGCGCAGCCACCTCGGCAGCCATCCCATGCTGTAGTGGGCCGCCGGGCGCCGCCGGCCCGCGTAGTGCTGGTGCAGGAACTCCGCCTTGTACGTCGCCATGTCCACCCCGACCGGGCAGTCCGACCGGCAGCCCTTGCAGGACAGGCAGAGGTCGAGGGCGTCGCGGACCTCCGTCGAGCGCCAGCCGTCCGTCACCAGCTCGCCCGCCAGCATCTCGTGCAGCAGCCGGGCCCGGCCACGGGTGGAGTGCTCCTCCTCGCCGGTGGCCCGGAAGGACGGGCACATGACGGACGCGCCGGCCGGCCCGGTCGTACGGCACTTCGCCACGCCCACGCAGCGGCGGACCGCCGCCGAGAAGTCGCCGCCGTCGGCGGGGTAGCCGAAGGCCACGGGGAGCGGCTCGCGGGGCAGGACGGCGAAGCGGAGGTTCGAGTCCAGGGGGGCGGGCCTGACCAGTACGCCCGGGTTGAGGAGGTCGTCGGGGTCCCAGATCCCCTTCGCCCGCCCGAAGAGCGCCACCAGTTCGTCGCCGTACATCCTCGGGAGGAGTTCCGCCCGTGCCAGGCCGTCCCCGTGCTCCCCGGACAAGGACCCGCCGTGCGCCACCACCACGTCCGCGAGCTCCTCCGAGAAGCGGCGGAACCGGGCCACGCCCGCCTCGCTCAGCAGGTCGAAGTCGATACGGACGTGGACGCAGCCGTCGCCGAAGTGGCCGTAGGGGGTGCCGCGCAGGCCGTGCGCGGTCAGCAGGGCACGGAAGTCACGCAGGTACGCGCCCAGGCGGGCCGGCGGTACCGCGCAGTCCTCCCACCCCGGCCAGGCCTCCCTGCCGTCCGGCATCCGCGTCGCCGTACCGGCCGCGTCCTCGCGGATGCGCCAGAGCGCGCGTTGCCCGGCCGTGTCGGTGACGACCAGCGCGTCCAGGGCGTCCGCCGCCGCCACGACCTCCTCCGCACGCGCGCGTGCCTGCGCCGCCGACTCCCCGCCGGTCTCCACGAACAGCCACGCACCGCCCCGGGGAAGGCCGGTGGCGGACGGCACCAGGTCGGCCGCCATGCCCTCCACAGTGAGGGGTCCGTGCGGCAGCAGCCCCGCCGCCGCCTCCGCCGCCGCGCTCTCGTCGGCGTACCCCAGCACGGCCAGCGCACGCGCGCGCGGCGACTCCACGAGCCGTACGGTCGCCTCGGTGAGGATCCCGAGCGTGCCCTCCGAACCGCAGAAGGAGCGGGCGACGTCCGCGCCCTTCTCGGGGAGCAGAACGTCCAGGGCGTAGCCGGAGATACGGCGGGGCAGCTCCGGGAAGCCGGTGCGCAGCAGGGCCAGGTCGCCCGCCACCAGTTCCCGCAGGCCGTCGGGCGCGCCCGCCCAGTCCTGCCCGAGGCGCAGCCGCCGACCGCGCGCGGTGAGCACGTCCAGTTCGTGCACACTGTCCGCCGTCGTCCCCCAGGCCACGCTGTGCGACCCGCAGGAGTTGTTGCCGATCATCCCGCCGAGCGTGCAGCGGCCGTGCGTGGCGGGGTCCGGGCCGAAGCGCAGGCCGTGCGGGGCCGCGGCCTCCTGGAGACGGTCCAGGACCAGGCCCGGCTGGACGACGGCCGTACGGGTGGCCGGGTCGAGGCCGACGAGCCGGTTCATGTGCCGGGTGAGGTCCAGGACCACGCCCGTGCCGGTCGCCTGCCCCGCGATCGAGGTACCGCCGCCCCGGGCGACCACCGGGACGCCACGGGTCCGGCACACCTCCAGTACCGCCGCCACGTCGTCCGCGTCCCGGGGGGCCACCACCCCCACCGGAACCCGCCGGTAGTTGGACGCGTCCATGGTGACCAGCGCCCGGGACGTGACGTCGAAGCCGACCTCACCCCGGACCGCGTTCCGCAGTTCCGCCTCGAGCTCCGAGAATTCCGACATGCGTCCACTCAACCAGCCCGTCCCGCGGTAGCACCCGCTCCGGCGGTCGCCCACGCGTCTCACCCGACGGACGAGGTTTCGCCCAGGTTTCCTCCACCGGCTAACCTCACCCCGTGGCTGACATCCAGATCCCCGCTGACATCAAGCCCGCCGACGGACGCTTCGGCGCGGGCCCCTCCAAGGTGCGGACGGAAGCGCTGGACGCGCTGGCCGCCACCGGTACCTCCCTGCTGGGCACCTCCCACCGCCAGGCCCCGGTGAAGAACCTGGTCGGTCAGGTCCGCGAGGGCATCAGCGCCCTGTTCTCCCTCCCGGAGGGCTACGAGGTCGTCCTCGGCAACGGCGGCTCCACCGCCTTCTGGGACGTCGCCACCCACGGCCTGATCGACGACAAGTCGCAGCACCTGAACTTCGGCGAGTTCTCCTCCAAGTTCGCCAAGGCCGCCAAGCTCGCCCCCTGGCTGGCCGAGCCCACCGTCATCGCCTCCGACCCGGGCACCCACCCGGAGCCGCAGGCCGAGGCCGGCGTCGACGTGTACGCGTTCACGCACAACGAGACCTCGACCGGTGTCGCCATGCCGATCAGGCGGGTCGCGGGCGCCGACGAGGGCGCGCTGGTCCTCGTGGACGCCACCTCCGGCGCCGGCGGCCTCCCGGTCGACATCGCCGAGACCGACGTCTACTACTTCGCCCCGCAGAAGTCCTTCGCCTCCGACGGCGGCCTGTGGATCGGCGTCTTCTCCCCGGCCGCGATCGAGCGCGCCGAGCGCATCCACGCGTCCGGCCGCCACGTCCCGGAGTTCTTCTCGCTCCCCACCGCGATCGACAACTCCCGCAAGAACCAGACGTACAACACCCCCGCCCTGGCCACCCTCTTCCTCCTGAACCAGCAGCTGGAGTGGCTGAACGGCCAGGGCGGCCTCGCCTTCTCCACGGCCCGTACGAAGGACTCCTCGACCCGCCTCTACACCTGGGCGGAGGAGAGCAAGTACGCCACCCCGTTCGTCGCCGACCCGGCCAAGCGCTCGCAGGTCATCGGCACGATCGACTTCGCCGACGAGATCGACGCGGCCGCCGTCGCCAAGGTGCTGCGCGCCAACGGCATCGTCGACACCGAGCCCTACCGCAAGCTCGGCCGGAACCAGCTGCGCGTCGCGATGTTCCCGGCGATCGACCCGGCGGACGTCGAGGCGCTGACGAAGTGCGTCGACTACGTGATCGAGAAGCTGTAAGAGCCCGGCAACTCCCGTAACAAGCTGCTGGTTTACCGGGAAGGCATGATCAAGGCAAAGCCTTCCGCGGGCCGTTGAGTCTCCTTCGTCGCACACCGGACACTGTGTGCCCCATGCGACGAAGGAGATCCACGCGTACATGAACAGACCGATACCGGGCACCGTCGAGGTAGCGGTGCGCCACATCCTGAGCGACAAGGTCACGGGCTTCCTCGTCCGCACCCGCCGTATCACCTGGAAGGACAACGTCTTCCAGGTACGCCGGCCGCAGTCCGGCAAGCAGACCGTGGAGCTCACCTGCCCCGTCTGTGACGCGTCCCTGCTGGCCGAGGTCCGCACCGAGGCCCGCACCCGCCGGACCAGGGCCGTCCTCCGGGTCCTGGCCGCCCTCTGCGCGATCGTCTTCTTCGCGGCCTTCGCCTACGCCGTCCACGAGGGCGGCAAGACCCTGCCCGAGGGCCAGTCGCTGCCGACCCTGTTCCCGATCAGCGTCGTCTCGATCTTCGTCACGTTCGTCGCCGCTCCCGTGCTCTTCATCCGGAGCCGCGTCCACAACGGCGTCAGCCTGCTGGACGCCCCCAAACCGCGCCGCCTGCACGGCATCATGCCGGTGCGGAGCTGAGCGCCGGCCACGACGAGGGGCGCCCGGCACGGGAACACCGGGCGCCCCTCGGACTTTCACCCGCCGTCGACGAGCTTCTGGTAGGCCTTGGCGTCGAGCAGTCCGTTGGACGACGCCCCGCCCTTGGTCTTGATCTTGAACAGCCACGTCTCGTAGGGATCGGAGTTGACGTACTCAGGGTCCTCGACCGCCTCCTCGTTGATCGCGACGATCTCGCCGTCGCACGGACTGAAGATGTCGGACGCCGCCTTGACCGACTCCACCACGCCGACGGCGTCACCCGTCTGCACCTTCCTGCCGACTTGGGGCAGCTCGAAGAAGACGATGTCGCCGAGGTTCTTCTGGGCGTGGTCGGTGATGCCGACGGTCAGGCTGCCGTCGGCCTCGGTGCGGATCCACTCGTGGTCGTCGGTGTAGCGGAGGTCGGCGGGCACGTGGGACATGTCAGCTCCATCAGCCGTCGCGGTGCGGTGTCCGGCCGCCCCTTTCGACGACCGGCGGGAACAGCCTGCGGCACCGCCGCCCGGAGCGGTGTATTTCGGGCATCCCGGTCCGCCACCCGGGTGACGCCCCCTGCCTCACGCCGCCGTACACGTCACCGCCGGCACGCCTCCGCCCCCGGGAGCGCCCCCGAAACCGAAGCTCGCCGAGCCCGCGACCGGGATCGCACCGTTGTACGTGGCGGGCACCGCCGTCACGGTCGCCCCGCTCTGCGTGTACGACGCGTTCCACATGCTCGTGACCTGCTGCGCCCCGCTCCACCTTGCTCTCGGGCAGGATGCCTGATCCTAGGGGTCGGGGTGGATGCCCGCTCCCGCCAAGCGGGGCAGAAGAAACCGAACCACCGTCAGGGTGATTCAGCATCAACGCCCATGACGCCGAGGGTGGCCATGCACAGGCGGTGGTAATGGGGGGGTGAGATCGGGTGGCTGGTGGCTTGTCCGGGCGGCTGGCGCGAGCTGTCACTCACTCGGGTGATGTTGGTCGTTGGCGTGCGCGGATGGGGAACGTGCGGGCTAGGTTCGCGGCATGTCACGGTTCCGGATGTACCCGACGCCCGCGCAGGCGGAGCAGATGATCCTGCACTGCGCGCACGCACGGTACGTCTGGAATCTGGCCGTCGAGCAGCACGGGCACTGGAGGCCGGGCCGCAGGTCCGCGCCCGGTTTCGCAGAGCAGTGCCGCCAGCTCACCGAGGCCCGGCGGGACAACGAGTGGCTGGCGGCCGGGAACGCGGACGTGCAGCAGCAGGCCCTGAAGGACTTCGCCACAGCCAAGAACGCCCGTTTCACCTCCGGCTTCGGTGAGCCGACCTGGCGCAGGAAGCACGAGCACGAGGGCTTCCGCGTCATCGGCACCGACCGCGTACCCGAGTACGAGCCGGACGGCAGCCCGAAGCTGAACCAGAAGACCGGTAAGCAGGTCATGGGCCGCTCCGTGTGCGTACGGAAGCTAAGCCGACGGTGGGCGCAGGTCAAGGTGCCCGGCTGTGGCTGGGTCCGTTTCCGCCTCAGTATCAAGGGCAAGGGCGCGGGGCTTCCCGCTGCGAAGACGTTTCGCGTCACCTGCCGCAACGATCAGTGGCATATCGCGTTCGCGGTCATCCCCGAGCCGGTCGAGAAGCCCGGTACGGGCGAGGTCATCGGTATCGACCGGGGCGTGAGGATCACGGCGGCCCTGTCGGACGGACGGAAGCTGAACTGTCCGCAGCTCACGGTCAAGGAGCGCGCGCAGGTCCGCAAGCACGAGCGGCGCGCGGCCCGGGCCCCGAAGGGAAGTGCTCGCAAGGCCGCCGCGTACGCGAAGGTCGCCGGGCTCAAGACCCGTGAGGTGAACCGGCGCAAGGACTGGTGCGAGAAGACCAGCACCATGCTCGCCCGCAGCTACGACCTGGTGCGGTTCGAGAAGCTGGACATCAAGAACATGACCCGCTCCGCGAAGGGAACCGCGGAGCAGCCTGGCAAGAAGGTCAGGCAGAAGGCCGGGCTGAACCGGGGCATCCTCGCCCAGGGCTGGGGCCTGCTGCGGCAACGCACCGGGCACAAGGCCCCCGGCCGGGTAGAGGACGTTCCCGCGCCTTACACGAGTCTGCGGTGCAGTGCCTGCGGGTGGATCGAGAAGAAGTCGCGCAAGAGCCAAGCCGACTTCGTCTGCGTGTCCTGCGGGTTTACCTGCAACGCCGATGAGAACGCGAGCATCAACGTCGCGGCAGGACAGGGCGGAATCCCGCGCCCCCGGCGAGCCGCCGGTGCCGGAGGGGTGACAGCGGCGACCAGCCGTTCGAGCGCCCGTGAACCTCAACCCACCCGGGTTGGAATCCCCTTCTCTTAAGACGGGGAGGATGTCAATGGAAGGAGTCGGCGCCCCGCCCCGGGGCGGGGTGGGGGATCAGCCGACCGCCGCGGCGATGGAGTTGATCACGCCGGTCGAGGTGACGACGACCGTCACCGTGATGGGCTGGACCCGGCTGGGCGCTCCCGTGGGCGGGACCAGTACGAAGGTCGGCTTGACGTTGAGCGTCGTGGTCCCCGCCGCCGAGAAGGGGGCGTTGATCCGCTGGGCGCCGACGAGGTAGTACTTCCCGTTGCTGGTCAGGCCGGTGGCGGTGGTGTTGCTCAGGCTGCTGATGATCTGGGCGGTGCCGCCGCCGGCCGCATTGGGGAGGGTGATGACGGTGACGTCGACGGTGCCCTTTATGTGAACCGCCTCGCTCGGGCTCGGGCGGGCGAAGTCGCCTTCGACCGGCACGCTCATCGAGCGGAACTGCGGAAGGGCGGCGGCGGCCCGGACCGTCCGGGTGGGCTCGGCGGTGGTGGCGGCGGTTGCGGTGGTGGCGGTTGCGGTGCCGGCGGTCACCGGGACGGTCAGGCCCAGGGCTGCCGTGAGCAGGCAGAGGTTCCCGGCCAGGCGCAGGACGTTGCGGCGCATGGGTACTCCCAATTTCCGTGAAGCGGGACCCGATCGCCTGTTGCCGCCCCCGTCCCGCGGGACGTCTCCCAGCGTGCACGGACCGGCGTGCCGCCGCCGCGCCGGTGGGCCGGACGGGTGACGCACGGAGAGGTGTCAGTGACGGCGTGTGGTCGGCCGGCGCAGTCGGCGCAGCCCGAAGAGGGCGAGCGCGGCGACCCCGAGGACGACGGCACCGACCTTGGCCCCGCCCCCCACGGACCCGCTGTCGTCCTTGCCCGCGGCCGCCGAACTCCCGCCGCCCGACGGCGACGCCTTGCCCGATCCCCCGGGCACGTCCTCGGCCTGCACCGGGCTGTCGGCCCCCTCGCTCCCGTACATCAGCTTCGTCCCGTCGGCGGAGTAGCTGAGCGACTCGCCCTGCTTCTGGAGCGGCACGTCGAGCCGTCCCTCGCGCTTGATCGCGCCGCCGTTCCAGTCGTAGTAGATGCCGCCGAAGTAGCCGCGTACGGCGAGCTGCTCGCCGTCGGGCGAGAAGGCGGCGTCGGTGGCCCAGAGGTCGACGGCGGCGACGGGCTTGAAGATGTTCGTACCCGTCGGGGAGAGGGTCGCCGGGCCCTCGTACAGGTGCCCGCCGTCCTCCTTCTTGTCGATGATGTACACCCGCCCGGTCTTGGGGTGGACGATCAGCGACTCGGCGTTCCGGGCGCCGTCGGAGTACTTGACGACGTACTGCGTGGCCCGGACGGTCTGGTCGACGAGCTTCTTCGGCTCGGGCAGCCGGTAGATCCAGACGTAGGGCCAGCTGCCGTCGAGGTTGTCGCCGATGTCACCGACGTAGATCTGGTTGTCGGGTCCGATGGAGATGGCCTCGACGTCGCGGGGCGTGCCGACACCGCTGAGCGTGATCCTCGCGACGGTCTTGCCGGTCGCGCTGTCGACGGCGTAGATGTACGGCCCGTCGCCGCTGTCGTTGTGGGTCCAGTAGATGCCGGGGTGCAGGTGCGAGGCGGCGAGACCGCTGGACTCCTTGATCCGCGGATCCGTGATCGTGAACCCCTTGTCGCCGCTGCCGTCGGCGGCGGAGGCGGGTGCGGCGGCGAGGGCACCCGTGAGCAGGACACCGGCGAGCAGGGCGAGCGATCGTGGACGCATGGCCCAAGCCTGCCATCCCGCACTGTGTCCGGCCGCGGGGGGACGTGTCGGTCCTCACACCCCACCTCTCCCTCTGATCGTCCATCATGAGCGGATGCTCAGGTTCATGCCCGTCGGGGACTCGATGACCATCGGCAGCACGGGCGAACACACATGGCGGTACCGCATGTGGCAGCACCTGTGCGAAACGTACGGCGGCCCGTTCACCCTGGTCGGGCCCCGCGAGACGCTGTACGACAAGCTGGCCGACGCGCCCGTCTCGTACACCTACGCCGATCCCGACTTCCCCCGCGCCCACCTGGCCGGCTGGGGCGAGGGCTGGCTGCACATGGCGCCGTTGATCGGGGAGGCGGTGCGCTCCTGCCGCGCCGACGTCCTCCTCGTCTCCCTCGGCCTGATCGACCTGGGCTTCTACACGAACGCGGAGCAGACGGCGGCGAACATGCGCGCCTTCGTCGCGAACGCGCGGGCGGCCAGGGCCGGCGTCCGCATGGTGCTCCTGCCGGTGATCCCGAACATCCGCGCCACCTCGGACGGGCCGTTCGCGGAGCAGGTGAACCTCTTCAACGAACTGCTGGCGAAGGCCGCGGCCGACCTGGACGAGCCCCGCTCCCCGATCCTCATGGCCTCGCCACCGGAGTCGTACGACATCCACACGGACACCTACGACGGCACCCACCCGAACGCGAACGGCGAGCACCGGATCGCGGAGGCGTTCGCGGAGGCGATGTGGCAGGGGTGGGGAATCGGCCAGGAGTACGAGCCGGGATCGGATTGACCGGATTCCGCCGCTGCCCGGTCACCGTGCGTATCGTTGAACCGCGCGGCCGCACCCGTCCGTGGGGCGGCCGGGGAGGAGCGCCACGATGACCGTCCTGGAGGACAGGATCGAGATGGCCGACGCCGACGCCAACACCAAGCGCCTGGACGAGTGGTTCGAGCGCCTTGAGCGGATGCCCGTCCCCGAAGGATTCAGGGTCGAGATCGTCGGGGGCAACGTATTCATGGTGCCGCAGCGGAGCACTCATTGGCTGATCATCCGCGAGATCCTGTGGGCCGTCGAAGACAGGTTCGGCCGGAAGACCAAGGTCTTCTCGGACGTCCGTATCGACTTCCCCGGCCACGAGAACGGCTTCTGCCCGGACGTGGCCATGCTCAAGGACTCGGCGAAGCCCGACGACACGGGCCACTGGCGCTACCAGGACGTCCAGTTCGTCGCCGAGGTGATCTCCAAGGGCACGGCCGCCAACGACTACGGCCCGAAGCGAACCGCGTACGCGGAGGCCGAGGTCCCCGTCTACGTGGTCGCCGACCCCTACCAGGGGCGCTGCCTCGTCTACACCGACCCCAAGGACGGCGACTACGACGAGCCCACGCGGGTCGACTTCGGCACCGACATCGATCTGACCGGCACGGTCGTCGACCTCGTCCTCAAGACCGACGAGTTCCCGACCGACTAGCTCCCCGCGGCCGACCGCCCCGAAGTCCTTGCCTAGAGCGCACTCCACGCCGTTGGCTGGGTGACCATGAAGTACACGCAGCTCGGACGTACCGGACTCAAGGTCAGCCGACTCGTCCTCGGCACCATGAACTTCGGCCCCCAGACCGACGAGGCCGACAGCCACGCGATCATGGACGCGGCCCTCGGCGCAGGCATCAACTTCTTCGACACCGCCAACGTGTACGGGTGGGGTGAGAACAAGGGGCGGACCGAGGAGATCATCGGCACCTGGTTCGCCAAGAGCCCCGTCCACCGCGACAAGGTCGTGCTCGCCACCAAGGTGTACGGCAACATGGCCGCCGACGGCGACGCCTGGCCCAACCACGACAAGCTCTCCGCGCTGAACATCCGGCGCGCGGTCGACGCCAGCCTCAAGCGGCTGCAGACCGACTACATCGACGTCTACCAGTTCCACCACGTCGACCGGCGGACCCCCTTCGAGGAGATCTGGCAGGCGATCGACACCCTCGTCACGCAGGGCAAGATCCTCTACGTCGGTTCCTCGAACTTCCCCGGCTACAAGATCGCCCAGGCCAACGAGATCGCCGCCCGGCGCGGCGGGACCATCGGGCTGGTCAGCGAGCAGTGCCTCTACAACCTCGCCGAGCGCCGCGCCGAGATGGAGGTCATCCCGGCCGCGCAGGAGTACGGCCTCGGGGTCATCCCCTGGTCGCCGCTGCACGGCGGGCTGCTCGGCGGCGTGATCAAGAAGGAGGTCGAGGGCGGCCGCCGGGCCAGTGGCCGCGCCGCCGACGCCCTCGCCAACACCACGATCCGCGCCCAGATCCAGGCCTACGAGGACCTCCTGGACAAGCACGGCGTGGAGCCCGGCGAGGCCGCCCTGGCCTGGCTGCTCACGCGTCCGGGAGTGACCGGCCCGATCGTGGGTCCGCGCACCGGCGACCAGCTGGAGTCGGCGCTGCGAGCCGTGGAGCTGGAACTGAGCGAGGAGCTCCTGGCCGGCCTCGACGAGATCTTCCCGGGCCCGGGCCCGTCCCCGGAGGCCTTCGCCTGGTAACCGACCCCGGGCTCAGCGCCCCGTCAGGGGCGCGGGGAACTGCGCGACCAGCCACCGACCGCCCGCGGTCGAGAACCGGCCGCAGTTCCCCGGCCGCCCCTCACCTCACCGCAGAGGCCACAGCAACCACCACGAACAACAACACAAGCGCACCGGCCATGATCCGGTTCCGGGTCTTCGGGTCCACGGCAACGAGCCTAACCGGCCGCCCCGAGCCCCCAGCGGTCGACCACCTCGTACCGCGGCTGCTCCCCCGGCACCCCGGACGCCGGCAGATTGCTCCGCACCAGCGCCAGCTCCCCGACCGTCCAGCTCCGGCCGGCGAACTCCGCGAGCAGCGCGACGTACGGCCCTGCCGCCACCGCGTCCCGGCTGCGGGCCACCGTCAGGTGGGCCTTGTAGCGGCGGTGCTCCCCCATCGGCAGGCCCGCCTTCCGGGCCGCCGCCTCCGCGCGGTCGGCCAGCAGGCGGAGGGTGTCCAGGTCGCCGTCGGCGCCCGCCCACAGGGCCCTGCCGTGTCCGAACTGCCCGCCGCCCGCGACGGCCAGCACGAAGGGCGGGGTGCGGTGGGCCGCGCGGGCGAGGCGCTCCGACAGGGCCGGTACGACGTCGTCGTCGACCTCGCCGTAGAACGCGAGCGTGTAGTGCCAGCCGGGGCGGCCGGTCCAGCGCAGCGCCGCCGCGCCCGGCAGCCGCTTCAACCTGTCGACCTCGGCGGCGAGTTCGGCGACCGCCTCCGGCGGGGGCAGCACGGCTGCGAAGAGTCTCATGGGGCAACCCTGCCAAAAATGCGGTTGCGCGCGGAACGCGGGACGGCATGAATCGCTGCATGGGGAACATGGGGAACATGGAAAGCACGGGGAGCAACGGGAAGATCAGAATCCGGGACGGCCGCGCCGACGACATCCCGGTGATCCTCGGAATGTTCGACAGCGCCGTGGCATGGCTGGCGTCCCAGGGCCGGACCCGGCAGTGGGGGGCCACGCCTTGGTCGGAGAACCCGAGGGCCGTGGAGATGATCACCCGCTACGTCACCGAGGGCAGCCCCTACGTCGCCGAGTACGACGGGGTCCCGGCCGCCACCCTCACCCTCACCGACGCGCCCGGCTCCTACCTCGCGCCCGCCGACGAGCCCGAGCGGTACATCCACATCCTGGCCTCGGACCGCCGGTTCAAGGGCACCGGCGTCGGCGCCGCGCTGCTCGCCCACGCGGCCGCGGAGACCCGCCGGGCCGGGATCTCGCTGCTCCGCGTCGACTGCTACGCGGGCGACGACCGCAAGCTGGTCGCCTTCTACGAGAGCAACGGCTTCACCCCGACCGAGTCCTTCACCGTCGCCGTCGCGGGCGACGACAGCTGGCCCGGACAGGTACTGGCCCGGAGGCTGTAGTCCGCGTCCGCGTCCGCCTCCGGGCCAGTGGCCGTCCGTACGTGTCTCAGGCAGCTCTCACGCCACCGGTGCCAGCTGTTCCTGCTGCTCGGCCGGCTTTCTCGGCACGAACCGCACCCGCGGGTGGCCGCCGTGCCAGCCGACCGACAGGCGGAGGTTGCCGACCCGGGCCAGGACCAGGCCGATCACCACGGCGGCCGCGGCCGCGATGGCGCCGCCCACCGCCAGGCCCGCCCGGACGCCGTACGCGTCCGTGATCCAGCCGGCGATGGGCGCGCCGATGGGCGAGCCGCCCATGAACACCATCATGTAGAGGGCCATCACCCGCCCCCGCATGGCCGGGTCGGTGCCCATCTGGACGGTGGTGTTGGCGGTGACGTTGACGGTCATGCCGAACATGCCGATCGGGACCATGAGCAGGGAGAAGAGCCAGAGGGAGGGGGCTGTCGCGGCCACCAGCTCCACCCCGCCGAAGGCCACCGCCGCCGCGAGCATCACCCGCAGCTTGGCCGTGCCGCGTCTGGCCGCGAGCAGGGCGCCGGCCAGCGAGCCGACCGCCATCAGGGTGTTGAAGAGGCTGTAGGAGCCGGCGCCCGCGTGGAAGACGTCGTCCGCGAAGGCGGAGAGGTAGACGGGGAAGTTGAAGCCGAAGGTGCCGATGAACCCGATCAGGATGATGGTCCAGGTCAGGTCCGGGCGTCCGGCGACATAGCGCAGGCCCTCCCGCAGCTGGCCCTTCCCCTTCGGGGTGCGCTGGACGGCGTGCAGGTCACGCCCGCGCATCAGCAGCAGTCCGATCAGGGGGGCGACGAAGGACAGGCCGTTGAAGAGGAACGCCCAGCCGGTGCCCACCCCGGTGATCATGACGCCGGCGACGGCCGGGCCGACCAGGCGGGCGGACTGGAAGTTCGCGGAGTTCAGGCTGACCGCGTTCTGCAGCTGGTCCGGGCCGACCATCTCGGAGACGAAGGACTGGCGGGCCGGGTTGTCGACGACCGTGGCGAGGCCGACCACGAAGGCGGCGAGGTAGACGTGCCAGACCTGGACATGGCCGGAGAGGGTCAGCAGCGCGAGCGCGATGCCGGTGAGGGCCATGGAGGTCTGGGTGACGAGGAGGGCCCGCCGCTTGTTGAGGCGGTCGACCAGGACCCCGCCGTAGAGGCCGAAGAGCAGCATCGGCAGGAACTGGAGGGCGGTGGTGACGCCGACGGCGGTCGCCGAGCCCGTGAGGCTGAGGACCAGCCAGTCCTGCGCGATGCGCTGCATCCAGGTGCCGATGTTCGAGACGACCTGGCCGGCGAAGAACAGCCGGTAGTTCCTGACCTTCAGCGAGCTGAACATCGAGGAGCCGCGGGCTGCGGGGGTAGTAGGGGCGGTCGGTGCGGGGGCGGAAGGTGTTCCGGGTCCCGTACTCAAACGGATTCGCCTCCTCCTTCTCTCGGGGTCTCAGAGGTGTGCGAGCTTCTCCAGCACGGGGGCGGCGGCGCGGAGCTTCGCCCACTCGTCCTCGTCGAGGCCGTCGACCAGGCCGGCCAGGAACGCGTTGCGCTTGGCGCGGCTCTCCTCGAGCATCGCCTCGGCCTGTTCGGTCCTGGTGACGACCTTCTGGCGCCGGTCCTCGGGGTGCGGCTCCAGTCGGACCAGTCCCTTGGCCTCCAGCAGCGCCACGATGCGGGTCATCGAGGGCGGCTGGACGTGCTCCTTGCGGGCCAGCTCACCGGGGGTGGCCTGGCCGCAGTTGGAGAGGGTGCCCAGCACCGACATCTCGGTGGGGCTCAGTGACTCGTCGACCCGCTGGTGCTTGAGCCGTCGCGAGAGTCGCATCACGGCGGAGCGGAGGGAGTTCACGGCGGCCGCGTCGTCGCCATGGGTAAGGTCCGGCATGTTCTTTAGAGTAACTCATTACTCTACCTAAAGACCACCCGGACACGCCGACATGCCCGTGACCTCGGCCACTGAACCACCTAGTCACCCTTACGAGTGAGCTGGATCCGGAAAGTGACGCATCGGGCGCGCGGATGTGGCGCCCTCGTATCCATGGGGACCAGTGTGCTCAGCCTGCGGATAGACAAGGAGCTGCTCGACCGGCTCCGGTGCCATGCGGCGAAGAGGGGGATGAGCGTCCAGGACTACGTGATCCGGACGCTCGTCCGGGACGACTTCGACGAGCGGTTCTCGGCCGCCGTCGAGGAGACGGAGAGGTTCTACGGGGTCACCTGAGAGACCCGACAGACCTGACGGACCCGGGCCGGCCCGGACCCGACAGGTTTTCGACGAACACGGGTGCGATGTCAACTCCCGTTCGTCTAGCGTTAACCCCTCGTGCCGGGCGCCCGTCCGGCAACAACAGGGGGGCTACCACCCATGGATGACGGAACGTCCGTCAGGCAACAGCGGAACCCGAGCAGACGCCAGTTGCTGCGCACCGGCGCCGGGCTCGTCGGCGCGGCCACGGTCGGCGCGGCGGCGCCACTGGTGGCGGCGGGCACCGCCCAGGCCTCCGTCGCGGCCTCGAAGCACTTCGTCCTGTCCGGCGACGGCGGCAACCCGGTCTGGCGCGCCACCCTCCACCAGCCGTACTGGGCGATGCAGTCCTTCGCGTACGACAACGTCAACGGCCGTATCTACTTCGCCCAGCACCGCATCGGCGACAGCGCCGGGCACAACGGCGACCTGTGGATCTCCCAGACCGACCTCTCGGGCAACGTCCTCGGCACGATGGCCATCCAGGGGTTCGGCCACGGCTCCTCGATGGGCGTGGAGCCGGTGGGTTCGGGCTCGACGCCGTACCTGTGGATCGAGGGCAGCGACTCCGACGACAACGGAGCCGGCGAGAAGCTGTCCCGCTTCCGGTTCACGGACGGACTGACCCTCGAGTACTTCAACCCCAGCATCACGATCTACGACCGCACCCCGACCATCTCCAGCTTCGTCAAGCTGCCCCGGCCGGCGATCGACCCGTACACCAACCGGCTGCTGATCCGCTACGCGACCAGCGACTCCGCCTCCCGGGTGTGGCGTCTGGCCGTCTTCGACATGGCGGACGCGGTCGCGGGGCGCCTCAGCGACGGCTACCGGCTCGTGGAACGGGCCATCCCCAACAACGACGAGCTCGGCCTCACCGACGACGACCTGTTCCAGGGAATCACCCTGTGCGGCCAGTACGCCTATCTCCTGTACGGCGGCCCCGGCGGCCCCTCGTACCTGGTCACGCTCGACCTGAACGACACGGGCGGCTCGTACTACGACAAGTTCCAGACGACCGCCGGGGCCTCCCTGCCGGGGCGTGAGCCCCAGGGCACGGCGATCTGGATGGTCTCCGGGGCACCGCGGCTGGCCTTCGGCTTCTCGTCGAAGACCACGAGCACCGATCCGGACACCCTGGACGCGAGCGTCTTCTACAAGAGCGACTTCGTCTCCTGAACGGGGCCCGCCGGCCTCACGCGACCGGCGCGCCCCGCGCGGGTCACGTGAGGCCGAGGGCCGGCATCAGGTAGTAGAAGGCGAACACCGCCGCGACCACGTACATCGCGACCGGGATCTCCCTGCCCCGGCCGACGGCCAGGCGCATCACCACGAAGGTGATGAAGCCCATGCCGATGCCGTTCGTGATCGAGTAGGTGAACGGCATCATCACCATGGTCACGAAGGCCGGGATCGCCAGGGTGTAGTCGGCCCAGTCGATCTCCTTGACGGAACCGGCCAGGATCAGGAAGCCGACCGCGAGCAGCGCCGGGGTGGCCGCCTGGGAGGGGACCATCGTGGCGACGGGGGTCAGGAACAGCGCGAGGGTGAAGAGCCCGCCGGTGACGACGTTGGCGAAGCCGGTGCGGGCGCCCTCGCCGACGCCGGCCGTCGACTCCACGAAGCAGGTGGTGGCGGAGGAGGAGCTGGCACCGCCGACGGCGACCGCGACACCGTCGATGAACAGGACCTTGTTGATGCCCGGCATGTAGCCCTGGGCGTCGGTCAGCTTGGCCTCGTCGCTGACGCCCATGATCGTGCCCATGGCGTCGAAGAAGCAGGACAGCAGGACCGTGAAGACGAAGAGGATGCCGGTCAGCACGCCGACCTTGCCGAAGCCGCCGAACAGGCTGACCTTGCCGAGCAGGCCGAAGTCCGGGGTGGCGACCGGGTTGCCGGGCCACTTCGGGACGGTCAGACCCCAGTTCGTCACATGGGCGACGGCATTGATGATCAGCGCCAGCACGGTCATCGCGACGATCGAGATCAGGATCGCGCCGGAGACCTTGCGGACGATCAGCGCGAGGGTGAGCAGCGCGCCGAGCACGAAGACCAGCACCGGCCAGCCGTTGAGGTGACCGTCGGCGCCGAGCTGGAGCGGGACGGTGGTCTGGGCGGCGTCCGGGATACGGGTGACGAAGCCGGAGTCCACCAGGCCGATCAGCATGATGAACAGGCCGATACCGATCGAGATCGCCTTGCGCAGGCTGTAGGGCACCGCGTTCATGACGCGCTCGCGCAGTCCGCTGGCGACCAGCAGCATCACGATGACGCCGGCCAGCACCACCATGCCCATGGCGTCCGGCCACGACATCCGGGGCGCCAGCTGGAGCGCGACGACGGAGTTCACGCCGAGACCGGCGGCGAGGGCGATCGGGACGTTGCCGATGACGCCCATCAGCAGCGTCGTGAAGGCGGCCGTGATCACCGTGGCGGTGACCAGCTGACCGTGGTCGAGCTGGTGACCGTACATGTCCTTCGCGCTGCCGAGGATGATCGGGTTCAGCACGATGATGTACGCCATCGCGAAGAAGGTGGCGAAGCCGCCGCGCACCTCGCGGGCGAGGGTGCTGCCCCGCTCGGAGATCTTGAAGTAACGATCCAGCGCGCCGTACGCGGGGGTCGCACCCGGCTGTTCGGGGGCGGGGGCCTGAGTGGAAGCCGGGGTCGACATTGGAGATTCCTACGATCAGAAGTGGTCAAACACAAACGGTTTCAGTATGAACGTATGATGTCCAGATCGCTATCTCCGCGCGTAGACCCGGCAGGTGCGTAAGCTGAGCGCCATGGCGAAGTGGATCCCCCAGCACGAGGCACCGGAGCCCCTTGAGGGCCCTGTCGTCCCGACGATCATCGGCGGCACGATCATCTGGTTCGTCCTCTTCCTGGCCCAGCTCCCCTTCTACGGCTGGTACTCCGACCACGGCCACACCTGGTGGATCTGGACCTGCCTGGCCGGCGGGGGCCTCGGCCTGATCGGCGTGTACTACGTGAAGCGGCGGGACGCGGCGATCAAGGCGCATCTCGCGGCGGCCGAGTAGGGAATCACCGCGAGGCCGACCGGACCGGGCCCCTCCTCACCCCGCGGGCCGCATCGGCCTGAACGGCCTCGTCCGCAAACGCCGGACGGGCTGGGCGCTCCGCCGGAGGTGCCGCGATCTGCCGACTGCGGCGCCATCGTGGCTGGTCGCGCAGTTCCTCCCCCAGCCTTCGGCCGGGGGTACCCCCAGCGCCCCTACGGGGCGCCGGGCGGGCTGGAGGGTGGGCCCGCTTTTCAGGTAACCGAGTCGGGCGGGTGGGTGGGCAAAAGATGTCGGCGTCTACAACCTGCGCACGAGTTCGGTCCTCCCCTGGTCGGATCTTCCGGGCACTCGGCAGGTGAACGCGCAAATCCGCACGTACCGTCGAAGGCATGCAGCACATCGACGCGGGCGCCGAGCTCGACCCTGTGCATCCCGTACCGCTGCCGGTGCCGATCAGGGCGACCGGCCTGACATCCGCCGAGGTCGCGGAGCGCGTCGCGCGCGGCCAGGTGAACGACGTACCGGTGCGCAGCAGCCGCTCGTTCGGCGAGATCGTGCGCGCCAACGTCTTCACCCGCTTCAACGCGATCATCGGTGTGCTGTGGCTGATCATGCTGGTCGTGGCGCCGATCCAGGACAGCCTGTTCGGCTTCGTGATCCTCGCCAACACGGGCATCGGCATCGTGCAGGAGTGGCGGGCGAAGCAGACCCTGGACTCGCTCGCGGTGATCGGCGAGGCGCGGCCGACCGTGCGCCGGGACGGAGCCGCCGTCGAAGTGAGCACGAGTGAGATCGTGCTCGGTGACCTGATCGAGATCGGCCCCGGCGACAAGATCGTCGTGGACGGGGTGTGCGCCGAGGCCGACGGCCTGGAGATCGACGAGTCGCTGCTCACGGGTGAGGCCGACCCGGTCGTCAAACGCCCCGGCGACCAGGTGATGTCGGGTTCGTTCGTGGTGGCCGGCGGTGGCGCGTTCGCCGCGACCAAGGTCGGCCGGGAGGCGTACGCGGCCCAGCTCGCCGAGGAGGCGTCCCGCTTCACGCTCGTCCACTCCGAGCTGCGCTCCGGTATCTCGACCATCCTCAAGTACGTGACCTGGATGATGGTCCCGGCCGCGATCGGCCTGGTCGCCACCCAGCTGGTCGTGAAGAACAACGGCCTCAAGGACGCCGTCGCCCGCACGGTCGGCGGCATCGTCCCGATGGTCCCCGAGGGCCTGGTCCTGCTCACCTCCGTAGCCTTCGCGATCGGCGTGATCCGGCTGGGCCGCCAGCAGTGCCTGGTCCAGGAGCTCCCCGCGATCGAGGGCCTCGCCCGGATCGACACCGTCTGCCTCGACAAGACCGGCACCCTCACCGAGGGCGGCATGGACGTCACCGAGCTGCGGGCGCTGGACGGGGTCGACGAGACGTACATACGCAAGGTGCTGGGCTCGCTCGGCGAGTCCGACCCGCGCCCCAACGCCTCCCTCCAGGCGATCATCGACGCCTACCCGGACAGCGAGGACTGGCGGTGCGTGGAGTCGCTGCCCTTCTCCTCAGCCCGCAAGTACAGCGGGGCGACCTTCAGCGAGGGCGACGGTGAGCTGAGCACCTGGCTGCTGGGGGCGCCGGACGTGCTCCTGGGCGCCGACGACCCGGCACTGGCCGAAACCGTACGCCTCAACGAGGAAGGGCTGCGGGTGCTGCTGCTCGCCCGCGCCGGCCGGGACCTCGACGACCCGAAGGTGGCACAGGGGGCCGGCGCCACCGCACTGGTGGTCCTGGAGCAGCGGCTCCGCCCGGACGCCGCCGACACCCTCCGCTACTTCGCCGACCAGGACGTCCGGGCCAAGGTCATCTCCGGCGACAACGCGGTGTCGGTGGGCGCGGTGGCGGCCAAGCTCGGTCTCACCGGTACGACGGTGGACGCGCGCCGCCTGCCCGCCGAGCCCGGCGAGATGGCCGCGGCCCTCGACTCGGGCACCGTCTTCGGACGGGTCACCCCGCAGCAGAAGCGGGACATGGTGGGGGCGTTGCAGTCGCGCGGACACACGGTCGCGATGACCGGCGACGGCGTGAACGACGTACTCGCCCTCAAGGACGCCGACATCGGGGTCTCGATGGGCTCGGGCTCGGAGGCGACGCGGGCGGTCGCCCAGATCGTCCTGCTCAACAACAGCTTCGCCACGCTGCCCTCGGTCGTGGCCGAGGGCCGCCGGGTGATCGGCAACATCACCCGGGTCGCCACCCTGTTCCTGGTCAAGACGGTCTACTCGGTGCTGCTCGCGGTCCTCGTGGTCTGCTGGCAGGTCGAGTACCCCTTCCTGCCTCGGCACCTGACCCTGCTCTCCACCCTGACCATCGGCATCCCGGCCTTCTTCCTCGCCCTGGCACCGAACAAGGAACGGGCGCGGCCGCACTTCGTCCGCCGGGTGATGCGGTACTCGATCCCGGGGGGCGTGGTGGCCGGCGTCGCGACCTTCGTGACGTATCTGGTCGCCCGCCACTACTACACGGGAACCGGGTCCCTGGACGCCGAGACCAGCGCCGCGACCCTGACCCTGTTCCTGATCTCGATGTGGGTGCTGGCGATCATCGCCCGGCCGTACACGTGGTGGCGGGTGGCCCTGGTGGCCTCGATGGGCGTGGCCTTCGTGTTCGTACTCGCCGTACCCGCGCTGCAGAGCTTCTTCGCGTTGAAGCTGGTGGGGGTGGCGATGCCGTGGACTGCCGTCGGCGTGGCCGTGGTGGCGTCGGCGGTGCTGGAGCTTCTGTGGAAGTGGGTGGAGCGGAAGTATCCGGTGTGATGCGGTGGTGGGGAACCGCGCGGGCCCGGTGGGGGCTGGTCGCGCCCGCGCGGCGGTAGCCGCAAATCAAATACAGCCCCGCGCCCCTTACGGGGCGCTGACCCTAGGGGCGTTACCTACTACTGCACGTCGACGTAGTCGCCCGTGGCGTTGACCGCCGGGCTGGTCGAGGTGCCGGCGAAGGAGTAGCGGTAGTAACCGTCGACCGACGCCGTGGTCGTGGTCTTCAGGGCGCCCGTGGAGGACGACTTGATGGTCTTCAGCGTGGTGTAGGCGGTGGAGCTCTTCTTGCGGAACTGGAGCTTCACCGACTGGCTGCCGTAGGCGCCGTACTTGTGGGTGTCCCAGTTGGCGCGGGTCAGGGAGCCGGTGACCGTGACGGTCTTGCCCTTCTTGACCGGCTCGGGGGTGGCGTTGACGGTCAGCTTCGTGGCGCGCAGGACCTTGGTGGTGCCCAGGCCGCCGACCCACTTGATGTTGCTGTCCTTGTCGGCGGCGATGCCGCCGAGGGTCCAGGAGCCCGCCTCGGAGTTGTCCAGGTCCCAGTCCCCGCCGACCGTGAAGACGAGGGTGGCCTTGCAGTTGAGCACGGTCGAGGAAGCGGCGGTGCAGGTGCCCTCGTCGTCGGTGGCGAAGAGGTCGGTCGGCGACGTCACGGAGCTGCCGCGGTAGATGACCGGGCCGGTGGCGAAGTCGGTCGCGGGCAGGCTCGCCGCGTGCGTCACGGTGTACGTGACCGAGAAGGAGGCCTTGGTCGTGCCGACGACCATGCTGCTGCCCTTGTTGACCTTCATGTTCGAGAAGGTGACGTCCGGCGCGCTGCCGGCGGCGTGCGCGGCCGGGGCGACGAACGCGGAGAGGGCCAGGGCGCCGGAGACGGCGGCCACAGTGGCACGAATGCGCATGGATTCCCCAGTGGGAACAGTGGGCGCGAGGCCCAAGTGATCTAGGGAGTCTGTTGACTCAGGTGATCAGATCCACGAGGGGTGGGCGGGGTTGTACGAGTGAGACGTAATCCGGTCAGATTTTGTTTCTTTTGCAACCGGATTACGTCTCCTTGGGATTACTCCCGGTCCTGCTCGGTCCTGCTCGGTGCCGCTACTTCACGTCGACGTAGTCACCCGTCGCGTTGACCGCCGGGGTCGTGGCGGTGCCGGCGAAGGAGAAGCGGTAGTAGCCGTCCACCGTCGCCTTCGTCGTCGTCTTCAGGGTGCCGGTCGAGGACGACTTGATGCCCTTGACGTTCTTGTACGTGGTGGTGCCCTTCTTGCGGAACTGCAGCACCACGGACTGGGTGGCGTACCCGTGGTACTTGTTGTCCTCCCAGTTGGCCCGGGTCAGGGCGCCGGTGACCGTGATGGTCTTGCCCTTCTTCACCGGCTCCGGGGTGGCGTTGACCGTCAGCTTCGACAGGCGCTGGACCTGGGTGCTGCCGAGGGCGCCCTGGTCGGCGTAGCCGACCTTGGTGATGTCGAAGTCGTTGCTGGTCGGGTCCTGGCCGTTGTACGCGATGGCCAGGGCACCGGCGTGCCAGAGGCCGGCGTCGGAGTTGAAGAGCTCGCCCTCGCCGGGGTAGACGTCGATGTTCCCCTTGCAGCTGGCGGTGGTCGCCGAGGTGACCGTGCACTTCGCCGGGTCGTCGCCGATCAGGAAGTTGGCCGGGTCGTCGTAGGAGCCCTTGTAGATGTAGGCGCCCGAGAAGAAGTCCGCGGCCGTGATGTCGACATCGGCGCCGTGGGTCAGCGTGTAGGTGACCGACGTGGCGACGTGCGCGCTCGTGCCCACCGTGACCGCCTTGGCGATCTTGACGTTCGAGAAGGTGACGTTCATGGCGTACGGAGCGTCGTCGTCCGCGGTGGTCGCGGTGTACGCGGTCTTGCCGGACGCCGAGTGCGCGGCCGCGAAGAGCTGCGTCGCGTCGGTGCCGAAGGACGAGCCGCCGGCGGCGTGCGCGGCCGGCATCGCGAAGGCGGAGAGTGCCAGGGCGCCGGAGACGGCGGCCACAGTGGCGCGTATACGCATGCGTTCCCCTGCATGGAAGTGATCGGTGAGTCTGGATGACTCCCCCGTTCAGATCCCTGCAGGGGACGAAAGGTTGTACGACTTTTGAAAGTTGTGCGCGGAAACTGTCGCGGGCCCTTGCGGACGACGGCTCAGTCGAACCAGCGGTCCCGTGCCAGCTCCCCCGTCCGGGACGGGTCCTCCAGCAGCGCCGCCACCTCGAAGCGGCGCGGCCACTGCCCCGCCGCCCAGGCCAGACCGGCCGCGACGCCCTCCAGGGTCGCGGCGTGCAGGACGCCGTCGCCGGTCAGGCGCCAGTCGATCTCGACGCCGTCGACCACCAGCTCCTCGTGCTCGACGTACGTCCGCGGGGTGCGCGGGCCGAGCAGGACGTGCACCGACTCGGGGACGTCGTGCTCCGTGCCCTCCGAGTCCACCGACCCCGTCACCGACTCGCTCAGCCGCCGCACCTGGAACAGCTCGGCCAGCTCGGCGGCCCGCGACGGCCGGACGGGAAGCAGCGGGACACCGGCCGTGAACGGCAGCAGATCGGGTGAGTCGACGACCACCGCGTCCGCCGCGTCCACGACCTCCACCCGGCCGTCGAGCACCGCCCGCAGCTCCTCGGGGAGCGTCACCTGCTCGGGGTCCAGGTCCGCCAGCGCGCCGTACAGGGCGTGCAGCTGGGCGCCGGTGACGGAGCGGTCCGGGTCGGCGAGGCGGTCGAGGAGCTCGGCGGCGCCGCCCGGCTCGTCCAGGAGGGCGGCCACCGACGTCCGTACGCCCAGCGCCCGCAGCACCTGCTCGTCCTCGAAGCCGGTCGCGTCGGCCTCCTCGTAGAGGCCGCGCAGCAGCGGGTCGCCGCCGGCGGCCAGCAGACCGGCGGGGCGGCGGCCGTCGAGCACCGGGTGCCCGCGCAGCCACCACGCGGTGTACGGCCGTACGACCTCGTGGGTGCCGTCGGGCAGCAGGATGCGGACCGGCTGGGTGAGGGCGTCGCGCAGCGGCGGCTGGGCGAGCAGGGCGAGGGCCTCGGGCCAGTGGTCCTCGTCGACGAGGTCGAGGTCGCGGACGGCGATCAGCTCGGTGGCGACCGGCGGCACAGGGGTGTCCGGGAAGCGGTCGAGGATGTCCTCGCACCAGACGTCGACGGCGTCGAGCAGGCCCGCGTCGTCGGGTTCGGCGAAGTCGCCCTCGCGGGGCTCCAGTTCGTCCGGGTCGAGGACGACGTCGGTGGCGCGGACGAGCGCGAAGTTCGCGAGGACCCCGCAGGCGGCGAGCGGGCCTTCGCCCCACTTCCCGGCCAGGTCGGCGTCCACGGCCGCCAGTTCGTCCTCCCGGATGAGCCGGGCGAAGGCGCTGCCGGGGAAGACCAGTTCACCGGCCGGGGCCAGCTCGCCGTCCTCGTCCGGGAGGGCCAGCGCGCCCAGCCACGGCTCGTCACCGGGCTCCAGGCCGGCGTCCCGCACCAGCGCGAGCACGGTGTCCGCCAGTTCCTCGGCGTCCGGGGCGTCCTCCTCCCAGAGCGCGCCCCCGTCGTCGTCGAGCGAGGCCGCGACCGCCGCCCGCACCTGCGGGGTGGTCAGGACCGCGCGGGGCGACGCGGGCAGGGCGCCGAGCTTCTCCAGGAGCGGGTGGGCGGCGTCCTCGTGGGCGACCTTGAGACCGAGCCGGGCGAGCACTCCGGGGTCGATGGCCGTCGCGTCCGCGGTGGGGAGCAGCACCTGACGGGGGCCGATGGTGGTCCTGCCTCCCCCGGAGCCGAAAGCCTGGGAGGTACCCCCGGCCAGCGGCACCGGCAGGCCGGAGAGCCGCTCCGGGTCGACGCCCGCGAGGCTGTCGTAGAGCCGCCACCACCAGTCCGGGTCCTTCTCCAGACCGGCCAGGCGGTCGACGGCGTCGGCGAGCGGAAGGCGGACGACGCCCAACGTCCGTAGCTCGACCCGGCGTTCGAGACCGGCGGGCAGCAGCGTGGGCAGCACCTCGGCGAGCACGCGGACCGTGTCGGCCCCCGCCCCCTCCACGATCTCGGCGTCGCGCGGCCGCAGCGCCTCGGGCAGTTCGCTGTCGTCGCCGGGCTCGACGGCGGGCGGCAGGAACGCGGTGCGCGGCAGCCGTTCCAGGATCGCCTGGCGCAGCGCGCCGTCCAGCTCGCCCCTGCCGAGCGGGCCCGGCACCAGGTGGATGATCCCCTCCCCCACCGGCCGCCAGTCGGCAAGGAGTTCGGCGTACGCGTCGGCCGCGCGCTGCACCAGGAAGTCGGTGAGCGGGCCGGGGGCGGCGTGCCGGCGGGTGGTGTCGAGGGGGAAGGAGGCGATGAGCAGGGCGGGCACCCCGAGGGGCTCGTCGCTGGGGGTGGGGGCGTGCACGACGGCGGCGGTGCGCGGGCGGTCGGGGGCGCCCTGGCCGTCGATGGGCACGGCCCAGGTCAGCGACCAGTGCGGCCGCAGCCGCTCCTCGACCGGGCGGTCGGCGAGCAGGTCGGGGGTGAGCGGGCCGTGCGCGGCGACGGTACGCCAGCGGGTCGTGCCCTCCCGCGAGTCCTCCACGACGGTGAGCGCGCCGTCGGTGCGGCGGCGCAGGGTGCGGACGGTGTCGGCGTCCTTCTCGACGACGACCTCCTCCAGCCCCGGCAGGGCGAGCAGCAGGGCGTCGTCCACGGCGTCGAGGAGCCGCTCGGCGAGGTCGGTGGCGGCCGTGTCCCGCAGCGGCAGGATCACGACCGTGTCGTACGGGTCCGGGGCGGTGCCCTCGGCGGCGAACGGGAGCCGGAGCAGGGGGACATGACCGTCACGCCGGCGGATCTCGTCGCCCAGCCCCGGGCTGTGCCGGGCGGTCTCCTCGGCCAGTTCCCGGGCCTCGGCAAGGGACCAGCGGACCCCGCCGTGCCGCCCGACGACCGCGGGCTCGTCGGTCACGGCCAGCACGGCGGCGAACCCGACGCCGAACCGCCCGACCGCGCTGTCGCTGTCCCCCCTCTTGGCTGAGGCACGCAGGGTGGAGAGGGACTCGACACCGACCGCGTCCAGCGGGGCGCCGGTGTTGGCGGCGAACAGGACGCCGTCGCGGAGGGTGAGCCGGAAGCGGCCGGGGACGCCGGCGCGGGCGGCCGCGTCGGCGGCGTTCTGCGCGAGCTCCACGACGAGCCGGTCCCGGTACCCCCCGAGGACCAGGTCCTCCTCGGCGTTGGCGTCTTCCCGGAACCGGGCGGGGCTGGTGGCCCAGGCGTCGAGGACACCTCGCCCAAGACGGGCGGTCCCGAACGGGTCGGCACCCTCGGCTGCGGGCCGCACGAACTTGCTCACGTTGTCTCTCCTCATCGACGTGAGCACGAAGGTACCGCCTCACCGGGGCAGCGTCGGCTAGAGGCCGCCGACCTTGACCGGGAGCTTCTGGAGCGTGGCGACCGTGACGTCGGGCTGCTCCGGGTCCACCAGGTCGACGGGGTTCTGCAGCTGGTACAGGTCGCCTCGCGGCGGGTACTGGGCGAGCCGGCCGACGAGCAGGGCCGGATCCCTGGTCGAAGCGGGGCCACGCCCACGCGAAACGACCACGCCGGGCACACGGGTCCCCTCACACGGACGGGGCCCGTCGGACGGCGTGCCGCTCCGTAAGGGCAAGAGCGGCACGCGGTCCGGAGGCTGACGGGGCGTCCGGCCCGCTAGGAGTGGCCCAGCTCCGCCGACGTCTCGTCCTCCGTCGCCGGTACCGAACCGGAGTCGGAGGCGGGGCGGAGCGGGAAGGGGTCGACTCGCGTCTCGTCGATGACCGGCGGGGCCGGCTGGGGGGTCTTCGGCATGACCGCGGCCTCCGAGTGGCCGCCGCAGCCGTAGGAGAGGGAGACGACCCGGCCGTCGGCCGGGGAGAACTCGTTGGCGCAGACGCCGAAGGCCTGGCCCAGGGAGCCGCCGATGGGGGTGAGGAAGCCACAGCTCACGCAGGTCGCGGGGGCCGCCTGGGCCATGGGGGTCTTCGCGCCGAACGACTCCTCCCAGCGGTCGGCGGCGATGTGCAGGCCGTAGCGGGACAGGACCCGGGCCCGGCGCATGCCGAGTTCCTCGGCGATCGAGGCGATCGTGCCGCGGGAGGGGACCGTCGGCAGGTGCGCGGGCGTGCCCGCGGTGACCTCGGCGTCCTCCGCCTCCGCCAGCTCCTCCATCTCCTCCGAGATCGGGGAGTTCGGTTCCGGCTCGTCCTCGCCGGTGTAGCCGGGTTCCAGGCGGAGGTCCTCGGCCTCGGTGGGCAGCAGGTCGCCGGGGCCCATGTCGCCGGGGCGCAGCCGCTCGCTCCACGGCACCCACTCGGGGGCGAGGAGGGCGTCGGGGCCGGGGAGGAGGACCACCTCGTCCAGCGTGACGACCTTGGCGCGGGAGGCGCGGGCCACCGTCACCGCCCAGCGCCAGCCGCGGTACCCCAGCTCCTTGCACTCGAAGAAGTGCGTGACCACGCGATCGCCCTCGGCCACCGCTCCGGCGTGCTCGCCGACCACCCCGGGTGCGGCGGCCTCCTCGGCGGCTCCACGGGCGAGGTCGACGGCCTCGGCGCACAGACGGTCGGGGGTGCGGCTTCGCGTTGTCGCTGCGCTCACAGGTATCGCTTCTCTCCTACGCCGTCTCACGAGTGCGGTTGCCTCCGGCGGTGGGGCGGACGGAGCGGACCTGTGGGCCGCATCGACGTCCGCGTCCGATCGCGCTCGGGCGCACCTATGCCATCCATTCTGCGCTATGGCTGAGATAGGCACGCTACCCCGTCGCCGGTGGATGGGGACAGTCCGGCGTGCGAGCAGGGAGGGGGAGAGCCGACGGGGGTGGGGGCAGGTCGTGTTTCGGGTGCGGGTGGGTGGGGGTTGCTCGCGCAGTTCCCCGCGCCCCTGACGGGGCGCTGCTCCGCCCCACCCCAGGGCACCCCCACGACTCGCTTGGCCACAAAGTGCACTACGAACTGCACTCTCAGGGCACTATGAAGCACGTGGCAACCGCGAGGTCACCCCAGCGCGCCGTCGGGGTCGGTAGCGGTGCGGGCCGGATGCGCGGTGCCGTCCGCTCCGTCGGCCGTGCCCTGCACCTCCCGGTGACCGGAACCGCCCGCGGCATCCGCAAGGCCACCCACGCGCACGGCGCCGGCGAGTCCGGGCTGGGGAAGCTGATCGAGCTGCACGCGGTCAACGGCGCCGGGGATGTCATGATCACCGTCGCGCTCGCCTCCACCGTGTTCTTCTCCGTGCCCACCGACGAGGCCCGCGGCCGCGTCGCGCTCTACCTCGCCATCACCATGGCGCCCTTCACCGTCCTCGCCCCGGTCATCGGCCCCCTGCTCGACCGGCTGCCGCACGGGCGCCGGGCCGCGATGGCCGGGTCCATGCTCGCGCGGGCGCTGCTCGCGCTGGTCATCTCCGGGGCAGTGGCCGGCGGCGGGCTGGAGCTGTATCCGGCCGCGCTCGGGGTGCTGGTCGCGTCGAAGGCGTACGGCGTGGTGCGCAGTGCCGTCGTACCCAGGCTCCTGCCGCCGCGGTTCTCGCTGGTGAAGGCCAATTCGCGGGTCACCCTCGCGGGGCTGCTCGCCACCGGCGTCGCCGCCCCGGTCGGGGCCGGGCTGCATGCCGTCGGTGACCCCTGGCCGCTCTACGGCGCCTTCGTGATCTTCGTTGCCGGGACGTTTCTCTCCTTCACCCTCCCCCCGAAGGTCGACTCGGCCAAGGGTGAGGACGTGGCGCTGCTCGCCGCCGACGAGGAGCATCTGCACGGCCCGCACCGGAAGGAGGCGAGGCGGCCGGGGCTGCGGACGGTCGGGCCCGCCGTCACCCATGCCCTCGGCGCCAACGCCGCCCTGCGCTGCCTCTCCGGCTTCCTGATCTTCTTCCTGGCGTTCCTGCTCCGCGAGCACCCGCTGACCGGGGAGAGCGCGGCCGTGTCGCTGGGGATCGTGGGGGTCGCGGCGGGCGCCGGCAACGCGCTCGGTACGGCGGTGGGGTCGTGGCTGCGCTCCCGGGCGCCGGAGATCATCATCGTGGCGGCGGTGGCGCTGGTGCTGGGCACGGCGATCGTCGCGGCCCTGTTCTTCGGCGCCTTCCTGGTGGCGGTGCTGGCGGCGGTGGCCGGTTTCGGGCAGGCGCTGGCCAAGCTGTCCCTGGACGCCCTGATCCAGCGGGACGTGCCGGAGCTGGTGCGCACGTCCGCGTTCGCCCGTTCGGAGACACTGCTCCAGGTGGCCTGGGTGTTCGGCGGCGCGGTGGGCATCGTGATGCCGCTGAACGGCACCCTGGGTCTGGTGGTGGCCGCCGCGATCGTGGCGGTCGGCTGGCTGACCACCCTGCGCGGTCTGCTCGCCTCCGCCCGGCACGGCACCCACCCCCGACCGCGAGTGGCGTAACGAACCGGGCACGCCGTACCCCACATGGGGAGACGGCCGAGAGTGCCCGATAGCCTTCGGCCATGACCACGCTGCACTCCCGCTCGCGACGCCGCCGCGTCGTCGCCGCCGCCGGCGCCGTTTCCGCCGGACTGCTCGTCCTGTCGGCCTGTGACAAGCCGACGCCGATCGCCACGATCACCGTCGGCACGAACTCGGTCAACTCCGAGGCCACCTGCTACAACGACGGCAAGGCCCTGGACACGGCCTCCCTCACGAAGTGCCTGAAGGACACCGGGATCAAGTCCATCAAGGTGGACCCGGACGACACGGTCCGCTTCGGCGTCGACCCGAAGATCGCGGACAACGGCTGGACGATCCTGATGAACGGTCAGGCGCTCACCGACTCCAGCACCAAGACCTACCGCACCATCCCGGGCAGCGTGTTCTTCAACGCCCAGTACGGCGCCTCCGGCAACTCGACCCTCGTCTCCATCAAGGAGGGCGACAAGTCGGTGCTGGGCCTGTGGTCCTTCAAGCTCAAGAAGGACGCCTGACGGCCGCAGGAGTGACCACGTCCGCCGTACGCGTCCTCGTCGCCACCGCGGTCCCGGCCGAACGGGACGCGGTGGCCGGGGCGTTCCCCGGCGGGACGAGCGAGGTGCGGCTGCCGGGCTCGGCCCTGCTGCACCGCACCAGCGCGGGGTACGACCTCCTCGCCGCCGGGGTCGGACCGGCCCCGGTCGCCGCCGGCACCGCGACCGCCCTCACCGCCGCCGCCCTCGAAGGCCGCCCCTACGCGCTGGTCGTCTCCGCCGGGATCGCCGGCGGTTTCCAGCCGATGGCGCCCGTCGGCTCCGTGGTCGTCGCCGACGAGATCATCGCGGCCGACCTGGGTGCCGAGACAGCCGACGGATTTCTGCCGGTCACCGAACTGGGCTTCGGGACCGTCAGCCACCGTCCACCAAATTCACTCGTACGAGTGCTAGCTCCGGCCGTCGGAGCTCGCCTCGGAGCGGTACTCACCGTCTCCACGGTGACCGGAACCGCCGCCCGCGCCGCCGAACTGCTGGCCCGGCACCCCCGTGCCCTCGCCGAGGCCATGGAGGGCTTCGGCGTCGCCGAGGCGGCCGCCGCACACGCCGTGCCCGTGCTGGAGATACGCGCGGTCTCCAACCCCGTCGGCCCCCGCGACCGTGCCGCCTGGCGGATCGGCGACGCCCTGGCCGCCCTGACCGAGGCCTTCGGGAAGCTCGCGCCCGCCCTGGAGAGTTGGAACCCACATGACCACCGCTGACCCGCTGCGCATCGCGTACTCGCCCTGCCCGAACGACACCTTCGTCTTCGACGCCCTCGCCCACGGCCGGATCCCGGGCGCGCCCGCGCTCGACGTGACCTTCGCGGACATCGACATCACCAACGGCATGGCCGAGCGCGGCGAGTCGGACGCGCTGAAGGTGTCGTACGCCGTGCTGCCGTACGTCCTCGACGAGTACGCCCTGCTGCCCTGCGGGGGCGCGCTGGGGCGGGGCTGCGGGCCGCTGGTGCTGACGAGGGAGGCGGGCGCGGACCTCACCGGCCGTACGGTCGCCGTGCCGAGCGAGAGGTCGACGGCGTACCTGCTGTTCCGCCTCTGGGCGGCGGACACCCTCCCGGACGGAGTGGGCGAGATCGTCGTCATGCCCTTCCACGAGATCATGCCGGCGGTGCGGGACGGGAAGGTCGACGCGGGTCTCGTGATCCACGAGGCGCGCTTCACGTACCAGAACTACGGCCTGCACAAGCTCGCGGACATGGGTGAGCACTGGGAGGACACGACGGGTCTGCCGATCCCGCTGGGCGCGATCATCGCGAAGCGGTCGCTGGGCGCCGAGACGCTCACCCGCCTCGCCGACTCGATCCGCGCCTCCGTCCACGCGGCCTGGGACGACCCCGAGGTCTCCCGGCCGTACGTGATGGCCCACGCCCAGGAGATGGACCCGGCCGTCGCCGACCAGCACATCGGGCTCTACGTCAACGAGTTCACCTCGGAACTCGGCGAGGACGGTTACGCGGCGGTCCGCGGACTGCTCACCCGCGCGGCAGCCGAGGGACTCGTCCCGCCCCTCGGCCCGCACGCACTCGATTTCCCGTAAGAAAACCGACGGGACTTACCCGCTTCCGAGACGCATATGCCTCTTGTGCGGCTACACGTCCAGCTGGTCCGCGACCGCGCGCAGCAGCCCGGCGATCTTCGCTCCGGCGGCCTTGTCCGGGTAACGGCCGCGCTCCAGCATCGGCGTGATGTTTTCGAGCAGGGTCGTCAGGTCCTGCACGATCGAGGCCAGCTCGTCCGGCTTCTTGCGCTGGGCGGCGGCGACCGACGGAGCGGGGTCGAGCAGGACCACCGACAGCGCCTGGTCACCGCGTTGACCGGCGACGACGCCGAACTCCACGCGCTGGCCCGGCTTGAGTGCGTCGACCCCGTCGGGGAGAACCGAGGAATGGACGAAGACGTCACCGCCGTCGTCACGGGAGAGAAAGCCGAAGCCCTTCTCACTGTTGAACCACTTGACCTTGCCGGTAGGCACGTCTGTCCTCGTCCTCGTATCTCGTCGGAAACTGCTCGGGAAACTTCTGAATGCAACAGCTCTGGAACGGGCCTTGATAGCACTCGGGCGGGTCGACCACGACCCGCCGGTACCAAGGCTAATGGTCTTCGGGCGCGTGACAAGACGTCGCCCGGTTGTTCCTTCGGGCAGGGAACTACCCTGGTCGAGTGCGTGACAAAACCCAAGCGAATTCCGCCGGGCCCGGTGACCGACTGGTCCGTACCGGTGCCGTGGTCTTCTTCATCGGTGCGCTGGCCACACTCGTCACCGTGATACCGCTGTTCCTCGGTGCGAAGCCTTTTCCGACGTACATGTACCTGCTGAGCATGCTCATGGGCGTCGGCTTCCTGGTCGCGGGCGCCGGAGTGCTCCAGTCGGTCGCGGCCGGACGCCGTCAGGCGCGGGAGGCGTCCTCCCGGTAGCCGGCCAGCCAGGCGGGCAGCTCGGTGAGGTCGCCGAGCACCACGTCGGCACCGGCGGCCCGCAGCTCCTCCGCAGCGCAGGGCCCGGTGGCCACCGCCACCGACAGGGCTCCCGCCTTGCGTGCCCCGCGTACGTCTCCGACGTGGTCGCCGACGTACGCGACCGCGCCGTGCTCGCGCAGCGCCACCGCCTTCTGCTCGGCCCACAGGTCGCCGACGACGGCGTCCGGGACTATGCCGAGGTGGCTGAGGTGCAGCTTCGCGTTGGGCTCGTACTTCGCGGTGACCACCACGCTCTTCCCGCCGGCCTCCCGCACGGCGGCGATCGCCTCCCGCGCGCCCGGCATGGCGGGGGTCGCCGCGATGGCGATCTCCGGGTACATGGCCCGGTACAGATCACTCATCTCCGCGATCCGCTCGGCCGGAAACCAGTGGATCAGCTCCTCGGCGAGCGGCGGCCCCAGCCGGGTGACCGCCAGATCGGCATCGATGTACGTCCCGGTCCGCTCGGCGAGCGCCAGGTAGGCGGCGTGGATGCCCGGCCGGGAGTCGATGAGGGTCATGTCGAGGTCGAAGCCGACGGTGAGGGGGCGAGGAGTCATACAGGTCATTGTGCCTAGTGCTTGCGGCAGTCAATCGGGTGCGGATGCGTCGTGGCTGGTCGCGCAGTTCCCCGCGCCCCAAAAAGCAACGTGACTGGTCCCACCCAAGGGGCGCTGGGGGTACCCCCGGCCGAAGGCTGGGGGAGGAACTGCGCGACCAGCCCGCACCGGCCCGGCAGCCGCCCGACAACCGACAGCCCCACCCCCCTACCGCGTCGGCACGCCCCCTACCGCGCCCTCTGCGACCGCCACGCCACAAAGACGGCCGAGGCCAGCGCAGCGCCTCGTACCACCCACGGCCACGTCTCCCCCACCGCGCCGCTCATCTGCCCCTGGGCGATCGGCGCGCCCCAGCGCCCGGCGCTGCGCCCCCACAGCCACACCAGCCCGGCCGTGACGGACAGGCCCGGTACCCACATCACCGCCAGTTTCGTCTCCGCCGGGGTGAGCCGCCGGGAGCCGTAGGCGATGGCCCAGCCGAGGACGAGGGCGAACCAGTTGCCGAGCACCGCGCCCACGACGAGCGCGGCGGCGGCGAGCAGGAGGAGGGGGTTGCTCCAGCCGGTCCCGGGGCGGGGGACGATACGGATCCGGCGTCGTCCGGACGACGCGGCCGCCTCCTCCACCACAGGGGCCTTTTCCGCCTCGACCGGCTCGGCCTCCGGCTCGTCCTCCGGCTCCCCCTTGCGGAACCGCGGCCTGCTCAGCAGTTCGGGGATCTCCACCCCGCCGACGAACCCGGGCACGCCGTCCCCGTCCCCGAACGGGCTGCTGTCCACCCGCCACCAGTCGGGCGGCGGCGCCGAACCGTCCGGCTCTGCGGGCCGGGGGCGCGGTACGACGCGGCGCGGCTCCTCGGGCCGCGCGGGCGGCGCCGCGTCCCGCTGGGCGGGGACCGCGGCCGCCGGCGGCGACTGGGGCGCGCCGCCCGCCGTACCCCCGGCCGCCTCGACGACCTCGTCGGGCGTGCCCAGCCGGTCCAGGATGCGCCGTACCGCGGCGGGGCTGTCGACGATCGCCTTCGCCCGTTGCCGGTCGATGTCGTTGCGCAGCCCGGAGACCAGCCGCATCCGCTCGGCCGACGACAGCTGGCGCTGGTGCGCGATGTCCCCGACGCGGCTCAGATACTCGTAGACGACCTGATCGCTCTCGATACCCACGAAGTCCCCTCCGGGGCCGGTGCGTTGCGTTGGATACCCCGTCGGGACGACGGTAGCGCAGGCCACGGCTCATGTCGGCAGGCACACCAGCGCGCGGCGGGCCTCCGAACAGGGACGGCTGCCCTGCTCGCGCGGGACGTGGAACAGACGCGGAACAGACGCGGAACACACCGGGACCGGGATCACGATGTCCCCCGCACCGGAACGGTCGGGGGAGGAGTGATCCCGGTGCCCGCCCCGCACCCGCTACCGTGGGTCGGATGAGCAACCCGGCCACCCCGCCGCGTTCCCTCGCGGAGGCGCTTCGGGCCAGGGACGACGCCTCCCTGGCCGTACTGCTGCGTGCCCGCCCCGACCTCATCACCCCCGTCCCCACCGACCTCACCCAGCTGGCCACCCGGGCCGGCACCCGCGCCTCGGTGCTGCGCGCCCTGGAACGCCTGGACCGCTTCGCCCTGCAGAGCGCGGAGGCGCTGGCGGTGGCCGGCGACCCGGCGTCGTACCAGGAGCTGCTGGGCCTGATGGCCGGTGACGGCGGGGACCCGGTCGTCGCCGGCGAGCTGCCGCGTGCCGTCGCCGCGCTCCGCGACCAGGCGCTGGTCTGGGGCGACGACGACCGGCTGCGGCTGGTGCGGACCGCGCGCGAGGTGCTCGCCCCGTCCCCGCAGCGCCCCTCGCCGACCGGCCTCGGCCCGACCGTGCGGGAGGCCACCTCGGGGATGTCGCCGGGCCGGGTCCAGGAGATCGTCGCGGCCGCCGGGCTGCCCTCCACGCACGACCCGGTGTCCGCGGTGGACGCGCTCACCAAGCTGTTCGGGCACCGGAAGAAGATGGCGAAGCTGCTCGCCGCCGCGCCCGCCGAGTCCCGCGAGGTCCTCGCCCGGCTGGTCTGGGGGCCGCCGTACGGCCAGATCACCCCCGAACCGGCCGCCCACCTGCGCTGGCTCCTCGACCGCGGCCTGCTGCTGCCGACCGCGCCCGGCACGGTGGTCCTCCCCCGCGAGGTCGCCCTGCACCTGCGCGAGGGCCGCGCCCACCGCGAACCGGAGCCCGTGCCGCCCGCCGTCGAGCCGGCCGCGGCCCACCGTCCACAGGTTGTGGACGCGACCGCGGCCGGGCAGGCGTACACCGCCCTCGCGACCGTCGAGGAGCTGCTGAAGGACTGGGACGAGGGCGGTCCGGCGGTGCTGCGGGCCGGTGGCCTGAGCGTCCGGGACCTGAAGCGGACGGCCGTCGCCCTGGACCTGCCCGAGCCGCTCGCCGCCTTCTGGGTCGAGCTGGCGTACGCGGCCGGGCTGCTCGCCTCCGACGGCGAGGCCGACGAACGGTACGCGGCCACCCCCGCCTACGACGAGTGGCTGGACCGGCCGCCCGCCGAACGCTGGGCCCAGCTGGCGGAGGCCTGGCTGACCGCGACCCGCACCTCCGGCCTGGTCGGCGGCCGGGACGCCAAGGACCGCGCCCTGTCGGCGCTCGGCCCCGGCCTCGACCGCTCCGCCGCACCCGAGGTACGGCACCGGGTCCTCACCCTCCTCGCCACGCTCCCGGAGGGCACCGCCCCCACCGCCGACTCGGTGCTGGCCCGGCTGCGCTGGGAACGCCCGCTGCGCGGTCCCCAACAGCGCGACGACGACCTGCGCGGCCGGCTGGCCCGCTGGACCCTGTCGGAGGCCGAGCTGCTGGGCGTGACGGGACGCGGGGCGCTCTCCGCACACGGCCGCGCCCTCCTCGGCGCACCGGCCGCGCCCGCGTCCAAGGAGGCACCCGCGGAGCCCGCCGGCCCGGGCGACAAGCTCCCCGTGCACCATCACCACCCCTCCGCCCCCTCCTCCCTCACCTCCGCCACCTCCGCGCCCCTCCCGCCCCTCTCGCCGCCCGAGCAGGCCGTCGCCGCCGCGGCCGCCGGCCGGCTGCTCGCCCCGCTCCTCCCCGAGCCCCTCGACCACGTGCTGCTCCAGGCCGACCTGACGGCGGTCGCCCCGGGCCCGCTGCGCCGCCCGCTCGCGGACGCGCTGGGCGTGCTCGCCGACGTCGAGTCGAAGGGCGGCGCCACGGTCTACCGCTTCACGCCCGCCTCCGTCCGCCGCGCCCTGGACGCCGGCCGGACCGCCACCGACCTGCACGCCTTCCTCGCCACGCACTCCCGCACGCCGGTCCCCCAGCCGCTCGCCTACCTGATCGACGACGTGGCCCGCCGGCACGGCCATCTGCGGGTGGGCGCGGCCTCGGCGTACGTCCGCTGCGACGACGACACCGTCCTGAACGAGATCATGGCCGACAAGCGGGCGTCGGGTCTGCACCTGCGCCGCCTGGCCCCGACGGTGCTCGCCGCCCAGGCCGACCCGGCCGCCCTCCTGGAAGGCCTGCGCGCGATGGGCTACGCGCCCGCCGCCGAGTCCGCCGAGGGCGACGTCCTGATCACCCGCGCCCACGCCCACCGCACCCCGCCGCGCACGGCCCCCGAGCCGGTCCCGGACGGCCCGCCGCCACCGGACTCCACCCTCCTGGCGGCAGCGATCCGCGCGATCCGCGCCGGCGACCTCGCCGCCACCACCCCGCGCAAGTCCACCGGCGCCGTCCGGGGCGGCGAGCTCCCCCGCACCACCGCCGCCGAGACCCTCGCCACCATGCAGGCCGCGGTCCTCACCGGCGACACCGTCTGGATCGGCTACGTCAACGCCGAGGGCACCGCCACCCAGCGCGTCATCGCCCCCATCCGCGTCGAGGGCGGCTTCGTCACGGCCTACGACCACACCGCCGACGAGGTCCGCACCTATCCCCTGCACCGGGTGACGGGGGTGGCGGAACTCGCGGAGGAGTAAGTGATCATCTTGCAGGCCGCGCACCTGCATGCGTCACTGGCGTAGAAACAACCAACACATCCCTTTTTGGGAGGATTTGGAATGGTTGACCTTTCCACTTCACGGGACTCCACGGTCGCCGTCTGGTCGGAATTCTGCGCCATCGCGCCCAGCCCGGAACTCCGCAACAGGATGCAGCAGGAACTGGAGCGGGTCCGGAGCGAGTCGGACGTGGCGAGCCTGTTCCGCCTCGGCGGCACCCCCCGCAGGTTCGGCTACGGCGACGGCGTCAACATGCCGCCCGAGGCCTTCGCCCCGGGGACATCGCTGGAGGCCATCCGCGCCACGGCCGCCGCACGGACCCCGCTGACCGGCACGGTCCGGGTCGTCGTCGTCCTGGCGGACTTCACGGACAAGCCGATGACGGCGGACAAGGAGCACTTCGAGAAGCTGTTCTTCTCCGAAGGCGAGCTCCCGCACGGCAGCGTCCGGGACTACTACCGTGAAGTGACCCACGGCCTGGTCGACATCGTCGGCGAGGTCATCGGCCCGGTCCGGATGCCGCAGAAGCTCTCCTGGTACGCCAACAACAACTTCGGCATCGGCAAACCGACCGGCGAGCCGCGCGCACAGATCCTGGCCCGGGACGCCGCCGTCGGCGCCGACCCGCTCATCAACTACGCCCCGTACGACAACGACGGCAACGGCTTCGTCGACGCCTTCATCGTCGTGCACTCCGGCCCCGGCGGCGAGGCCACCGGTAACCGGGGAGACCTCTGGTCGCACAAATGGGTCCTGCCGAACGCGTACAACGCCGACGGCGCCCAGATCTTCGGCTACCTCACCATTCCCGAGGACGCCAAGATCGGCGTCTGCGCCCACGAGCTGGGCCACCTGCTGTTCGGCTTCCCCGACCTGTACGACATCGACGGTTCGTCGGAAGGCATCGGCAACTGGTGTCTGATGGCCGCCGGTTCATGGGGCGGCGACGTCCCCGGCGAGCGGCCGACGCAACCGTCGGCCTGGTGCAAGATCCAGCAGGGCTGGGCCAAAGCCGTCAACGTCACGAGCAACGGACAGCTGTCCGTCCCCGACATCAAGAACGGCTTCGAGGCGTACCGGCTGTGGACCGACGGCATGCACGGGAAGGAGTACTTCCTGGTCGAGAACCGCCAGCAGACGGGTTACGACAAGTCGCTGCCCGCCTCGGGCATGCAGATCTGGCACATCGACGAGAGCCAACGGGACAACAGCAACGAGAACCACTACATGGTGGGCCTCGTCCAGGCGGACGACCAGCGCGACCTGGAGTCCGCGGCAAACCGCGGTGACGCCGGCGACGTCTACCCCGGCAGCACCGGCAACAGCTCGTTCGGTCCGTCGACCAAGCCCAGTTCCCGGTCGTACGCCGGCACCCCGACCGGCGTCTCCGTCACGGACATCTCGGCGCCCGCCGCCACGATGACCGCGTCGGTGTCGGTCTCGGCGGGGGTTCCCGTGCGTGCGCCCGCCCCCACCGCCGCCGCCTTCAGGCGGGACACGGAGGACGTGCCCGGGCTGGTCAAGACGATCCACGACCTCCAGGAACGGCTCGCCACGCTGGAACAGGCCGTCGCCCCCTGGGCCGGCGCCGAGGCCTACCTGGAGCAGGCCGTGCGGTCGAGCAAGACGGGCACACCGGAGTCCGTCAAGGCCGGGAACGGGTACGGCGCCCGCCCGCACGAAGGCCCCCACCACCGGTGACCGCCGGCCATGGTGCAGGTGGTCGAGAACCGCACTGACCTGACCGTGCGGCTGGTCAGGACCGAGCCGCATCCGCGGCTGGCGGGCTGGGACCTGGCGGAGGTGGACGTACTCGGCGCCGAGCCGGTGACCGGATACGCCGACCTGTTGTCGGGCAACGTCGGACAGCGCCTGCTGCTCGCCGTGCCCAGCCCGCTCCTGGCGGACGTGGTGCCCGGGTCCGTCCTGCGCGCCCGGGCCAGGCTGGCCGCCCCCGGCGAGGCGATGGTCGAGAAGAACCCCACACCGGGCACCTTCGCCGTCGAACCGCCGAGCTGAGGCGATGCCGCCCCCGAGGGGGCCGGTCTTCGGCCGGCCCCCTCAGCAGTACCGCACCGGCGCATCCGCGGGCAGGCCGAAGTGGGTGCGGGCCGCGGTCCGCAGGCCGGTGGACGCCATCCCCCGGTCGAGGCGGGACGCCGCATAGTGGCTGAAGTGGTTCCCCTCCCACTCCCCGTACCCCTCGCCGTCCGGCGGCTCCTCCGCGGAGACCACCCGGAAGCCGCCGCTCGCCGGATCCCGTGCCAGCCGCACCACCTGCGGTATCTGCGCCCCGCCGCACAGCACCAGGGCGCCCGCGCGCTCGCCGTACTCCTCGCACAGGGTGTTGACGCCGGCCCGCACCCGGCCCCCGCTCTCCTGGAGGTCCAGCGCCTCCGCCCGGCAGAACCACCGCGACCTGAGCGCGGGCTCGCTCTCCCCGGCGCCGGTCCCGGCGGACTGCGTCACGAGCCGTGCCTCGATCGCGGGACGTACCTCGGCCCACAGGCCGGTGTCGACCGCGCTCGACCCGCGCGCCCACACCCCGGCCGCCACCAGCACCACCACGGCCCCCGCGCCGGGTCCCCAGATGCGTACGGACGTCACCCGATCCTCCCCACCGAGCCACGCGTATCCGCGGCTCCCTCGGACATGACACCCGAAACGGACCCAAGGTTGCACCGGACGATCAGGCACCCACAAAAGCCGGGCGCGGACGGGCATGATCCGCCCAACGGCGAAGGTGATCGTTCGCAGATGAGGCACACTGGAACTTTGGCCCGTGACTATGGCCGCCATCGCGATGGCCGCACGGACCGGAGGGAAAGGGTGCCGCGCGTGAATGGTCCGTTGATCGTCCAGTCCGACAAGACCCTGCTCCTGGAAGTCGACCACGAGCGGGCCGACGACTGCCGTCGGGCCATCGCGCCCTTCGCCGAACTGGAGCGGGCACCGGAGCACATCCACACCTACCGGGTGACCCCGCTGGGGCTGTGGAACGCGCGGGCGGCCGGGCACGACGCCGAGCAGGTCGTGGACGCCCTGGTCGAGTACAGCCGCTATCCGGTGCCGCACGCGCTGCTGGTCGACATCGCCGAGACGATGGACCGGTACGGGCGGCTGACGCTCAGCAAGCACCCCGCGCACGGGCTGGTGCTCACCACCACCGACCGGCCGGTCCTCGAGGAGATCCTGCGCTCCAAGCGGATCATCCCGCTGGTCGGCGCCCGGATCGACCCGGACACCGTGGCCGTGCACCCCTCCGAGCGCGGGCAGATCAAGCAGACCCTGCTGAAGCTGGGCTGGCCCGCCGAGGACCTCGCCGGATACGTGGACGGCGAGGCGCACCCGATCGAGCTCGCCGAGGACGGCTGGGCGCTGCGGCCGTACCAGAAGCAGGCCGTGGAGAACTTCTGGCACGGTGGCAGCGGAGTCGTCGTCCTGCCCTGTGGCGCCGGGAAGACGCTGGTCGGCGCCGGGTCCATGGCCCAGGCCAAGTCGACGACCCTCATCCTCGTCACCAACACCGTCTCCGCCCGGCAGTGGAAGCACGAGCTGGTGAAGCGGACGAGTCTCACCGAGGACGAGATCGGCGAGTACAGCGGGACGCGCAAGGAGATCCGGCCCGTCACGATCGCCACGTACCAGGTCCTCACGACCAGGCGGAAGGGCGTCTACCCGCACCTCGAACTCTTCGACTCCCGCGACTGGGGACTGATCGTCTACGACGAGGTCCATCTGCTGCCGGCTCCTGTCTTCAAGTTCACCGCCGATCTGCAGGCGCGCCGGCGGCTGGGGCTGACTGCCACCCTCGTGCGCGAGGACGGCCGGGAATCGGACGTGTTCTCCCTCATCGGGCCCAAGCGGTTCGACGCTCCGTGGAAGGAGATCGAGGCGCAGGGCTACATCGCGCCCGCCGACTGTGTCGAGGTGCGGGTGAACCTCACGGACTCGGAGCGGCTCGCCTACGCCACCGCCGAGACCGAGGAGAAGTACCGCTTCTGTGCGACCACCGCGACCAAGCGGAAGGTCACGGAAGCGATCGTGAAGCGCTTCGCCGGGCAGCAGATCCTCGTGATCGGCCAGTACATCGACCAGCTCGACGAGCTGGGCGAGCACCTGAACGCTCCCGTCATCAAGGGCGAGACCTCCAACGCCCAGCGCGAGAAGCTCTTCGACGCCTTCCGCGAGGGCGAGATCAGCGTGCTGGTCGTCTCGAAGGTCGCCAACTTCTCCATCGACCTGCCGGAGGCGACCGTCGCCATCCAGGTGTCGGGGACGTTCGGGTCGAGGCAGGAGGAGGCCCAGCGGCTGGGACGCGTCCTGCGCCCCAAGGCCGACGGCCACCAGGCCCACTTCTACTCGGTCGTCGCCCGCGACACCATCGACCAGGACTTCGCCGCCCACCGGCAGCGCTTCCTGGCGGAGCAGGGGTACGCCTACCGCATCATGGACGCCGACGAGCTCCTCGCGGAGGACTGAGCGGAGGGCTGAGCGGAGGGCTGAGCGGAGGGCTGCCGAGCAGCCGGCAGGGGGTTGCCGGGCCCGTCGTCCGGCGGGGCGGCGCCGCGCCTTCGCAGGACGGCCGCGGCGCCCGCCAGCAGCGCCAGCCCCAGCAGCGGGTACGGCGACGCGAGCGGCTGCTGCCACCACGGCAGGCGGAGGTCGCGGTCGCCCTGGTGGGGCACCAGCCACAGCGTGCGGGTCGTGAAGACGAGTGCCGTCCCGGCCACGAGGAGCATCCGGCCCTCGGCCAGCAGGACCGCCAGCAGCGGGACGCACCACACCCAGTGGTGGGACCAGCTGATCGGGCAGACCAGCAGGGCCGTGAACGCGGTGAGCAGGATGCCCCAGCGGTCGGAGCCGGGGCTGCGGTGAGCGCGGGCGCGGGTCGCCAGCCACAGGCCCGTCGCCACGAGCGCGGTCGCCGGGAGGGCCCAGGCCGGGCCCGGTGTCTCCGTGCCCGCCACCCTGGCGATCAGGCCCTGGAGCGACTGGTTGTCGACGATCCAGGCCTTGCCGATCCGGCCGGTCTCGAACACACGCCGCGTCCAGAAGTCCACGGTCGCCGAGGGCAGGAGAAGGGCCCCGAACAGGGCCGTGCCGGCGAAGGACGCCGTCGCGGTGGCCGCCTCCTTTCTGCGTGCGGTGAGGAACAGGTAGGCGATGAAGATCGCCGGGGTGAGTTTGACGCCCGCCGCGATGCCGAGGGCCAGGCCCTTGGCGCGGGCGCCGGGCGGGCGGGTCAGGTCCCACAGGACCAGGCAGGCGATCGCCAGGTTGACCTGGCCGAAGAGGAGTGTCTGGAAGACCGGCTCCAGCCAGAGGGCGAGCCCCGTGGCCGCGCACAGCAGCGGGAGGGGTGCCGTGCGGCCGGCCAGGCGGGCGGAGAGGGCGACGAGCCGGGCGAGCAGGAGCGCGTTGCCCGCGAGGAACGCCACCTTCAGGGCCGGGACGGGGATCCAGGTCGTCGGGACGAACAGGACCGCCGCGAAGGGCGGATACGTCGCCGGCAGCCGCCATTCGGTGACCGTGAAGCCGTACAGATCACCGCCGTGGACCACGGCTTCGCCCTCGGCCCGGTAGACCAGCAGGTCGGCCATCGGGGCGTGGATCAGGACGCAGAGGGCGGCGAAGGAGCAGAGGGAGACCGTCAGTAAGGACAGGGACAGGAGGAGAGGGAGAGGCGGGAGGGCGCGGGAGGCGGGGGAGGCGGGGGGTGACGTCACCGTCCGGTTCGGCACGGAGGCGACCCTATGCCGTCACTTGCGGCGTATGCCCGCTTCCTCGCCGTACTCACCGAGTATCGCGACGCTGAACGCCGTGCTGACGAAGACCTTGACGGCGCGCAGGGCGTCGCCCAGGCGGTGGTGGGGTTGGGGGACTCCGTCGAGGGCCGTGGCGCCCGGGGGACGGCTGGGGGCTGGGTGGATGGTTGCTGCGCTCATGCCTCAATGGTGGAACTTCGGGCACAAGGACGGCATCGGTCCACGGGTCCAATTTCCGGCATTCTCCGGTCCACCCCCCGATGGACCCCACCCCCTACCTCCGCCCGACCGTCCGGGTGACGCTCCCCCTAGGGGACGCAGCCGCGGCGGCGCAGGGACGGCGGGGCAGGGACGGCGGCCATGGCGGCCCGAAAGGGGCGCTGGGGGTACCCCCGGCCGAAGGCTGGGGGAGGAACTGCGCGACCAGCCCCCACCCACCCGCACCTGACGATCAAGCCGCTCCGCCCCCGAGAAATCCATTCGCCTCTCCCGCCCCCACCTCACTAGACTCTCCGCTCTTGCCCGCCTCCGCCCCCCGGAGTGCCGCCGCCCGGACGGAAACCGGTCGGCTGATCGCCACCTGTGCGCCATCCACACCTGAGCGCCATCGACTCGCAGGCCTTCGGAGGCACCCCCTTGTCCACGCCCGCCCACGACCCGCTAGCGGACCCGCACCCCGACCCCCTCTCCCGGGAACGCTCCCACCTCGCCGAGTCCCGCGCCGCCCTGCGTGCCATGCGGGAGGACGTCGAGTCGCTGGACATCCGTGACGTCACCGCGAACTGGGTCAACGCCGAGGTCCTGGCCCGCCAGATCGACGAGCGCATCAAGGCGCTGGCCGACCTCAGCGACACACCGCTCTTCTTCGGCCGCCTCGACTACCTGCACGCCCCCGGCGCCGAGCAGGCCGAGGGCGCGTACGGCGAACGCTTCTACATCGGGCGCCGGCACGTGCACGACCACGACGGCGACCCGATGGTCATCGACTGGCGGGCGCCGGTCTCGCAGCCGTTCTACCGGGCGTCCAAGAAGGACCCGATGGACATCGCGCTGCGCCGCCGCTTCGGGTACACCCGCGGCGACATCACGGCGTACGAGGACGAGCATCTCTCCGACCCGGCCGAAGCGGCCCGCACCAGCAAGCTGCTCCAGCAGGAGATCGAGCGCCCGCGCGTCGGCCCGATGCGCGACATCGTGGCGACCATCCAGCCCGAGCAGGACGAGATCGTGCGGTCGGGCCTCTCCGGCACCGTCTGCGTCCAGGGCGGCCCCGGCACCGGGAAGACCGCCGTCGGCCTCCACCGGGTCGCCTACCTCCTCTACGCGCACCGGGGGCGCCTCGCCCGTACCGGCACCCTGGTCATCGGGCCGAACCGCTCCTTCCTGCACTACATCGAGCAGGTGCTGCCCGCGCTGGGCGAGCTGACCGTGCAGCAGGCGACGGTGGACGACCTGGTGGCGAAGGACGTCGACGTACGAGGCACCGACGACGCCCCCGCCGCGATCATCAAGGGCGACGCCCGGATGGCGGAGGTCCTGCGCCGGGCCGTGCACGCGCACGTCACCCTGCCCACCGAACCGGTCGTGGTGGTGCGCGGCTCCCGTCGCTGGCGGGTCCCGGCGTACGAGCTGGAGGACATCGTCCGGGAGCTGCTGGACCGGGGCATCCGGTACGGCGCGGCGCGCGAGGCCCTGCCGCAGCGCATCGCGCACGCCGTGCTGGTCCAGATGGAACGCTCGGGAGAGGCACCCGACGACCGCGTGCAGGACTCGGTGGCGCGCAACGCGGCGGTGAAGGCGGCCGTCAAGCACATCTGGCCGCCGGTGGACCCGGCGAAGCTCGTGCTGCGCCTGCTCACGGACGCGGACTTCCTCGCGGCGCACGCCGCCGGGGTCCTCGACGAGGACGAGCAGAAGACGATCCTCTGGGCGAAGCCGGTGCGCAGCGTCAAGGCGGCGAAGTGGTCGGCCGCGGACGCGGTGCTGATCGACGAGACGACCGACCTCGTCCAGCGCACGCACTCGCTCGGCCATGTCGTCCTGGACGAGGCGCAGGACCTCTCCCCCATGCAGTACCGGGCGGTCGGCCGCCGCTGCACCACCGGGTCGGCGACCGTCCTCGGCGACCTGGCGCAGGGCACCACGCCCTGGGCGACCGGAAGTTGGGACGAGGCCCTGTCCCACCTCGGCAAGTCGGACGGCGTGATCGAGGAACTGACGGCCGGTTTCCGCGTCCCGACCGACGTCATCACCTACGCCTCCCGCCTCCTCCCGCACATCGCGCCCGGCCTCACGCCGGTCGCCTCGGTCCGTGAGAACCCCGGCTTCTTCGCCCTCCGCGCCATCGCGGACACCGCCGAAGTGGTCGCCGCGTGCGAGGAGTTGCTCCGCAACGAGGGTTCGACGGGCCTGATCGCGGCGGACGCGCGCGTGCCGGTGCTCGCGGAGGCGCTGACGGCGGCGGGCATCGGCTACCTGGCCCCGGGCGAGGAGACCACGGCCGAGACCCGCCTCACCCTGGTCCCGGCGTCCCTGGCCAAGGGCCTGGAGTACGACTACGTGGTCCTCGACGAGCCGGGGGCGGTGGTCGACGGCGAACCGGACGAACGCACCGGCCTGCGCCGCCTGTACGTGGCCCTCACCCGGGCGGTGTCCGGCCTGATCGTGACCCACGCGGCCCCGCTGCCGCCACAGCTGGGCTGAACCGGCCGGGCGGCCCCCACCACCGCTTCCCCGACGGCTAGAACGTCTCCGGCAGCGCCTTCAGCACGGCGTCCAGCAGCCCGGGGAAGCGGGCGTCCAGGTCGGCTCGGCGCAGCTGGACGTACCGGTTGCGGCCGACCGCGCGGGTCGAGGTGATCCCGGCCTCGCGCATGATCTTCAGGTGGTGCGAGACGGTCGACTTGTGCAGATGACCGACGCCGAGCGCGTCGGGCGCACAGCTGAACTGCTCACCGCTCGCGTACTTCCTCAGCAGCATCAGCCGCACCGGGTCGCCGAACGCGTGCAACACCCCGACCAGTTCGATCTCCGCGGCATCCGGCTGCGGCAGCCACTCGCCGTCCTCGTCGCCCACGGGCACACCCTCCTCCATACCGTTTGACAATCATCCAACAGTCCCTATTGTTTGACCAACGTCAAACCGTCATGCGCGCTCTCGTATCGACCCGTATCGACCGCATCGACGCACCTGGGGGACTCGTGCGCCTACGCCTGCTCCTGCTCGCTCTCGGCACCTTCGCCGTCGGCACCGACGGCATGGTGACCGCCGGCATCCTGCCGCTCGTCGCCCGCGATCTGAACGTGTCCATCTCGGTCGCCGGACAGATGGTGACCGTCTTCGCCCTCGCCTACGGCATCCTCGCCCCCGTCCTGGCCACGGCGACCTCCCACTGGCCCCGCCGCCACGCCCTGCTCACCGCGCTGGCCGTCTTCACGGCCGCCAACGCACTCACGGCGCTGGCCCCGTCGTACGGCGCCCTGCTCGGCACGCGCGTGCTGGCCGCGGTGGGAGCCGCCCTCTACACCCCCACCGCGAGCGCGGTCGCGACCTCGCTGGTGCCGCCGGAGCGGCGCGGGCGGGCCATCGCGGTGGTGATGGGCGGGCTGACGGTCGCGACGGCGCTCGGGGTGCCGCTGGGCACCTGGATCGGCCGTACGGACTGGCGGCTGACGATGTGGCTGGTGACGGGACTGGGCGCGGCGGCCTTCGCCGGGCTCGCCGGGCTCCTGCGGGAACTTCCGCAGCCGCCCGCCGCGTTGACTCTCCGGGAGCGACTGGCGCCGCTTGCCGACCGGCGGGTGGTGGGCGCGGCGGCCACCACGTTCCTGATCTTCGTGGCCTTCCAGACGACCTACATCTACTACACGGTGGCCACCCACCCCGCGACCGGCGGCTCCCAGGACAAGCTGACCCTGCTGCTCCTGGTCAGCGGCATCGCGGCGGTGGCCGGCTCACAGCTGGGCGGGCGGCTGGTGGACGCGTGGGGACCGCGCGTGGTGGTGCTGTCGGCCCTCACCGCCTACGCGGCGGTGGCGGCGACCGCGCCCTGGACACTGCGCACGATGCCCACGGCACTCGCCGCGTCGGCGGTCACACCGGTGATCGGGTGGGCACTGGCGGTCGCCCAGGTCACCCGGATCACCGCCATCGCCCCTGCCGACGCACCGGTGCTGGTGTCGCTGAGCAGCAGTGCGACCTATCTGGGGATGGCCGCGGCGGGGGGTACGGGGAGTCTCGCGCTGTCCCTGTTCGGGGACCGGTGGTTCCTGCTGGCGGGGGCGGGGATCGCCGTGCTGGCGCTGGGGGTGGCGGCGGTGACCACGGCCCCCGGAGCGCCTCTCGACGGTCGTCGCCAAGGGCGGTTGCCGGTGCGTGAGGACTCGTCGCAACCACTCGGCTGACCCGCGCGTCGACGACAGCCGACCCCCGCGTCGGCGACGGACGTCACGTCAGGCGGACTCCGTGCGGGCCCCGCCCGTCCCGCCGTGCCCGCCGGCCTCGCCGGTGGCGCCGGTGGCGCCGGTGGCGCTCTGCGCCGCGGCGAGCGGGCCCAGATGCTGTGCGGCGCTGTCCAGCAGTCCGAGGTCGGCCTTGGTGTGGGCGACGGCGGCGTCGATCAGGACGGCGACCAGCGGCTCGTCGGCATGGGCCCGGCGCTGCCGGGCCAGGCCCGCGAGCTCGGACAGGTACGTCTGCCGCTGTGCCTCGATCAGCGCGGTCAGGGCCTGCGGGCCCAGGGCGACGGCGCCGAGGAGCTTCAGGAAGAGCTCGTCGCGGAAGCCGCCGACGCGCACCCATGGGGTGGCCGCCCACGAGCGCAGCTCGGCCTCGCCCGCCTCGGTGAGCGTGTAGAGGTTCTTGTCGGGCCGGTCGGTCTGCGTGACCTGCGAGCGGGAGACATAGCCGTCACGGACCAGCCGTTCGAGGATCTGGTAGAGGTGACCGATGTTCAGGCCACCCCACTGCGGGCCGATGGCCTCCTCGAAGCGGGCCTTGAGCTCGTATCCGTGATTCGGTCGCCGGGTCAGCAGCGCGAGCACGGCGTGATGGAGCGGCATATACGTCCCTTCTACATTGTGACAACATACCTCTGCATTGCCACAATGTAGGTGCGGCCATGCGTGTGCCGCGATGTACGAGGGCGAGGCTGCATCAATGGCTGTGAGCGTGGCGTTGCGCGGGGTGAGCCGCCGGTATCCCGGGCTGACCGCTCTGGACGGGGTCGACCTGGAGGTCGCGGCGGGCGAGGTGGTGATGCTGACCGGGCCGTCCGGTGCCGGCAAGTCCACCGTGCTGCACGTGACGGGTGGCATGGACCAGCCCGACGAGGGGCACGTCGAGATCGACGGCACGGAACTGGTGCGCCGGGACCTGGACCGGCACCGCCGGCGGATCGGCTTCGTCTTCCAGCGCTTCCACCTGCTGCCCGCGCTGACCGCGCTGGACAACGTGCTCGCCCCCGTCCTGCCGCGCAGAGTCGACTTCGACCGGCGTGCGCGCGGCATGGAACTGCTCGAAGCGGTCGGCCTGGACCACCGGGCGGACGCCCTGCCCTCCCAGTTGTCGGGCGGCCAGCAGCAACGCGTCGCCGTCGCCCGCGCGTTGATCAACCGGCCGGGACTGCTGCTGGCCGACGAACCCACCGGCAACCTGGACAGCGTCATCGGGCGGGAGATCGTCGACCTGCTGATGTCGCTGCGCGAGCGGTACGGGATGACGATGCTGATCGCCACGCACGACGCGGAGGTCGCCGCCAACGGCGACCGGGTGGTGCGGCTGCAGGACGGCAGGATCACCTCGGACCAGCGGGTCACGCCGTCCGGCGACGTGCTGCACCGGCTGGGGGGCCTGCGCCCGTGATCACGATGATCCTCGACCAGCTCCGGCGGCGGCGCGGGCGCGCGCTGGCCCTGGCCGCCGGAATCCTGGTGGCGGCGACCAGCTTCACCCTGCTGACCGCGACGGTGAGCACGAGCCGGGCGACCACCGTGGGCACGGTGCGGAAGAACGCGCGGTCCGCGTACGACGTCCTGGTCCGCCCGCCGGACTCGCAGACGGCCGTGGAGCGAGAGAGCGGTCTGGTCGCGCCGAACTTCCTGTCCGGCACGTTCGGCGGCATCACCATGGACCAGTACCGGCGCATCCGCGACCTGGCGGGGGTCGACGTGGCCGCGCCGGTCGCCAACATCGGCTACCTGATGGTGTCGAGCACCGTCACCGTGGACGTGTCCCGCTTCCTGGACGGCAAGGCGTCCCGGCAGATCCTGCGCATCAGCCCGACGCTCACCTCCGGTCTCGGCACCTACCGCACCTCCGACGAGTACGTCTACCTCACCCGCTCCCCCCTGACGACGGCGTCGGAGTCGGACCACCTCTTCGAGTCCGACACCCTGGAAGCGGGCACGGTCGACAAGAGCACCCAGCGGTACCGGATCAAGGGGAAGTACGACGTCTGCTTCTACTTCAACCGGGACAAGACCGAGCAGACCGAGTTCAACCTGCAACTGCCGTTGAAGCCGAACATCATCGCCGAGGACCTCAGGGACAGGTCCCCGTTCGACCCGGACCTGAGTTCGCGGATGAACTGCCAGTCCGGCCGGGACAAGGCCACCATCGACGTTCCGGTCAGTTACCCCGTCCTGCTGTCCGCCATCGACCCGGCGGCCGAGGACAAGCTGGTGGGCCTCGGCTCCACCGTCACCTCGGGCCGGATGCTCACCGAGCAGGACAAGCCGTGGAAGGTGTCGAGCGCCAAGAGCGTCCACGGACAGCACGACTCCTACATACCGGCGCTGCTCAGCGACGACCCGCTGACCACCGGAACGCTCGACGCCACCGTCCAGCGGCTCGACGTCGGCGACCCGGCCGAACTGCCCTCGAAACTGGGCAACCCGACAGCCGACAGCTTCGTCCGCGGCCTGCACGGCACCACGGTGGGCAGGACCCGGGTCGAACTGAGCAAGGGCTACCGGAAGGCACTGACCGAGGATTCCATCGACACCAGCGACTACTGGACCGTCGGCCCGGTCACCTACCGCCGGACGTCCGACGGCGACCTCGCCGCACAGACGCAGCCGTCGCAGAAGGCCGGCCTGTGGGTCACCAACTCGAACCAGCAGCCGTTCGCCAACGTCCCCGAGGAGAACCACCAGGGCACCCAGTACCGGAAGGTGACCAGCCACGCCGCCACCGACTGCATCGGGCTGGGTTCCTGCGACGGCGTCGACTCCGGACGCCTGCCCAATCCCTTCGTCCACCTGGTCGGCCGCTACGACACCGGCCGACTGCGCGGCTTCTCGGCACTGACCGACACCCCGCTGGAGACCTATCAGACGCCGCAGGTCACCGGCGCGGACAGCGCGACCCGCGCGAAACTGCACGGCAACCCGCTGCAGCCCGACCGCAACCTGGGCGGCTACGTCAGCCCGCCGCCCACCATGCTGACGACGATGGACTCCATCACCGCGCTCACCAAGAGCCGCCGGGTCCCGGGCCTGCAGGACAAGGCGCCGGTGAGCGCGATCAGGATCCGGGTGGCCGGAGTGACGGGCGTCGACACCGCCTCCCGGGCGCGGGTGAACGCCGTGGCCGGGGCGATCCGGGCCGCCTACCCCCGGCTCCAGGTCGACGTCACCGTCGGCAGCTCGCCCGCCCCGCAGACGGTGGCGCTGAGCGGCTCGGCGCGGGTGACGGAGCGCTGGGTCGCCAAGGGCGTGGCCCTGCGCATCCTCAGGGCGGTGGACACCAAGAGCGCGGTGCTCTTCGTGCTGGTCCTCGTCGTGTGCGCGCTCTTCCTCGGCCAGGCGGCGCTGGCCTCGGTGCGCTCGCGCCGCACCGAGATCGGCACGCTGCGCTGCCTCGGCTGGAGCGGCGGCGAAGTGCTCCGTCTGGTCCTCGGCGAACTTGCGGTCATCGGCCTCGCCGCCGGAGCCGCGGGCACGGTGCTGGCGTACGTGCTGGGCCGGGCGCTGGGGCAGCCCGGGGCCGGCGCCAAGTCGCTCCTCGTGCTGCCGGTGGCGCTGCTCCTGGCCACGGCGGCGGGTCTGATCCCCGCCTGGCTCGCCACCCGGCTCGGACCGATGGAGGCCGTCCGGCCCCCGGTGACGGCGGCCCGCCGCGCGCGCCCGGTGCGTTCGGTGGCCGGACTGGCCGTGCTCAACCTGCTGCGGGTGCGGGGCCGCACGCTGCTGGGTGCGGCCGGGCTGGCGCTGGGCGTCGCCGCCTTCACGGTGCTGCTCGCCCTGACGCTGGCCTTCCGGGGCGAGGTGGCCGGGTCGCTGCTCGGCAACGCCGTGGTGGCGCAGGCGCGCGAGGCCGACTACCTCAGCGTCGCCCTGTCCTTGCTGCTGGGTGCCGCCGGCGCCATCGACGTGCTGGTCATCTCACAGCGCGAGCGCGCCGCCGATCTCGCGGTGCTGCGGGCGACCGGCTGGGCCAACCGCGAGCTGGCGAGGTTGACCCTCTACGAGGGGATCGGACTGGCCCTGTTGGGCGGCCTGTCCGGCGCGGTGGCCGGTCTGGCCGGGGTGCTGGCACTCGGCCGGGGCGTGCTGCACGGACACCTGTTCACGGTCGCCGGCGCCGCGCTGCTGGCCACGCTCGCCGCGACCGCCCTGGTGGGGGCCGCTCTGACGGTGCCGATCCGGGGGCTCTCCCGGATCGCCCCCGCCCACCTGCTCGCCGCCGACTGAACCGGCCGCCGCCACCGGTGCGACCCCGGCCCCTCAACAGGGCCGGGGTCCGCCTGCGCCGGTCAACGCGGCACTCCTGCGCGGGTCAACGCGGCACCGCGGCCGTCGCCCCGTCCAGCTCCCGCCGCCAGGACCGCACCGCCTCCTCCGACACCGACCCGCTCCAGCCGCCCGGCCGCGCCGCCCCGCCGATGTGGAAGGCGTCGATGCCCGCCGTGCGCAGCTCGGGCAGGTGATCCAGCCGTAGCCCTCCGCCCACCAGGAGCGTCTGCCCGTACCCCGGCTCACCGCGCCGCCGCGCCTCGGCCAGCAGCCTGGGCAGCCCCTCGTCCACGCCCTCCGCGGCTCCCGCCGTGAGGTAGGCGTCGAGGCCCGGCAGGTCGGCGAGCTGCTTGCGCAGGGCGTCCCGGTCCGCGGCCCGGTCGATGGCCCGGTGGAAGGTCCAGCGGCAGCCGTCCAGCGCGGCCACGACCCGCTCCACCGCGTCCACGTCCACCCCGCCGTCCACGTCCAGGAACCCGAGCACGAACTGGTCGGCCCCGGCGGCCCGCAGCTCCCCGGCCACCCCCACCAGGCGGTCGACGTCCCCCGCCGCGAACCCGTCGGCCAGCCGCAGCATCACACGCAGGTCGATGTCGACGGAGGCCCGGATCGCGGTGAAGGTCCGGGGCGACGGGGTCAGTCCGTCGGCCGCCATGTCGGTGACCAGTTCAAGGCGGTCCGCGCCTCCGGCCTGGGCGGCGACCGCGTCCTCGGCGTCGAGGGCGATCACCTCCAGGACTGCCCGCGTGCTCATAGGGCCCCTTCCATGGTGTTCCCCGTGTACCCCGCACACCCTCGCAAGAGGTCTAGTCCGGAGGTCTAGTCCAATCCAGGGTACGCGGGGAACACCGGGGGCCGCGAGACCGCCCCGGTCATACACCGTCCGGATTCAGCCGTAGAGGTTCAGCTCCGCCGCCTCCGCCCCCATCAGCTCGTACGGCGCCCCGTCCGCCGACCGCCCGGTGTACAGCCGTACGAGCGTCGCCGCGTCGCCCATGAAGCGGGCCGGGGTGCGGGTGCCGCTCGTCCCGCCCAGCTGCAGCGGCTCGTCCACGTCGTCCAGGTCCGCGTGGAGCCGCAGGTGCCCCCGCTGCCGGGTCACCCGGGCCAGCAGGGAAAGCGCGTGCGGCAGGCCCGCGCCCGTGTAGGCGCCGGGCTCCCCGAGGGTGTCGCGGACGTCACCGGCGTGCACCCACTCACCGAGGGCGATCCGGTCGAAGGCCCCGTCCGCCCGCCCCGCGATCACCTCGCCCGCCTCGGTCATCCCGCGCTCCAGCTCGTCGAGCACCCGGGCGTGCGTCCAGTCGGCGCGCTCGGCGATGTCCCGGTCGTTCGCCTCCGGCGAGAACACGCCCTTCTCGAAGCGGCCCTCCACCACCCGGATCAGCGCGGACGAACAGTGTGCGAGCACGTCCCGCACCGACCACCCCGGACAGGCCGCGGTCGGCAGCGCGAAGTCCGCGTCCGGCCGGGAGCGGAGGAGCGGGATCAGCGCGTCGCGCTCGACGGTGAGGAGACGTCCGGGAAGGAGGGGGTCGCGTACGTCAGCAGTAGTCATGCGTCCCAAGCTAGGGCGATGCCGGTGGCGGGCGGGAGAATGAGCGCATGGCCGATCTCGACGCCCTGCGCTCCCGCTGGCTGACCGCCTTCCTCAGGTCGCGGGACGACGACTCCTGCGCCCCCGACCCGTACCGGTACGCCGACGAACTGCTCCGCCGCTGGCAGGAGCCCCAGCGCCGGTACCACACGCTCACCCACCTCACCGCGGTCCTGGACCGCGTCGACGTACTGGAGGAGTACGCGGACGACCCGGACCTGGTCCGGCTCGCCGCCTGGTTCCACGACGCGGTGTACCTGCCGGACCGGTCGACGAACGAGGAGCGCTCGGCCCGCCTCGCCGAACGCGCCCTCCCCGAGGCCGGGATCTCCGCGGCGAGAACCGCCGAGGTCGCCCGCCTGGTCCGGCTCACCGTCAGCCACGACCCGGCCCCCGGCGACCGCAACGGCGAGGTCCTGTGCGACGCCGACCTCGCAATCCTCGCCGCCCCGCCCTCCGGGTACGCCGCCTACACCGCCGAGGTGCGCGAGGAGTACCACTTCGTCCCGGGCGGCGCCTTCCGCGCGGGCCGTTCCGCGATCCTGCGCCAACTCCTCGACCTGCCCCAGCTGTTCAGAACGCCGTACGGCCGGACCGAGTGGGAGCCGACCGCCCGCTACAACCTCGCCGCGGAGCTGGAAATGCTGTCGACCGCGGAGGATCCGGCGTCCTAGGGTGCGGCCCATGCGTGAAATGGGCGGGGATCAGACAGAAGAGGCCGTCGCCGGCTGTGTCGCGGCACTGCGGCCCGCGGTGGCGCGGAACTGGACGGAGGTGACCGCGGGCGGGCTGGACTGGAACGTCCACGAGACGGCGGTCCATGTCGCCGACGACCTCGTCGCGTACGCCGCCAATCTGGCCGGGCGCGCCCAGGACGCGTACGTGCCCTTCGAGCTCAAGCTCGACGACGGCACCGACAACTCCGGCCTGCTGCACGTCATCGAGACCACCGGCGGCCTGCTCGCCGCCACCGTCCGCACGACCCCGCGCACGGTCCGCGCCTTCCACCCGTACCCCTTCCGCAGCGCCGACCGCGTGGGCTTCGCCGGGATGGGGATCGCCGAAGTACTGCTCCACACGCACGACATGACCACGGGTCTGGGGCTCCCCTACCGGCCCGCCGAGGAGCTCGCCGAGTCCGTCCTCACCCACCTCTTCCCGCACGTGCAGCCCGGTCCGACGCCCTGGCGGACCCTGCTCTGGGCCACCGGCCGCGGCGAGCTGCCCGGCCGCGCCCCGGTCACCGGCTGGCGCTGGTACAACAACCTCGTCATCCCCGCCGAACGCCTCGACCTCGTCGGCATCCGCCCCGCCGAGGCCCGCGACCTGCGCCTCGGCGGCGACGGCGGTTTCGAGTGGGCCGAGGGCGGCCCGTACGAGGGCACCCGGGACGCCGCCGGCTTCCTCCTCAAGGCATACGAAGGGGGCGTGCTCCGGCCCGAGTTCGGCGTCTTCGCCCTGGTCCGCCGGGAGGACGGCCGGGCGATCGGCGGCATGGGCTTCCACTCCGCCCCCGACGAGGACGGCCGGGTGGAGATCGGCTACGACCTGACGGAGGCCGCCCGCGGCAACGGCTACGCGACGGAGGCCCTGCGCGCACTGGCCGGCTGGGCACTCGCCCGGGACGACGTACGGTCCCTGTTCGCGACGATAGAGGCGGCCAACACCCCGTCCCAGGCGGTCGTCACCCGCGCCGGGTTCGCCAGGGTGAGCGAGGACGAGGAGGGGCTGGCCTTCGAACTGGGAAAATAGGGCGCACGACAGAACCCGTTGTGCGCATCTCCGACCACAAAGTCCCCCGCTGGAACTAAAGTTGTCTCTCCAACAGAAGACTGGGAACGACTACGGCAGCGACCGCACGCCTGAGGGGGACGGGAACGGCATGAGCGAGCAGGCCTTGGATCGGGTCGGGGGAGCTGGGAACACCGCGGAGGACACCACGGTCCACGCTTTGGTCGACGGACGGACACTGCCCTTCTGGGTGACGGCCACCGAGGAGGACATCGCGCTGGCCGCCCAGGACAGCGACTCCATGGGCAGCCTGTTCAGCCGCGACGGCGACGCAGTCCTGCGCGCGGTGCCTCTCGGCCCGCTCCGCAAGAACTTGGCTGACGCCGTCGACGCCCTGCAGCAGATCTTCCAGGACGTAGCCGACCGCGGTGGCCCGCTCCCGCTCGCCGAGGCTCAGCTCTCCTTCCAGGTCACCGCTAGCGGAGGCATCCAGTTCGTCGGCTCTGGGCAGATGCAAGGCACCCGGAGCCTGACGCTGACGTTCAAGCGGCCCGCCTGAGCGGGCGCGCCGCCCATGCAGAAGTACAAGGCGCTGCTCATCGGGGCGAGCGACTACTCCGACAGCCCCAGCTTCGCGGACCTGCCCTTCGTCCGGGACGACCTGCAACGGCTGCGCGAGGCCCTGACCGGCCGTGACTTCCAAGCCGAAGTCTTCGAGCACCGGCGCGGCACCACGGCGGGCACGGTGCGCGGTGCCGTCGACAAGTTCCTCACCGCCGCGCGGCACGGCGACACGCTGCTCATTGTGGTGAGCGGGCACGGGCTCCACATCGAGGGCAAGGACTTCCTGGTACCCGAGGATGCACCCGACACGGATTCGTTCGCCGAGAACTGCATCGAGATCGGCTGGCACCAGCAGGTGGACCGCTGCCCCGCGGAACGCGTCGTGTTCCTGCTCGACACCTGCCGCGAAGGCATGGTGCGGGACACCAAGTCGATTGCCGGGATGCGACGTTGGAAACCCCCGGAGATCTTGACCGCCCTGCGCCGCAAGGTCGCCTACGTCCACGCCTGTGCGGCCCCCCAGTTCGCCCGGTTCATCAGGCAAACGGACGTCCTCCAACCCGGCTACGAGATGGGAACGCAACAAGGTGAGTCGTTCAGCATCTTCTCGCGCGCCGTCGCCGACGTGATCACCGCCGATCCGCACTCCCTGGGGCTGCGGGAGTTCTCTGTGTCGGTGCAGCAGCGGGTCGACGATTACTACCGGGCCTACGGCAAGACGAGCCCCCCGCAGCAGGTGAAGGTGACGTGCGAGACCGATGCCGACGGCAAGGACTTCCTCCTGCTGCCCGGTCTGGAACGGCGCGTCGAGATCCACCCGTGGGTGCGTGGGGTCGACGAATACCCATGGCACCGGACCACCGAGGGACCTGCCCGGGAGACCCTCCGAGAGGTCTGCCGGATCGTGGCGGACCGACTGGCCCGGACGTACGAGAAATCGGTCCGGACGCTGGCCAACGACCCCTGGCACGACGGCGAACTGGCCGCACGCACCCACAAGCGGCTCGGCTTCCTCGTCGGCCGACTCATCGACGGGGTGCCGCTGTCACCGACCGAGAGCGCGCTCGGTTATCTGTTTCCGCTGGTCACCCAAACTTTCTGGGCCCAGGAGGCGGCCCAGCGCGCCAACGTCCTCACGGCCGCGCCCACTCCCGACCAGGTTCGCTTCCACAAGTTCGCACAGGGGTTTCCCCGCCTCAAGCGACGACTGCTCGCGCTGGAGCACCAGAAGGCCGCCACCAGCTCAGCGGAGGAGAAGGAAGCCGCCCGTGCCTCCATAGAGCGCATTCACTGGTGGCTCTTCCACCGCTGGCTGATCCAGCAGCCGGAGTTGTACACGGCCGAGCGGCTGAAAGACCTCCTCGGTGATCTGACCTGCGGCGGCACCTACCCCCAGTGGGTCGTCGACGCGCTCTCCCCCGAACTCCTGATGCAGCTGGTGCGGGAGCACCGGGCCGCGCCATTCACCATGCGCCACTCAATCACCGACGCGGTGACACGCGGCCCCCGGCCGTCTCGGCAGGATCGGGTGGCCATCGCCGCCAGCACCCAAGCCGAGCAGGTGCTCCGCGCTCCGCTGGTCACTGCCCTCGTCAAGGCAGCACAGGCCATGGCGGTAGACCCGATGGACCTTCCGGAGATCGTCGTCGAGCACGTCGGGATCCCCGAGAGCGTAGACCTGGACCAGTTGCTGACCACCGTGCGCCACTCCGACTGGCAGGTCTCCGGGTTGGGCCGCTCCCTCAACGCAGTGTGCACGCACCCGGCAGTCCAGGTGGCTCTGCGCGAACACGCGGCGCGAGTCGACGCCCTGCTCCGCGACATTGACCGCGGCGACGACCCCGCCCTCGACCAGCTCCAGGGGCTCCCGCCCTACGCCGACGGCAGCCGGGTGCGTTCAGAAGGCACCCCCGACGAGTTCTCCGACGGCATCCGGTTCCAGCTCGCCGAGGACCGCGTCCAGGAACTCCTCATGGGCGAGGAGCTGTACGGCGACAGCAACCTGGCCGTCCGCGAGCTCTACCAGAACGCGCTGGACGCCGTCCGCTACCGTGACCGCCGCACGGAGTACCTGCGGCGCACCGGGGGCCCAGCGGACGACTGGGGAGGCGAGATCACCTTTACCCAGGGGGTCCGTCCCGATGGCCGACCGTATCTCGAATGCCGCGACAACGGCATCGGCATGGGCATCACCGAGCTGAGCACCGTCTTCTCCCAGGGCGGTGCCCGTTTCGTCGATCTTCCCGAGTACATCGAGGAACAGGCCGACTGGGAGGAGCTGCCGGAACCGAAGCTGCGCCTGTTCCCCAACTCACGCTTCGGCATCGGAGTTCTGAGCTACTTCATGCTGGCGGACGAGATCGTCGTAAGGACCTGCCGGATGGGGCGCGCGGACGGACGACCTCGTCGGCTGTTGCAGGTGACGATCGCGGGGCCGGGCAACTTCTTCAGGGTGGAGGACAAGGGGGAGGGCAGGCCGAAGGACATCGGGACGGTCGTCACGCTTCTCCTGAGAAAAGAACACCGGTCGGTCTCCTGTGTAGAGGCGTTGGGAAAGGTCCTGTGGGTGGCGCCGTATCAGACGGTGGCCACGCACGGGGCACGGACCCTGCGGTGGCCACCGGGCAAGCTCGCGCAGAGCGCCCTGGAGACATCCGGCTCCTACCAGTTGATCCGCAGGGGGCATAACGCCTGCGTGCCGTCGCAGGACCCTGATATCTGGTGGATCGAAGGTCGAGGCAACGTGCTGGCGGACGGCCTGTACACGGAAAGCGACAGCGTCAGTGTCTACGGTGCCATCGTCAACCTTCATGGCGAGAAGTCACCCGAGCTGGAGCTGACGGTGGACCGCAAGAAGCTGCGGTCCTTCAACGCGGAACAGGTGAGGGCACGCATGATCGCCGCCGTCCCCAGTCTCACGGAGTCCGAGTGCGGACTACCCAACCCCTCATGGCTGGAGGCCGCGGGCGACTGGTCCGTGCCCTTCGCCGATGCCGTCGCCGAACACATGCGGAACACGGACCTGTCCTGGCAGCTGGCGGACGACTGCTGCGCCCATTTCAGCCGACTGGGGTTCTTCCCACCGGACATCGACCTGCTGCCGCTGCTCACCGGTGACTACACAGATGCAGACCCGTCGATGTCCGCCTCGTTCTTCGCCAACTTCCCGCTCCCGGTGCTGCGCTGGCGTCTGCGGACCTTGTACCGGGCCGGCTTCGGCGGCCCCGTCTCCCTGCCGGAGTCGGACGGCACAGACCCGCTGTGCGCCCGTCCGTCGGATCTCGTCCTGTTGTGCAACCTGGCCCACTTCTCCAGCCGGGGCAGGCTGCACACCTACCCCAGCTGGAGCCTGACCCACAGAGGGTGGCTGAAGGGGCCACGGTCAACGTCCTTCTTCCACACCTCCGCCCCTTCCCAGCCACTCGCCGACACCGGCTGGACCAGCCTCGGTCTGCTGTTTCCCTGGCGAGATCCCGCAGTCCCTGTGAGCACCGCGGACCTCTTCGATATCAGCTCGGCGGTCGAACGAGCTCCGGCCGACGTCGCGGAGCGTCTGGCCGCCCTCGGATACCGCGTCGCGCCCCTGACCGACTGTTCGTCTGCGCGGTGGGAGGATCTGCCGCTCCTGCGTCCCCTCGGTAATCTGTCCGGTTGGCTGTCGCCCGGGGCGACGCTGAGCGCCCCCCAGATCGGCGTCAGCGCGGCGCAGGCCTCCTGGTCAACGGCAAACGCGGCTCAGCGACTCGGGGAACTGGGCTTCACGGTCTCCATGGACCACCCGGTCAAGGAGCAATGGACCAAGGAGGAGCGCAGCGTCGTCCAGGCGTTGTGGAGGTCATATGACACTCCGCCCTCCGCCGAGGAAGCGGTGCGGGTATCCGCAGTGCAGTTGCTGGAGGTGACACATCTGACGGACCTTCCCCTCCGTTTCGTCGCGGAACTCCTCTCGAACCTCGGTTTCTTGCTGCCCCCAAACGCCTCGGAATTCCCGGAACTGACCGACGACGACCGGGCCCTGATCGACAGCTCCGAGGTCCTCCTGGACCGGAAAGTCCCGCTCCGTTACGTGGTCGCTACCGCCCGCCGCCTCGACCGACCGGCCCGCGACCTCGCGGCGAGGCTCCGCGAACTCGGGTACCAGGTGACAGACGTGCCGGACGACGAACACTTGCCGACCTCAGAGGAGATCGCCCTCCTCGGCACGGAGTTCGCACTCGCGGACCTCGCCGACCCGGTGTCCCTGGAACAGGTAGTGGACGTCGCGAACCGTGCCCAGAGCTCCATGTCAGAGGCGGCGAACCGGCTCGCGTCCCTGGGCTACCAGTTCGGTTTCGATCCCACCGTCCTCGCACGTTTCAGGAAGCAGGACGTCGAGGCCATCTCACTCGGCGGCAGTCTCACTGGATCCTGGCCAGGCCCGGAAGAGGTCGGCCCGGTCTCCCTAGCAGCTCTCCACGCCGTCGTCGGACACACCGGTCAAACCACCGATGCCGTCACCGCCTCCCTCAAAGCCCTGGGTTTCGACATCACACCGACAACCGGAGCCTGGGCCAGGGAACGAGAGTGGGAAGCATACCTGCTCTCGTCACTGGACGAATCAGACGCCGAGCCGCTCGTCCAGGAACACTCCGCCCCTTCGCTCTCCCTTGTCGCATTGACAGTGGTGGCACTACGAGCTGGCAAGTCCCTCCGCGAAGTCGCCCTGAGAGCAACCGAGATGGGCATCGGCCACGAAGCCGAGACTTGGTTCATCCCGGCGCCGGAGGCGCCTGCCGCCCCTTCCGGCGCCGCAGCCCCGCCCCGTGCAGCAGCCGCACCACCTCGCGGCTGCTGACCTCCACGGCACCGGCCCGCACCGCGTCCGCGTAGCGGTGGGAGGGGATGTCGTAGTGGTCGCGCTCGAAGGCGCGGCGGAGCACGCCCATGCCCTCGGCGAAGGTGTGCAGTTCGGCGTACGAGACATCGCTGACCAGGTGGGACCACATCCGGCCGTGGCCCGGCCAGTTGGGCGGGTCGATGTACACCGTCATGAGAGCACCGTCACGAGTCCGCCGTCACGAGGACGGCTCCCCGCCCAGAGAGCCGCCCAGGGAACTGCTCAGGGAACCGACGGAGGCGACCTTCACGCCCGCCTTGTGGCACACCCAGTGCGGATCCGGGCCGAGTTCGGGTTCGACGTCCAGGGCGTGCGGGTCGCCGGAGCCGCACACCGGGCACAGCGGCCAGCGGCCGTACCGCTCCAGGAGCGCGTCCTGCACGTCCTGGGCCACCAGCCCCGCCACGTACTCCGCGCCGTCCGGCCACTGCTGGACCCACCAGCGCCGCTGTACGACGGAGTCCTCGACCAGCGAGACCACGTCCGCCTCGGCGACCTCGCCGGCGACGAGATCGGCGAGCACCAGGGCGCGCGCTGCGTGCAGCGCCTGTTCCAAGGGGCTTACGGGGTCCATGGTCCCATTGTGCGCGGTCTTGACCCGGCGACCGAAACGAAAATATCTTTCAAGGGTGGCCAAGGACGTGAAGGAAACTTTCAGCACCCGCGGACCCGGTGCCGCGCCGCCGGCCCCCGCCGCCCTCGCGGCCAAGGTGCGGACCCTCGCGCCCTCCATGACGCGTTCCATGCAGCGTGTCGCCGAGGCCGTCGCGGGCGACCCCGCCGGCTGCGCGGCCCTCACGGTCACCGGCCTCGCGGAGCTCACCGGCACCAGCGAGGCGACCGTGGTCCGCACCGCCCGGCTGCTCGGTTACCCCGGCTACCGCGACCTGCGGCTCGCCCTCGCCGGGCTCGCCGCGCAGCAGCAGTCGGGGCGGGCGCCCGCGATCACCACCGACATCGCCGTCGACGACCCGATCGCCGACGTCGTCGCGAAACTCGCCCACGACGAGCGGCAGACCCTCGCGGACACGGCGGCCGGCCTCGACACGGTGCAGCTGGGGGCCGCGGTGAGCGCGCTCGCCGGGGCGCGGCGGACCGACGTGTACGGCATCGGGGCGTCCGGGCTGGTCGCCCAGGACCTCACGCAGAAGCTGCTGCGGATAGGGCTGATAGCGCACGCCCACAGCGATCCGCATCTCGCGGTCACCAACGCGGTGCAGTTGCGGGCCGGGGACGTGGCGATAGCGATCACGCACTCCGGGTCGACCGGGGATGTCATAGAGCCGTTGCGGGCCGCCTTCGAGCGAGGGGCCACGACCGTCGCCATCACCGGGCGGCCGGGGTCCTCGGTGACGCAGTACGCCGACCATGTGCTGACGACGTCCACCTCGCGGGAGAGCGAGCTGCGGCCGGCGGCGATGTCGTCGCGGACCGGGCAGTTGCTGGTGGTGGACTGCCTGTTCGTGGGGGTGGCGCAGCGGACGTACGAGGCGGCGGCGCCGGCGTTGGCGGCGTCTTATGAGGCGTTGGCTCATCGGCATCGGAGTACGCCGAGGTAGACAGGCCGTAGGGCTGACTGTTGTGGGACGGCTGCGGGCCGGATGTGGCTGGTCGCGCCCGCGCGGCGGTAGCCGCAAATTGAACACAGCCCCGCGCCCCTGAGTAAGTGCACTCGTCCGCGTTGAAAAGAGCCGTATCCGAATGACCACCGAACACCGCGGTCTCCGCTCCGAGCTGGAGTCGCTCACCACCGAGGCCTTCCGGCCCGAGCTCGCCGAGATCGACACGCTGCCCACCCTCGACATCGCTCGGCTCATGAACGGTGAGGACGGCGGGGTCGCCGCCGCCGTGGCGCTGCGGCTGCCGCAGATCTCGGCCGCGATCGACGGCATCGCCGCCCGGATGGCCCAGGGCGGCCGGCTGGTCTACGCCGGGGCCGGTACCGCCGGGCGGCTCGGGATCCTGGACGCGTCCGAGTGCCCGCCCACCTTCAACACCCGCCCCGGTCAGGTCGTCGGGGTCATCGCGGGCGGGCCGGAGGCCATGGTCACGTCCGTGGAAGGGGCGGAGGACTCCGCCGAGCTGGCCCGCGCGGACCTCGACGCGCTCGGAATCGCCGCATCCGACTCCGTCGTCGGCATCTCGGCCTCCGGCCGCACCCCCTACGCCGTCGGCGCCGTCGAGCACGCCCGCGCCCTGGGCGCCCTGACCGTCGGCCTCTCCTGCAACGCGGGCAGCGCGCTCGCGGCCGCCGCCGAGCACGGGATCGAGGTCGTCGTCGGCCCCGAGCTGCTCACCGGCTCCACCCGCCTCAAGGCCGGCACCGCCCAGAAGCTCGTCCTCAACATGCTGTCGACGATCACGATGGTCCGGCTCGGCAAGACCTACGGGAACCTGATGGTCGACGTCCGCGCCTCGAACGAGAAGCTGCGGGCCCGTTCGCGGCGGATCGTGGCCCTCGCCACGGGCGCCCCGGACGAGGAGATCGAGGCGGCCCTCACCACCACCGGCGGGGAGGTGAAGAACGCCGTCCTGGTGATCCTGGCCGGTGTCGACGGGCCCACCGCAGCCCGCCTTCTGGAGGAGTCCGGGGGTCATCTGCGCGCGGCGCTCACCGCGACGGGCGGCTGACGCGCACGCTCGGGGGGTGCAGAGATCGTCGTACGACACCGCCACCGCGCTGCTGCCCCTGGTCGGCGGCCCCGGGAACGTCACCTCCGTCGCCCACTGCATGACCCGGCTCAGGGTGGGTCTGGCCGAACCCTCGCTCGTGGACGCGGAGGCGGTACGGGCCGTTCCGGGGGTGCTGGGGGTGGTGGCCGACGGGGACACCCTCCAGATCGTCATCGGGCCGGGGGCCGTGGTGACCGTGACCGCCGAGTTCGAGAAGCTGCTGTCCGCGCAGCGGCTCGCCGCCCGTGGGGCCGAGCTGCGGGCGGACCGCGCCCGGCGCAACGCGACCCCCGTCAAGACCGTCCTCCGCCGGGTGGCCGACGTCTTCGTGCCGCTCATCCCGGCCCTGATCGGCTGCGGGGTGCTGGCCGGCCTGGGCGGGCTCCTCGTCAACGCCGGCTGGCTGCCCTGGCTGACCCCCGCCCTCGCCGCCGTCGCCTCCGGCTTCATGGCTCTGATCAGCGTCTTCGTCGGCTACAACACGGCGAAGGTGTTCGGCGGGACGCCCGTCCTCGGGGGTGCGGTGGCGGCGATCGTGGTCTATCCGGGGGTCGCGAAGGTGACGGCCTTCGGAGTGGCGCTCGCCCCCGGTCAGGGCGGGGTCCTCGGGGCCCTGGCGGCGGCGCTGCTCGCGACGTACGTCGAACGGTGGTGCCGGGGCCGCGCCCCCGACGCCCTCGACGTGCTCCTCACCCCGACCGTCACCGTGCTCGTCGCGGGCCTCGCCACCCTCTACGGCCTCATGTACGCCGCCGGTCTCGTCTCCTCCGCCATCGGCACCGCGGCGAACTGGCTGCTCGCCACCACCGGCCCGCTCGCCGGCCTGGTCCTCGGCGGGCTCTTCCTCCCCCTCGTCATGCTGGGCCTGCACCAGGCCCTGATCCCCATCCACACCACCCTCATCCAGCAGCAGGGCTACACGGTCCTGCTCCCCCTCCTCGCCATGGCGGGCGCGGGCCAGGTGGGCGCGGCGATCGCCGTCTACGTCCGCCTCCGCCACGACACCGCACTCCGTACGACCATCAGGTCGGCGCTCCCGGCGGGCCTGCTGGGCGTCGGCGAGCCCCTCATCTACGGCGTCTCGCTCCCCCTCGGCCGCCCCTTCCTCACCGCGTGCGCGGGCGGGGCGGCGGGCGGCGCCTTCGTCGGCTTCTTCGCGGTGCTCGGCGACCGGGTGGGCGCCACCGCCATCGGCCCCTCGGGCTGGGCCCTGTTCCCGCTGCTCACGGGGAACAGGGGCCCGGCCGCGGCGGTGGCGATCTACGCGGGCGGCCTGCTGACCGGTTACGCGGTCGGCTTCCTGGCCACGTACATCGGGTTCAACGGCTCCGGTACCCCGGATGACCCGTCACCTCGGCGATCCAGCTGATGAAGTCACCGGGGTCGTTGTCGGCGCCGTGCCCGGCGTCCCAGTAGTACTTGATGTCGACGTCGTCGCCGAGGTTCTTCAGCCTGGCGGCGAGGTTGGCGGCGACGGTGAGCGAGGTGTCGCTGTCCTTCGTGCCGAGGCGGATCCACCAGTGCCGGGCCCGGTGCGGATTGACCTGCTGCGCCACGTGGTACATGGCGTTCATCTGGTCGAGCTTCTTCGGGATGTCGGCGTCGAGACGCGCGCTGTCGCCCTCGGCGTGCCGGAGGCTGTAGACGGTGAAGTGGCGGGTGGCGGTGGTGTCGGTGCCGAACTCGTTGCACTCCGGGGTCGACAGGTCGAAGGCGTCGAAGGCGGGCGCGCTCTTCCTGCGGGCGCCGACGTGGGTGAGGAAGTCCGCCCAGGAGAAGCCGGCGTTCGTGCCGTCCCAGGTGATGAAGGTGTTCGCGGCCAGGTAGGTGTCCCGGTCGGTGTCCGACAGCGCGGCCAGGTAGCGGGTGGCGGACGGCTGCAGGTGGGTGGTGACCAGGTACGCGTCGAGGTTGCGGTCGGTCAGCCGCCCGAAGCCGGGCGCGCTCAGCCGCAGCGCGGCGAGATAGCCGGTGAACTGCGCCTTCAGATCGGCGGAGACGGTCGCGTCGACGTTCGAACCGTCGGCGAGCGGGTTGCCGCCCCAGCACCACTCGTACGACATGTCGGAGTGTTCGAGGTCGGTGATCGGGCACCAGTCGCCGCTCGCGAACACCGCGTCACTCGTGTCGGCCGCGCCGAGGGCCGCCAGTTCCTCCGCGTACAGAGGGCTGTCGCCGGAGGAGCCGAGCAGAGCGGAGAGCGCACCACCCGCGCTCGTCCCGGCCGAGACGATCCGGTCCACGTCGCCCGGTATCAGCCCCCGGTTGAACTTCACGTACCGCACGGCGGCCTTGAGATCGACGATCGCGGCGGGCGCGCAGCCGTAGTAGACGCCGTTCGCGTCGACGAGAGTACGACCACGGGCCCCCGGCTCCACGACGACGTACCCGGCGAGCAGCGCCAGCATCGTACGGTTCGGCCCGCTGTCCCCGCCCCCGGGCCCACCCGGACCACCAGGCCCTCCCGGCCCGCCGGCACCCCCACCGCCCCCGATCCCGGTCGCGCTCGCCACCGACGAGGGCATGTAGCCACCCACGTTGTTGGCGAACAGGATCGGCGCATGGGTCGCGTCGGCGGCGACCCCGTCGACCGACACCGGAACGCTGACGTTGAGCCCCTGGTAGGTGGCGTCCACCGGGTTCGCCACATAGCTGCTGACCTTGAAGAAGTGGTAGGTCACCTCGTGGGCGGTGCCCGCGGTGTCGGTGATGCTGGTGGTCAGCTCGGTGTACGCGGTCGGGTCGAAGACCAGGGCGGAGTCCGTGCTCCCCTCACGGGTCGCGGCCTGCGCGACACCCGATCCGAACCCGACGGCCGGGACCGCAGCGGCCGCGGTGAGCCCCATGACCACAGTTCTGCGCTTCACTCGCTTCACTTCCGTCTCTTCTCCGGGCGGCTCATGCGGGCATGAGTGCAACAGCGGTTACTGAAGAGTTGCTGTGAAGTCGATGAGTTGCCGCCAGGATTGTTGACACCACCTGGTCAGGAGACAGCCAGCACACAGAAGTTGGCCAGTTTCAACAGTCGTCGGCAGCGGCTCCTCCGGCGCCGAGCGCGTCGAGGATGTGCGGCCAGGCCGCCCTGCCGAGGAGCGCGTCCGCTTCGGGAGTGCCTCCGTACCTGAAGCGTGGGGACGCCGGCGCGGGGCTCTCACCAGGAAGGCGTTGCCGGTGGCCGGCGTCGTCGCGGGCGATCAGACGCACGGCTGCCCCGGCCGACCGTCGGCGTTGCGCCAGCTGCTCGGCGAAGGGCAGCGACGGCCACATCGCATCATCGCCGCCTGCCACCAACAGGACATCGGCCCTGGCCGTGTCCACGGGGATGTCCGCCGGCGGAAGCGAGTGGGCGAAGGTCCGCTCGCTCAGTTCGTACCATCCCCGGATGGCGACCGGACCGCCGTCCGGCTCCGCGGGAACCCAGGAATCGTCCATCGGGACGAACGGCAGCGGCCGGTCCCGCCAGGTCCACGACGAGCGATACGGGTGATGCGCTCCGTCGCGTCCCGGGCCGACGTTGCACCAGACTCGCGAGGTGGGCGACAGTGCGATGACCACGTCCACACGCGTGTCACGCACGGCCGTGAGCAGAGCCGCCTCAGCCCCCTTGGAGAAGCCGAGAATTCCGATGCGGTGCGCTCCGCCCAGCCGGAGCAGGTCGACGGCGGTGGTGAAGGTCTCCAGGGGAACCTCGCAGATCCCCGGCGGCTGCCCGGGCCCACCGAACCAGCGGATCGACAGGGCCGCGAAGCCCTGCTGAGCGAGAATGCGCGCCCGCTGCCGCTCGACGCGCCCGCTGGATCCCGCCAGAACCAGAACGCCGACCTCGCTCCCGTGCGCCGGAGCGATCAGAACCCCTTCCCAGGGATGGGTCAACTCGCGTTCAGTCAGGGCACCCTCGACACCATGCCCCCGCGCGGTCGCCACCTCAACGCTCATGATGGCGACACTACAGATCGGGCTTGCTCTCACGACAGCGCTCGCGCCGGGAATCCCATACGTCAACAGGGCAGCCGCCGCGTCCCGTTGACCCGCCCCACCTGTGCCCGCAGCACCTCCTCAGGCGGGGCCGGCCTGTGTTGTGGGCGGTGCTTGACGAGGCGGCTCTGCGCCGGGAAGTCGGTGGCCCGGCGGTGATGGCGGAGGCCCTGCGCCATGTCGCCGGTCTGGCCCGCCGGAACCGGATCATCCTGCAGGTGGTGCCGTTCAGCTCGGGCGCGCATACGACGATGCAGGGCGCTCTGAAGCTGATGGAGTTCGAGGACGCACCTCCGCTGGCCTACATGGAAGGTCTGAGCACCGCACGGCTGGAGGACGACCCGGCAACCGTCACCCGACTGAGGTTCCTGTACGACCTCCTCGTGGCCACTGCGCTCTCGCAGGAGAAGTCCCTGGTGCTCATCGAGGCGTTGGCAGAGGATTACGCCCATGAGGAACATCCCTGACTACGGACTGAGCTGGCGCAAGTCGAGCTACAGCGGCGGCGACGAAAACTGCCTCGAAGTCACCCACGCCTTCCCCACCCTCACCCCCGTCCGCGACTCGAAAAATCCCCTCGGCCCGAAGCTCGTGTTCCGGTCGGCTGCCTGGTCGGCCTTCGTGGAGAGTGTCAAGAAGTGACCTCCACGACCCGAAGGGCCGCCCATGACCAGCACCGTCGCCGACCTGATGCGCCGTAACCTGCTCGACGTCTTCAACGAACCGGACGCCGGGCGCCGCAACGCGGCCATCGCCGAGACGTACGCGGAGGACGTGGTGTGGCACGAGCCCGACCGTGTCGTCCACGGCCGCGAGGCCCTCTCCGTGCGCGCCGCGGAACTGCTCGCGGAACAGCCGGGCTGGGTCTTCCGGCCCGAGGGTCCCGTCTCCGTCACCGACGACCTCGGCCACCTCGGTTGGGTGTACGGCCCGGCCGGCGAACCGCCCGTCGCGACCGGCATGGACATCGCCCACTGCAGGGACGGCGTCATCGTCGACCTGTACACCCTCGTCTCCGAAGCCCCCCGGCCGTCCTGAGGCTTACCTCCCCGAGGCTCAAGCGCTCAGCCCCGAGCCCTTTTTTCAAGGAACGGGTGGAGGTCCTCAACCCACCCTCCCACCCCGCGAGTTGACGGCACGCGTTCGGTTTGCCACGCACAGTCACGATCGTCTAGCGTGCCCGCATAACGAACGAAACAGCCCCCGTCAGGCGCTACCAACACCTGCGGGGGCTTGACCAACGAGATCGGTTACGAGGCTCGATCCCATGGCTGATTGCCAGCTTAGTGCTGCCCCCTCGCCCGCGCACGGCGCCCCGCACCCCATGGCCAGTCCCGGCTACGGAAAACGGTCTGCTCCCGACCAACGCCGCCGCACCAACCACGACTTCGCCCACCTCCCACCCCGCGAAGCCGCCATCGCCGCGTATGTCGACCGGCTCCCCGACGGCGCCGACATCTCCGTGAAGACGCTGGCCAAGCAGCTCCCGTACGGTCAGTGCGCCCTCCGGACTGCTCTCAACAACCTCCAGCGGGCCGGGCACTTGAGGCGGGGGCGGGAACATCTGGCCGACTCGGGGAGCCGACGCTGGATCACCCGATCGTGGTTCTCCCGTACCGCACGCGACGATGACTGGTGGGCTGCGTTCACGCGAGGCGCCGTATCGGAGCCGGAGCCGGAGCAGCCTCCCGACCGGGCCCGCCCCACCCGCAGCCGCGCCCACATCCTCCTCGCCGCCCTCGGCCGTACCGCCCCGGCCCTCTCCCTCTCCCAGGCCGACTGCGCCGCCCTCGCCCCACTGCTCACGGAGTGGTTCGCCCGCGGCGCCACCGACGAGTACGCACTTCAGGCCCTGACCAGCGGTCTCCCCTCCCCCGTCCACCACCCGGCCGCCCTCCTCCGCAAACGCCTCACCGACAAGCTCCCACCCGAGCCGGTCCGGCCCCCCGCTCGCCCGCCGCTGCGCATCCTGGAGTGCGCGAAGTGCAGAGCGCCGGGCCGCCCGGAGGCCCTGCCAGGCGGCATCTGCGGCGCATGCCGGGGCGAACGCGCCCCCAGCAGCCCCAACACGCCCCTGTCGCCTTCCGAGGTCCAGTCCCGCGTTGCCGAGATCCGTGGCGCGATGAACGAACGACGAGAGAGGACACCCGTATGACGGCTCCTACGGTCCGCCGACGCCACCCCGGGGCACGATGGAGGGGAGGAGGCGAAGCCATGACCCCCAGCACCGCCGAACGACCGCAAATGCCAGTCGAGGACTTCGAGGAACTCGCGGGCGTGGCCCCGGAGGGCGTGCGGCTCGAATTCGTCGACGGGAAGGTCCGCACGAAGGACCCCCTCAGCGTCGAGGACTTCGAAGAGCTGGATCGGCGAGCTCCGGAGACGGTCCGGCTTGAGTACATCAACGGAAAACTAGAGGTCAAGGCGATGCCGGGCGGCAACCACAGCGAGATCCATATGTGGCTGCTGGAGCAGTGCCTGCAACACCGCCCCGACCTGCGCCTCCACCACGAGCGCGGCGTCAAGACCGAGGCCTATCGCAAGGGCCGCGCACGCACCGACGGGGCTCTCGTACCGCGAGGCCATTTCAAAGGGCACGGTGAGTGGTCTGCCGCCAATGGCGTACTCATGGTCGTCGAGATCACCTCGCACGACCGCGACACCGATCAACGGGACCGCATCGACAAACCCGTCGGCTACGCGGCAGTCGACATCCCCGTCTACCTGCTCATCGACCGTGACAACAACACTGTCGTCGTCTACAGCGAGCCTGAGGACAGCCGCTACCAGCAGACCGCCTCCTACCCCTGGGGAACCCCCGTCGAGCTCCCCGACCCTCTCGGCTTCACCCTGGACACCGAGGAACTCAAGGACTACGCCGACTGATCTCATCGCCGCGTTGTCAGCCCCCTGTGCAACCCTGGTCTCCATGAACCACTCCCAGCTCACCGCCCTGGGCCGGGCCCTTCGTCTGCTCGGGGAGCACGGGGAGGCGCTGACCGGCGAGACGACCGACGCCAAGCTGCACGAGGTCAAGGACGACCTCCGACGTGCGCTCGACCTGCTGGAGGAGAGCGTCAGCGGTGCCGCGCCCACGACCCGGTGTGCCGAGCATCCGCAGGGGCCCGTGGACGAGAGCGCCCCCGATCTGTGTCTGCTCTGCGAGACGCGGCGGCGGGCCGCGCGGCGGTCGGAGTTCGGCGGTGGGCCCCGGCCGGTGCCCGGCGAGGCCGTCAGCACGTCCATGTCCCGGTACGGGGTGCGCGGCGACCGCCCGCAGCCGCAGCAGCGCTGGCTGCCGGAGGCGTGGAACGGCCGGGAGTGGGAGCTGTGCGGCACCCCCCGGCGCGACCGGCAGGAGGCCGAGCTGTATCTCGCCGCCCAGCGGCGCGGGTCCCGGCCCGCCATGGCCTACCGGCTGGTCCACGAGTTCACCGACTACGAGGTGCTCCGGGTATGGGGCACTCCGGTGCAGGTGGACATCGAGCCCCTCGGCAACCTCTAGAACCGTCGGCGGCCGGTGGCGCCCCGCACTGTTATCTGACTAAAGTCAGAGAATGGATGCGGCACAGATCGAGGAAGTACGACGGTTCAACCGGACCGTCACCGAACGCGTGGGCGTGCTCCACGACCACTACCTGGGCCGCGACCGGCCCATCGGCGAGGCCCGGCTGCTCTGGGAGATCGGCGGGCAGGGCCAGGACGTGCGCGGCCTGCGGGAACGGCTCGGGCTCGACTCCGGGTACGTGAGCCGGCTGCTGCGCTCCCTGGAGTCCGCCGGCCTGGTCACGGTGGAGCCGCAGCCCCAGGACAGGCGGGTGCGTACCGTGCGGCTCACCGAGAAGGGCCGGGCGGAGCGCGCCCTGCTCGACGAACGCAGCGACGAGCTGGCCGGTTCCATGCTCCAGCCGCTCAACTCCGCACAGCGCGCCCGGCTGGTCGCGGCCATGGCCGAGGTCGACCGGCTGCTGACCGCCGGGACTGTCACCCTGGACGCCGTCGATCCCGACCACCCCGACGCCCGGCACTGCCTGCTGTCCTACTTCGCCGAACTGCAGGAGCGCTTCGACACCGGCTTCGATCCCGCGCGCAGTCTGCTGCCCGACGCCGGTGAACTCCGGGCGCCGCACGGCCTGTTCCTGATCGCCCGGCTGCACGGCGAACCCGTCGGCTGCGCGGGGGTGAAACTGCCGCCCGGGGCTCCGGCGGAGATCAAGCGCATGTGGGTCGCCCCGCAGGCCCGCAGGCTCGGCCTCGCCCGCCGGTTCCTGACCGAGCTGGAGACGCGGGCCGCCCGGCACGGCCACGACACCCTGCGCCTCGACACCAACAAGTCGCTGAGCGCCGCGATCAACCTCTACCACTCCTTCGGCTTCCAGGAGGTCGCCGCCTTCAACGACGAGCCGTACGCCCATCACTGGTTCGAGAAGCGGATCACCGCAGCGCCACCGGAGTGACACACCACATCGCCCGACGCCGGTGCCGCCATCCAGGGGCTGAACGCCCGAACCCTCGGTGCCGGGGCGCCGGCCCGGGTACCTGAGCCCTGACACGTACGCGGAAGGGGTTCGGCGCAATGAGGATCGATCTGACGGGTCGCACGGCACTGGTCACCGGCTCCACACAGGGCATCGGGGCGGCGATCGCCGCCGGTCTGGCCCGTGCCGGGGCCCGGGTGGGGGTCAACGGCCGGGACGCGCGGCGCGTCGAGGAGAGCATCGCCCGCCTGGCAGTACAGGTGCCCGGCGCCGATTTCGTCCCGGTCGCGGCGGACGTGACCGGCGAGGAGGGCGCCCGACGAGCGGCCGAGGTGCTGCCGCGGGTGGACATCCTCGTCAACAACCTGGGGATCTTCGGCGCCGAGGACCCGCTGCGGATCACCGACGACGAGTGGCGGCGCTACTTCGAGGTGAACGTCCTGGCCGCCGTGCGGCTGACCCGCCTCTTCCTGCCGGGCATGACCGAACGCGGGTGGGGGCGCGTCCAGTACATCGCCAGCGACTCGGCGGTGGTCATCCCCGCGGAGATGATCCACTACGGCATGTCGAAGACCGCGCTGCTCGCGGTGGGCCGCGGCTTCGCCAAGCAGGCCGCCGGCACCGGCGTCACCGTGAACTCCGTGATCGCGGGTCCCACCCACACCGGAGGCGTCGAGGACTTCGTCTACGAACTCGTCGACCGCGACCTGCCCTGGGACGAGGCCCAGCGCGTCTTCATGCGCGAGCACCGGCCCCAGTCGCTGCTGCAGCGCCTGATCGAACCGGACGAGATCGCCCACATGGTCGTCTACCTCAGCTCCGACCAGGCCTCGGCCACCACCGGAGGCGCCCTGCGGGTGGACGGCGGATACGTGGACTCGATCCTGCCGTGACCACCCTCCGGCCCCACGCTCACCGTTCCCGCGCTCACCGTTCCCCGGGCAACCGCTCCCCGGACAGGAGCGTGGCGGTGAGCGTGTCGGCCAGCCATTCCTCGTAGGTGCCGGCCGACCAGCCGCGTCCCGCGGTGAGCTGCGTGAACAGCTGCGGTCCCGCCAGGGCCCAGACGGCGTCCGCGAGGTGGGCCGGGTCCGCCCCCGGCCGCAGCACACCGCTCTCGTCGAGGTGCGTGACGAACGCGGTGACACCGGTCAGCCGCTCCCGCTCGCCGGTCTCCAGGATCTCCCCGACCTCCGGCCCGGCCTGGGTCAGCAGGGCGAACAGCGCGGCCATCCGCTCATGGATGCCGCGCACGTACGCGGCGTAGAGCCGGAGCTTGGCGACCGGGTCCGCCGTCCGCAGGATCTCGCGGGTCTGGGGGCGGTCCGCCATGGGCACCGGTTCGTCGTCCCCGGCCAGCGTGATGTCCCACAGGGCCTTGACCATGCCCGGTTTGCCGCCGAACGACTTGTAGACGGTTTCGGCGGAGACACCGGCCCGCTCGGCCACCGCACGGATGGTCGTGGCGTGGAAGCCGTCCTTGAAGAGCAGCTCGCGGCAGGCCTCCAGGACCGCCGTCCGGTTGCGGCGCGCGGCCTCGCGCCGGCGCTCGGAGTTGTAGGGCCGGCGCGGCGTCTCACCTGCCATCGGCACACCCCCTCAATCTGTTACAGTCCGCTGTATCGAATATAGCCAGCCCCGTTGCCGGAGGCTCCCATGTCCCGTCCTGCGCCCGTGCAGGTGGCACCCGGCGTGCATCGCCTCGGCGATCACGGCGTCAACTTCTACCTGATCGAGGACCCCGACGGCCTCGTCCTCGTCGACGCGGGACTGCCCGCGCACCTCGAACAGCTGGGCGCGCTGCTGGACGACCTCGGCCGCCCCGTCGCCGACATCCGTGCCGTGCTCCTGACCCACGGCCATCTCGACCACACCGGCCTGGCCCACACCCTCCAGCGGGCCGGCGCCGACATCTGGATCCACGAGCGGGACGCGGGCATCCTGCGCGACGGCCCGCGGAGCGCGAACCGCCACGCCAAGCCGGAGCGCTCGATGCTCCCCTACCTGCTGCGCCGGCCCTCCGCACTCGCCCTCCCCTTCCAGCTGGCCCGCTCCGGGGCGTTCACCGCGCCCGCCGTGCAGGGGGCGCGGGTCTTCGACAACGACCTGGTGCTGAAGGACCTGCCGGGCGCCCCGCAGGCCGTCGTCCTGGCCGGACACACGCCCGGCAGCACCGCGTACCTCCTCGCCGACCGCGGCCTGCTCTTCACCGGCGACGCCCTGGTCACCGCCGACGCGTTCTCCGGCCACACCGGGCCGACGCTGGTGTGCCGCTGCTTCACCCACGACAGCCGGGCCGCGCTCGCCGCCCTGGACCGCCTCGACGAACTGCCGGCGGCGGGCGTGCTGCTGCCCGGCCACGGCGAGCCCTTCACCGCCGGCGCCGCAACCGCCGCCCGGCTGGCACGCGAGTACGGCGTCCGCTGAGCCGTCGCGCGATCCGCGGCCGCGCACCACCACAGACCTCCGGGCGGCGCCCCCTCGCCCGGCGCACGAGGTACCTCACTTTCCAAGAGGAAAAGACATGAGTTCTGCACCGCCGAACAATGACGTGGAGATCGCGGAGATCGCGGAGATCGCGGACTACCTCCGTCCGCGCGTCATGCATGTCCCCGCCGAGAAGGGCGTGGTCAAGTGGATGTCCGGCGACGTCTACTCGACCCTGGCACCGGCCGACTCCACCGGCGGCATCCTGGGCTTCACCGACTGCTGGGTGCCGCCGGGCGGCGGCCCGGTGGCACATGTGCACAAGGCCGCCGACGAGTCCTTCTACGTCATAGCGGGCGAGGTCGAGTTCCTGAACGGCGAGGAGACCTTCCTGGCGCATGCCGGTGACTTCGTCTTCATCCCGCGGGGCACCCGGCACCGGTTCCGCAACCGCACCGACGAGCAGGTCCGCATGGTGTCCTTCTTCACCCCCGGCGGGGGCGAGGGACTGTGGCTGGAGGGCGGGGACGATCCCGTACCCGGCGAGGAGCCCCGGTTCTGGCCGCCGGAGCGCGGAATGGCGCTGGGTCCGCTGCTCGGGCGGCCGGAGATCGACATGGTGATCCTGCCCGAGGCGGCGGACCTGGACGGACCCGCCGACAAGGCCTAGCCGGGCCGGGCCCAGCCAGGCCGAGCCGCCCTCAGCCCAGCAGTGGTGAGGGAGTGAACTCGTATCCCTCCCACAGCTGCCTGCTCGCCTCCTCCGGGTACGCCGTCACCGTCGGTGTCGTGTCCAGGACCTGGGTGAGGCGGGCCTCGGTGTCGAAGGCCGGCCAGCCCGGATCGCCGGTCGCCGCGAAGGACGTCCACGCGGTGCGGAAGCGGGCGGAGAGGTCCTTCGCCTCGGGGGTGACGCCGGTGCCCGCCCAGAGGAGGTTGGCCAGGTCCGCCTCGAACGTGCCGAACAGGAGCGGGATGTCCAGGCCGTGGCAGGCGCCGAGCAGCCCGCCGTTGCCCGGGGCGCCCCAGGTCAGTTCGTAGAGGTGGGCCCGGCCGCCGCCCGCGGTCTGTGCCTCCGCCAGACGCAGGGACGGTATGGCGAACAGCCAGTCGGTCTGGACCCGTTCGTACAGCTCGCTCGGCGAGGCGTCGGGGTGGGCGGTGCGGTAGGCGTGGTCGCCCGCCGCGCCGCCCGGCGCGAACAGGCGCAGGGCGCCGGTCGCCTGCTCCTCCGTGATCTTGCCGTACATCCCGCTCATGACCAGGAACAGCCGGAACTCGTCGCGGTTGTGACCGACGAGGAGGTCCACGTCCCGCGCGGAGCCGGACGCCAGCGCCTGCCAGGGGGTGGTGGGGAGCACCTCGCCGTCGACCACCGGGGAGAACGGGGTGACCGTCGGCGCGATCTGGCCCCAACGGTCCACGTGCTGGGGCATCTTGGCGCCGAGCGCCTGCCCGGCCTCCGTCAGCCGGCGCGGGTCGGTCGCCGCCAGGTCGGCCGCCGTGGGGCGCAGGCCGGCCTCGGCCGCGAGGGCCCTGCCGATGTCCTCGGCGAGCTCGGCGGAGAAGAAGGTGCCCGGGACGCTCTGCGCGATCGCCCGCCGGAACAGGCCCCGCGCCCTCGGCATCGCCAGGAGGGAGGCCACCGATCCGGCGCCCGCGGACTCGCCGAAGACCGTGACCCGGTCGGGGTCGCCGCCGAAGGCCTCGATGTTCTCCCGCACCCACTCCAGCGCCGCCACCTGGTCCAGCAGGCCCCGGTTGGCGGGCGCCCCCTCGATGTGGGCGAAACCCTCCATGCCGACGCGGTAGTTGAGCGAGACCACGACCACGTCGCCGTCGCGGGCGATGTGCTGGGCGTCGTAGCCGGGGCTGCCGGAGTGGCCCAGTTTGTAGGCGCCGCCGTAGATCCACACCATCACCGGGCGGCGGGCGGCCGGGTCCGGGGCGGGTGTCCACACGTTCACCGTCAGCCAGTCGTCGCCCTCGGGGGCCTCCAGGACACCCGGGGCTCCCTGGATGCCCAGGTCCTGCGGGGGCGGCGGGCCGAAGGCGTACGCCTCACGCGTCCCCTCCCAGGGCCGCGCCGGGCGGGGCGCCGCGAACCTGGCCGCTCCCACCGGAGGTTCGGCGAACGGTATCCCCCGGAAGACCGCCAGGCCGCCCTCCCGCAGGCCCCGCACGGCACCGGCGGCGGTGCGCACGACGGGACCCTCGGCCGCGGGCGCCGACTCGGCGGACTCGTTCGTGATCATGATCGCTCGCTTTCGACTTCGACGGCTGGTTGCTGCCACTTCCGACGACTGACCGCTGCCGCGCCCCGACGGCGATCGCAGCCGCCTCTCCGGCTGCTCGCCGCCGTTTCACGGCCGGTCACTGATGAAACGTCCGGCACTTCGCACGAGTGCCGAACACCCCTCACCCGTTGGAGTGAATCCAGGCAGCCATGGCAGTCCAGCCGGTCCGGGCAGTCCCGGCAGTCCCGGCAGTCCGGCCGTCCTGGCAGTCCAGGTCAGCCGTGCCGGGCCACGAACGCCCTGGCCTCCGCCTCGTCGATCTCGTACACCGTCTCATGGGCCCGCGGATCCCGCGCATGGAAGGTGTGGAACATCGGGCTCGCGGGCCCGCCCAGCTCCACCAGCGACGCCGACGCCCCGCGCACCGCCCGCTCACCGCCGGGCGCCACGGTCAGGTCGATCCGGTTGACCACCCCCGGCGTCACCCACACCGGCACCGACTCCAGCAGCCCGAAGAGCTGGAGGTGGTAGTGGCCCGTGAGGATCACCCGTACGTCGCTCCCCCGGATCGCCGCCGCCAGGTCGCCGGGGTCGCGCAGCCCGAAGGCCTGCTGGGTCAGCGAGATGTCCAGGGCGAGGGGCGGGTGGTGGAGGGCGAGGACCGTGCCGCGCTCGGCCGGGGTGCGCAGCACCTCGCGCAGCCACTTCAGCTGGGGCGCGCCGAGCCGGCCGTGGACCTTGCCCGGCACGAGCGAGTCCAGGGTGACGAAGCGCCAGCCGCCGACCGAACTCACGGCGGCCCGCTCCTCCGCCCCGAACACCAGCTCGGCGCGATCGGTGCCGTCGGCGTCCAGATGCCCGCTGCCCAGCACCTTGGCGAACGCCTCGCGCTCGTCGTGGTTGCCGGTGGTGCACAGGACGGGGATGTTCCGGGCCTCGGCGTAGGCGCCGATCAGGGTGCGCAGGGCCGTGTACGCCTCCGCCGAGCCGTCGTCGGCGAGGTCACCGGTGACGACGACCGCGTCGAGGCCCTGGAGATGGCGGAGTTCGTCGAGCATCAGCCGCAGCGACGCGGTGGCGTTGACACCCCGTCTGTTGGGGGCGTCGGTGCGGTCCAGGTGGGTGTCCGAGAGATGGAGTATCCGCATGCCCGGGACGGTACCGGTGACCTCGGTGGTCGTCACAAGCAAATAACGAAGTACGTGCGGCAAGCGGGCTGGTCTCGCACCCGACTTGAGTCGTTATGGCAGCTCAGAGCCACTCTGCCGGACAGCCCACGCACGGCCCGCGCATAGAATGCGCACCACTTGGAACGACAGCTTCCGGCCAGGTCAAGAGTCAGGAAGACCCGCAGCCCGTTCCTTGGGCATCTCGTGACCGTTCCCGGGAGGCGCCCTCACAGGTTCCTGGCGTCCCATGCCTCGGACAGCCGCCGACCCGAGAGCCCAGCCGTGACGACATACACCACCTGCGCGACAGGCGAAGGACGATGACCGGCCTGCTCAAGCAGTTGCGCGTCTCGATCCTGATCGTGCTCGGGATCTCCGCCTTCACCTCGCCGGGCGCCCTCCTGGAGGGGCTGGTGCGGGGGCACTTCCTCGCGGCCCTGGGCGAACGGGCCTGGGGCGCGCTCGTCATCTGCATCCTCGTCGCCGCCGTGCACTCGGTGATCTACGGCGCGATGCACTTCGGCCGGCCGGAGACGCGCGAGGCGCGGGGCGTCCGGGCCGGGATCGGGGTGCTGCTGGCGCTCGACGTGGTCCCGCTGCTCGCGACGGGTCATGTCGTGCTGGCCCTCGTCCCGCTCCTGGCCGTCGTCGGCGGCTGGAGCTGGGGGAGGTACAAGGGCTCGGAGGCGGACGCCCCGCGCTGGGGCGCCCTGATCTTCGGCGTCCTGTCCTTGCCGGTACAGGGCGTGGTCGCCCTGGTCATGAGCATCGCGGGGTGGCTTTGAGCGGGTACGCGTCCGCCCTCGGGTTCTTCGGACGGATCGCCGGCTGACCCGAGGGCGAACGGGTGGGGTCAGCTCAGAGTCTTCAGCGCCGCCGCGTCGTAGGCGGACAGCTCCTCCGTGCGGCCGGCGAGGACCTTCGCCGCCCACTCGGGGTCCTGGAGCAGGGCACGGCCGACGGCGACCATGTCGTACTCGTCGCGCTCCAGGCTGTCGAGGAGGTCGTCGATGCTCTTGAGCGGGGAGCCCTCGCCCGCGAAGCCCCTGATGAAGTCGCCGTCGAGGCCGACCGAGCCGACGGTGATGGTGGGCCGGCCGGTGAGCTTCTTGGTCCAGCCGGCCAGGTTCAGGTCGGAGCCCTCGAACTCGGGGAGCCAGTAGCGGCGGGTGGAGGCGTGGAAGACGTCGACGCCGGCGGCGGCCAGCGGGGTGAGGATCGCCTCCAGCTCCTCGGGGGTCTCCGCGAGGCGCGCGTCGTAGTTGTCGGACTTCCACTGCGAGTAGCGGAGGATGATCGGGAACTCCGGGGAGACCGCCGCGCGTACGGCGGCCACGACCTCCGCCGCGAACTTCGTACGGGCGACCGGGTCGCCGCCGTACGCGTCGGTGCGGCGGTTGGTGCCCGCCCACAGGAACTGGTCGAGCAGGTAGCCGTGGGCGCCGTGCAGCTCGACGCCGTCGAAGCCGATGCGCTCGGCGGCGGCCGCGGCCTCGGCGAACGCGCCGATGACGTCGTCCAGGTCCTGCTGGGTCATCGCCTTGCCCTCGCCCTCGGCGCCGTCCAGGCGGATGCCGGAGGGACCGACGGCCGGGGCGTCCGCGTACGGCGCCTGGCCCTGCTTGCGGACCATGCCGATGTGCCAGAGCTGCGGGACGATCGTGCCGCCGGCCGCGTGCACCCCCTCGGCCACCTTCGCCCAGCCCGCCAGCTGCTCCTCGCCGTGGAACCGCGGGACACGGCTGCTACCTCCGGCCGAGTCGTGGCCGACGTACGTCCCCTCGGTGACGATCAGACCGACACCGGCGGCGGCCCGGCGGGAGTAGTACGAGACCACGTCCTCACCGGGAACGCCGCCGGGGCTGAACTGGCGGGTCATCGGCGCCATCACGATCCGGTTGGGGACCGTGAGCCCGTTCAGGGCGATGGGACGGGAGAGGATCTCGGCCGCGCGGGAGGCGGGGGGCGTGGTGACGGTCACGTGGGGGGCTCCTCGTGGGTAGGTCGTATACCGACCGGTCGAAGTACTGGCCGATCGCATACCGAAGGTCGTATACCAGACGGTATGTGCACGCGCATCGAGTGCACGTCTGTGCACAACGACCTGCCCGGTCGTGCGCATTCCCGGTCCCGTGCAAGTGCGGTGTGACCCCGGACACGGGGGGACACGGGGGGACACGGGGGGAACGCGGGGGGGGCGCGTACGACGAAGGGCGGCACTCCCTGTCGAACAGGGAGTGCCGCCCTCGGTGCTGCGTCGGAGCTGCCGAGCCGTCAGGCTCAGAAGTCCATGTCACCGCCCGGCATGCCGCCCGGAGCGGCCGCGGCGGCCTTCTCCGGCTTGTCGGCGATGACGGCCTCGGTGGTGAGGAACAGCGCGGCGATGGAGGCGGCGTTCTGCAGGGCAGAGCGCGTCACCTTCGCCGGGTCGATGATGCCCTCGGCGATCAGGTCGACGTACTCGCCGGTCGCGGCGTTGAGGCCGTGACCCGGGGTGAGGTTGCGGACCTTCTCCACCACGACGCCGCCTTCGAGGCCGGCGTTGACGGCGATCTGCTTCAGCGGGGCCTCGAGGGCGAGCTTCACGGCCTGTGCGCCGGTCGCCTCGTCACCCTCCAGCTCCAGCTTCTCGAACACCTGGGAGGCCTGCAGCAGGGCCACGCCACCACCGGCGACGATGCCCTCCTCGACGGCCGCCTTGGCGTTGCGCACGGCGTCCTCGATGCGGTGCTTGCGCTCCTTGAGCTCGACCTCGGTCGCGGCACCGGCCTTGATGACGGCGACGCCACCGGCGAGCTTGGCCAGGCGCTCCTGGAGCTTCTCGCGGTCGTAGTCCGAGTCGGACTGCTCGATCTCGGCGCGGATCTGGTTGACCCGGCCGGCGACCTGGTCGGACGAGCCGGCGCCGTCGACGATGGTGGTCTCGTCCTTGGTGATGACCACCTTGCGGGCCTTGCCCAGCAGGTCGAGGGTCGTGTTCTCGAGCTTGAGACCGACCTCCTCGGAGATGACCTCGCCGCCGGTGAGGATGGCGATGTCGTTCAGCATCGCCTTGCGGCGGTCGCCGAAGCCCGGGGCCTTGACCGCGACGGACTTGAAGGTGCCGCGGATCTTGTTGACGACCAGGGTCGACAGGGCCTCGCCCTCGACGTCCTCGGCGATGATCAGCAGCGGCTTGCCCGACTGCATGACCTTCTCCAGGAGCGGGAGCAGGTCCTTGACGGAGCCGATCTTCGAGTTGGCGATCAGGATGTACGGGTCGTCGAGGGACGCCTCCATACGCTCCATGTCGGTGGCGAAGTACGCCGAGATGTAGCCCTTGTCGAAGCGCATACCCTCGGTGAGCTCCAGCTCCAGACCGAAGGTCTGGGACTCCTCGACGGTGATGACGCCTTCCTTGCCGACCTTGTCCATGGCCTCGGCGATGAGCTCGCCGATCTGGGTGTCGGCGGCGGAGATGGAGGCCGTGGAGGCGATCTGCTCCTTGGTCTCGACGTCCTTCGCCTGCTCCAGCAGGGCACCGGAGACGGCCTCGACGGCCTTCTCGATACCGCGCTTCAGGGCCATCGGGTTGGCACCGGCGGCGACGTTGCGCAGGCCTTCCTTGACCAGGGCCTGGGCGAGCACGGTCGCGGTGGTCGTACCGTCGCCGGCGACGTCGTCCGTCTTCTTGGCGACTTCCTTGACCAGCTCGGCGCCGATCTTCTCGTACGGGTCCTCCAGCTCGATCTCCTTGGCGATGGACACACCATCGTTGGTGATCGTGGGGGCGCCCCACTTCTTCTCAAGGACGACGTTGCGGCCCTTGGGGCCGAGGGTGACCTTGACGGCGTCGGCGAGCTGGTTCATACCGCGCTCAAGGCCGCGCCGCGCCTCCTCGTCGAACGCGATGATCTTGGCCATGTGAAGTGGTCCCTCCAGGACTGGGGGTGAGTCTTCGGACCGCGCCCGCGCCCGCGACGGACGGCTCGCCGACCCGTGGGTTCCTTGCCCCACCCGGCCTGCGGGCCTCACCGACCCGGTCCTTCGTTGTCACTCTCACCTTCAGAGTGCTAACGCCAATGATTAGCACTCGGCATGGTCGAGTGCAAGCGCCTCTCGCACTCCGGCAGGACCTCCGGGCGCGCCGCAGCCGGGCCTCCGGGCCCGCCGGGACGGGACCCCGGGCACGCTGAAGGGCTCGCACCCGGCGGGTGCGAGCCCTTCAGCAGAAGAACGGAAGAACGTCGCTGCAGTCAGTCGGCGCGTGCTTCAGCTGGTCGCGAGCCGGACCATGTCCGCCTGCGGCCCCTTCTGGCCCTGCGAGATCTCGAAATCGACCCGCTGACCCTCTTCCAGGGTGCGGTAGCCGTCCATCTGAATCGCGCTGTAGTGGACGAAAACATCCGCACCACCGTCGACCGCGATGAAGCCGTACCCCTTCTCCGCGTTGAACCACTTGACGGTGCCCTGAGCCATGCCTAACTCCCCTATTACTGGCCCTTGCACAGATCCACACTTCGCGGATCCGGGTCAGACCTCACCCCCCATTGGTTGGGGGCGTGCGCCGGAACGCGTCGACCGCGGCTGAATGTATCTGTCCAACTGCCGTCTGCAACAGGTCAATCGGACGAGAATTCTGGACGGAAGGGGTCCGGAATGTAGCAAGAATTCGGCCGAATTCAGGGCAAGTCGGGCCCCATAAAGGCCGCAAAAGCCGCATATAACCCGCACACTTTGGCTACTTCTTGTCGGGCTCGCGGTATCGAATACGGGGCCCCCGACCTGGAGATCGGGACCGCGTTCCCCAACTGTACCGCGCTCAACCACACAGAATTGCCCCCTCCGCTTCTCTCACGGAGGGGGCAATCAGATGAACAGTCGGTGATCGGCGTTACCGAAGGTAATGTTCGGTCATTCGATCAGCCTGTCAAGCAGACCGGCAGGTCAGCCACCGGCGACGGCCGGGATGATGGAGACACCCGCCCCGTCCGGGGTGGCGGTCTCCAGGCCCTGCTCGAACCGCACGTCGTCGTCATTGACGTACACATTGACGAACCGGCGCAGCTTGCCCTGGTCGTCGAGAACGCGCGCGGAGATGCCGGTGTGGTTCTTCTCCAGGTCGGAGATGACCTCGCCGAGCGTGGCGCCTTCGGCGGCGACTTCGGCCTGACCGCCGGTGTAGGCGCGCAGGATGGTGGGGATGCGAACGGTGACGCTCACGTTTTTACCTCCGGTCTGGGCAACGCCCTATTTCTCGGGGGACTCAGGCGAGCCCGGCCTCATGGAAAGACTCCAGATTCGGGCGAATGGTCGCCGTGAGCCCGGTGCCCGCCACCGCGTCCAGCGTCTTCAGTCCATCACCGGTGTTGAGTACAACGACCGACTTCGCCGGATCAATCAACCCATTCTCAATGAGCTTCTTGGTGACTCCAACCGTCACTCCGCCGGCGGTTTCCGCGAAGATTCCCTCGGTGCGCGCAAGCAGCTTGATCGCGTCGACGACCTGCTCGTCGTTCACGTCCTCCACGGCACCGCCGGTGCGGCGCGCGATGTCGAGGACGTACGGGCCGTCGGCCGGGTTGCCGATGGCGAGGGACTTGGCGATGGTGTTCGGCTTCTGCGGGCGGACCACGTCGTGGCCCTCCTTGTAGGCCACCGACACCGGCGAGCACCCCTCGGCCTGGGCACCGAAGATCTTGTACGGCTTGTCCTCGACGAGACCGAGCTTGATCAGCTCCTGCAGACCCTTGTCGATCTTCGTGAGCTGCGAGCCGGAGGCGATCGGGATGACCAGCTGGTCCGGGATCTGCCAGCCGAGCTGCTCGCAGATCTCGTACGCCAGGGTCTTGGAGCCCTCCGCGTAGTAGGGCCGCAGGTTGACGTTGACGAAGCCCCAGCCCTCGCCGGCCGGGTCGCCGATCAGCTCGGAGCAGAAACGGTTCACGTCGTCGTAGTTGCCCTCGATGCCGACGAGCTCGCCGCCGTAGATCGCGGCCATGACGACCTTGCCCTGCTCCAGGTCGTGCGGGATGAACACGCAGGAGCGGAAGCCGGCCCGGGCGGCGGCGGCACCGACCGCGCCGGCCAGGTTGCCGGTGGAGGAGCAGGAGAGGGTGGTGTAGCCGAAGGCACGGGCGGCCTCGACGGCCTGGGCGACGACGCGGTCCTTGAAGGAGTGCGTCGGGTTGCCGGAGTCGTCCTTCACGTACAGGCCGCCGGTGACGCCCAGCTCCTTGGCCAGGTTGTCGGCCTTGACGAGCTTGGTCCAGCCGGGGTTGATGTTCGGCTTGGTGGCCACGTCCGCGGGGACGGGCAGCAGCGGCGCGTAGCGCCAGATGTTCGCGGGACCCGCTTCGATCTGCTTGCGGAGCTCCTCGGTTTCGTAGGCCGAGAAGTCGTACGCGATCTCCAGCGGGCCGAAACACTCCTCGCAGGCGAACACCGGGCCGAGCGGCACCCGGTGACCGCACTCGCGGCAGCTCAGGGCAGCGGCGGGGCCGAGGTCTACGGTGGAATCGGTGGTGCTTGCAACAGTCTGCACAGCCATGTGAGGCGAGGCCCTTTCTCCTCATCTTCCTCACGACGCATTTCGCCGTGAGACGGATTTGGCACCTTCCCTAGCCGGGAGCCTCGCGAGCGATCGACACTGATCGGCGATCTACGAGAACCGACTGGAGGGTTGCCGGGGCTTCAACGGGCCGTTTCCCTCTGCCCCTCTGGATGAGCGGTATGTGGTTGTCAACGCCGGGTGACCCCAGGACATGCGATGGTCATCGGCGTTGTTCAAGACTGTAACCGAAGGCCAGGACAGTTGAGAGAGTCGTCCGAACCGCGAGATGGATCACACCTCGTCGTGTGACCGTGACAGTGAGGAGCCGCTGACCGTGCTGGAAGAAGCCGAGCGCTGGCTGGCCACCCGCTCCTGGTCCGTAACCGACCGCCCCCTGCACAAGATCATGGCCGCCAAACGGTCCTCCGGGCAGACGGTCAGCGTCGTGCTGCCCGCGCTCAACGAGGAGGAGACCGTCGGCGACATCGTCGCGATCATCCGCCACGACCTCATGCAGCAGGTGCCGCTCGTCGACGAGATCGTGGTCGTCGACTCCGGCTCCACCGACCGCACGGCGGCCGTCGCCGCGGCGGCCGGCGCCCGTGTCGTGCACCGCGACGAGATCCTGCCCCGCATCCCGGCCGTCCCCGGCAAGGGCGAGGTGCTGTGGCGCTCGCTGCTCGTCACCTCGGGGGACGTCGTCTGCTTCATCGACGCCGACCTGCGGGACTTCTCCTCCGACTTCGTCACCGGCATCGTCGGCCCGCTCCTCACCGACCCGGACGTGGACCTGGTCAAGGCGATGTACGACCGCCCGCTCGGCGGCGCCGCCGGACAGGGCGGCCGGGTCACCGAGCTGATGGCCCGCCCGCTGCTGAACATGCACTGGCCGCAGCTGGCCGGTTTCGTGCAGCCGCTCGGCGGCGAGTACGCGGCCCGCCGCTCGCTCCTCGAACAGCTCCCCTTCCCGGTCGGCTACGGCGTGGAGCTGGGCATGCTGGTCGACGCCCTGCACCTGGTGGGGCTCAACGCGCTGGCGCAGGTCGACGTGGGGGTCCGCAAGCACCGCCACCAGGACGGCCAGGCCCTCGGCCGGATGTCCGCCGCGATCTACCGCACGGCCCAGCTGCGACTGGCCCGCGGCCACCTGATCCGCCCTTCCCTCACCCAGTTCGAACGGGGCGAGGACGGCTTCGAACCGCGCACGTACTCCGTGGACACGGAGGAGCGGCCGCCGATGGCGGAGATCGCGGAGTACGCCGAACGCAAGGTGGCGTGACGCCTAAGTACCGGCCGCGCACCGGGTGGCGTGACGCCTTCGTACCGGCCGCGCACCCGGTGGCGCGACTTCGCCGTACGGCCGTATACGGCGGCGCGTCGGGCGCGGCCGTACGTTTGAGCGTTTACGGGCCGGGCTAGGTTGTGGCGTATGGCTTCCCCCATGGCTTCCACCGGCGGTGCCGAGGTGCTGGTCGCCTCGAACCGCGGCCCGGTCTCGTACGACCTGCGCGAGGACGGTTCGCTGCACGCCAAACGGGGCGGCGGCGGACTGGTCTCGGGACTGTCGGCCATCGGCCCTGACGCGAACGCGGTGTGGGTGTGCGCCGCGCTGGGCGACGGCGACCGGGAGGCGGTGCGGCGGGCCGGGGGCGGCCGGCTGCCGGCCGGGGACAGCGGCGGGCAGCAGGTCCGGATGCTCGACATCGACGCGGACGTGTTCTCCGACGCGTACAACGGCATCGCGAACTCGGTCCTCTGGTTCGTCCACCACATGCTCTACCAGACCCCGCTGGAGCCGGTCTTCGACGCGGAGTTCCGGCGCCGGTGGGAGTCCTACCAGGCCTACAACCGCGCCTTCGCGGAAGCGCTGGCGCAGGAGGCGGCCGAGGGCGCGGTGGTGGTCATCCAGGACTACCACCTGGCCCTCGCCCCTCGCATGCTCCGCCGCCTCCGCCCTGACCTGCGGATCGGCCACTTCTCCCACACACCCTGGGCACCGCCGGACTACTTCCGCCTGCTCCCCGACGACATCGCGGCGGAACTGCTGACCGGCATCCTGGGCGCCGACCACGCGGCGTTCCTGACCCGGCGGTGGGCGGACGCGTTCGTCGACTGCTGCCATGCGGTGCTGGGCCCGGGGATCCCGGCCGCGGATCCGTCGTCGGGTGGGACCCGGATCGGGGTGCACGGGCTGGGTGCCGACGCGGACTTCCTGCGGAAGCGGTCGCACGAGCCGGACGTGGACGAGCGGATGCGGGCGCTGCGAGAAGAGATCGGCGGCGAGGGGACGGGGGACGCGCGGCGCAGGACCATCGTGCGCGTCGACCGGACGGAGCTGTCGAAGAACATCGTGCGGGGGCTGCTGGCGTACCGGCAGCTGCTCGAAGACCACCCCGAGTGGCGGGAGCGGGTGGTGCATGTCGCGTTCGCGTACCCGTCACGGCAGGACCTGTCCGTCTACCGGGACTACACGGCGGAGGTGCAGCGGGTCGCCGACGAGATCAACGCGGCCTACGGGACGCCCGGTTGGACGCCGGTGGTACTGCACGTCAAGGACGACTTCGCACGCTCGCTGGCGGCGTACCGGCTGGCCGACGTGGCCCTGGTGAACCCGATCCGGGACGGCATGAACCTGGTGGCGAAAGAGATCCCCGTGGTGTCGGACGAGGGGTGTGTCCTGGTCCTGTCGCGGGAGGCGGGGGCGTACGAGGAGCTGGGCGAGGACGCGGTGGTCGTGAACCCGTACGACATCGGGGGGACGGCGGAGGCGTTGGCGCAGGCGCTGGCCATGCCGGTGGAGGAGCGGGCGGAGCGCTGCAAGAGGTTGGCGGAGGCGGCTACGGCGTTGCCGCCTGCGCGGTGGTTTCTTGAGCAGCTTGAGGCGTTGGGCGGGTAGCCCGGGTCGAGATTCGGCTGCGGGCCGGTGGGGGCTTGTCGCGCAGTTCCCCGCGCCCCTTACGGGGCGCTTGAGTTACGGGTCGCTACAAGTCATGAAGCACTCAGAGCAGCCAGGCTCCTCAGCAGTCTGACCACTCCCTCCGGGCCGTCCACCACCACGTCCGCTCGGTCGGCCAGTTCTGTCACCTCTGTGCTGCCGCTGCACACCAGGAGGCCGGGGACGCCCTCCGTGCGGAGTTTCTCGATGGCGGCGAAGGCGGGGATGTCGCCGAGGTCGTCGCCCGCGTAGAGGACCGCGCCCGCGGAGATGTGCCTCGCGTACTCACTCAGCGCCACACCCTTGTCCATGCCCGGGGGGCGGAGTTCCAGGACCAGGCGGCCCGGTTCGACGATCAGGGCGTGCTGGGTGGCCAGGTCGGTGAGGGGGGCACGGAGGGTCTCGAAGGTGGCCTGTGGGTCGGCGGCGCGGCGGGTGTGGACCGCGATCGCCCGGCCCTTCTCCTCGATCCAGGTGCCCTGCGAGGCTCCGGCACGTTCGAGGACGGCCGGGAGTTCGGCGCGGACGGCGGCGATGCCGGGGTGCGGGGGCGGTGCGGTGATCTCGCCGGTGGCCGCGTCCCAGCGTTCGGCGCCGTAGTGGCCGAGGACGACGAGGTGTTCCAGGCCGGGCACCCCGGCGAAGCCGCCGTACCGGACGGCCACCTCGGCCGGGCGCCCGGTGACGACGGCGACGGCGGCCACCTTCGGGGCGAGCGCGGCCAGCACCGGTACGGCGTCCGGGTGGGCGCGGGCCTGCTCGGGATCGGCGACGATCGGCGCGAGCGTGCCGTCGAAGTCGAGTCCGACGAGGGCGGAGCCGGGGTGCGCGAGGAGGGCGGCGAGGCCGTCGCGCCCGGCCTGGGTGCGCGGCGTCGGGAGGGGTTCCGTGATGTGGGTTCCCATGCAACCGACAGTATCCGACCACTCCGTCAGCGGCAGCGCCCCCTCAGGGGCGCGGGGCCGAGTCGATATGCGGCTCCGCCGCGTGGGCGCGACCAGCCCCCACCGGCCCGCAGACGGAGTCAGCGTTCCGAGCGGCGTGCCTCCCGTACCCGCCGCAACCTGTTCACGGTCACCGGGTCGTGAGCCAGTGCCCGCTCGTCGTCCAGCAGGGCGTTCAGGAGCTGGTAGTAGCGCACCGGAGCCAGGTCCAGTTCCTCGCGTATCGCTCGTTCCTTCGCGCCGGGGCTCGGAAAGCCCCGGCGTTCGAGGGCGAGGACGGCCTGCTCGCGCGCGCCCAGTTCGTGCCGGTCCATGACGAGAACCGTAGCGCTCAGCCGGTCGCCGCCGCCGTACGGCTGTCCGCCTTCGCCGCCTCGGCCTGGAGCCGGGTGAGGACACCGGTCGGGTTGCCGGCCGGGCTCACCGCCGTACCGATCTGCTTCTTGATGTCGGCGCTGATGGCGGCCCAGGAGGTCTTGCCCGCGGGGTAGAGCTCCGACGTGGGCAGCTGCTCCAGGAAGGGGCGCAACTGCTTGTCCTCGGCCTGCGTGGAGTCCGTCATCGTCTGGGACGCGGACGTGGTGACGGGCAGCAGGCCGTACTCGCGGGAGAAGGCGAGGACGTTCTTCTCGCTGTAGACGTAGTCGAGGAAGTCGCCGACCTGCTCGGCGTGGCCGTTCTGCTTGAACGCCGCCATCCAGTCGGCCACGCCCATGGACGCGGTGCTGGTGCTCTGGCCGGCGCGGGCGGGCATCGGGACCGTGCCGAACTTCACGCCCTTCTTCTCGGCCTGCTTGATCAGCGTGGGGTGGCCGTTGAGCATGCCGACCTGGCCGTCGGCGAAGGCGGCGAACGCGGTCGCGCGGTTCAGCTCGGCCGGGGCCACCGGGCCGGTCAGGCCCTTGCCGACCAGCTCGTCCTTGAGCCAGGTGAGGGTGTCGACGTTCTCCGAGGAGTCGATCGTGTACGTGCCGGTGTCGTCGGTGTAGCCGCTGCCGCCGCTGAGCAGCCACTGCATGGTCTCCGCCTGCGCCTCCTCGGGGCCGAGCGGCAGCGCGTACGGGTACTTCACGCCGTCCGCCTCGAGCGCCTTCGCGTCGGCCGCGAGCTCGTCCCAGGTGGTGGGCGGGGTGGTGATGCCGGCCTGGGAGAAGAGGGTCTTGTTGTAGAAGAGGACGCGCGTAGATGCGGCAAAGGGCATGCCGTACTGCGCGTGGTTCCACTGGCCCGCCTCGGCGAGCTGGGACGGGAAGTCGGCCTGGACCGGGATGGAGAGCAGGTCACCTGCCTCGTACAGCTTGCCGGCGGCCGCGTAGTCGGCGTACGAGCCGATCTGCGCCAGGTCGGGGGCCTTGTCGGCGGCGACCATGTCCTTGACCTTGCGGTCGACGTCCTTCCACGAGTAGACGGTGACGTCGACCTTCACGCCGGAGTGCTGGGCCTCGTAGGCCTTGACCAGCTTGTCCCAGTACTTCTGGGAGCTGTTGGCGGCCGAGTCCCCGTAGTCGGCGGCGACGAGTCTGAGGGTGACGTCCGAGGATCCCGTCGTCCCGCACCCACCGAGAACCGCCGTCATGCCCGTTGCGGACACCACCGCGATCATTCCTGCCCTACGCCGCCGCACGTCTACTGCCCCTGTCCAACTGTCTCGCCGTTCAATATGTCTGACGAATAAGGTCTACACCACGCAAGTGGACTAGACCTCTTGCGGGTCGGCGGGCCACACTGTTCCCGTGAGACATGTCATCGCCCTGGACGTGGGCGGCACCGGAATGAAGGCCGCGCTGGTCGGCCCGGACGGCGAGCTGCTCCACCAGGACCGCCGCGCGACCGGCAGGAACCGCGGCCCCGAAGCAGTCGTCACCGCCATCCTCGACTTCGCCGCCGAGCTGCGGGCGTACGGCGAGCGGCACCTCGGCGAGCCGGCGTCGGCGGCCGGTCTCGCCGTCCCGGGGATAGTGGACGAGGAGGCCGGCCTCGCGGTCTACGCGGCCAACCTCGGCTGGCGCGACGTCCCGCTGCGCGCCCTCCTCGCCGACCGCCTCGGCATCCCGGCCGCCCTCGGCCACGACGTACGCACCGGCGCCCTGGCAGAGGGCCGGCTCGGCGCGGGCCGGGGCGCGGACCGCTTCTTCTTCGTGGCTCTCGGCACCGGCATCGCGGGCGGCTTCGGCCTGGACGGCCGGGTGGAATCGGGCGCGCACGGCTTCGCGGGCGAGATCGGCCACATCGTCGTACGACCGCAGGGTGCCCCCTGTCCGTGCGGGCAGCGCGGCTGTCTGGAGCGGTACGCGTCGGCGGCCGCGGTGAGCGAGGCCTGGGCGAAGGCCGGCGGCGACCCGGACGCGGACGCGGCGGACTGCGCCAAGGCGGTCACGTCCGGCGACCCGAACGCCGTCCGGGTGTGGGGGGAGGCGGTGGCCGCACTGGCCGACGGCCTGGTCACGGCCCTCACCCTGCTGGACCCGCGGGTCCTGATCATCGGCGGCGGCCTCGCGGAGGCGGGGAGCGTTCTCTTCGAGCCGCTGCGGGAGGCGGTGGAGCGCCGGGTGACGTTCCAGAAACTGCCGGCGATCGTCCCGGCCGAGCTGGGAGACACGGCCGGTTGTTTGGGGGCGGGCCTGCTCGCCCAGGACCTGTTGACTACGACCACTACTCCGGAGGTAACCCCCTGATGGCTGCGACCGAGCCGCACGACAGCGCCCCTTCAGGGGCGCGGGGCAGTGTCCGATTTGCGGCTACCGCCGCGCGGGCGCGACCAGCCCCCACGGACCCGCAGCCCGCAGACCACGGACTGATCCTCTCCGGTGCCCGAACAGTCCTCCCGACCGGAGTGGTCGACAAGGGACACCTGGTCGTCGACGGCACGAAAATCGCCGCCGAAGCCGCCGAGAACGCCCAGGTCATCGACCTCACCGGCCACTGGCTCCTCCCCGGCTTCGTCGACCTGCACAACCACGGCGGCGGCGGAGCCTCCTTCAGCTCCGGTACGGCGGACGAGATCCTCGCCGGTGTCCGCACGCACCGCCTGCACGGCACCACCACCCTCGTCGCGTCCACCGTCACCGACGACATGGACGTCCTCGCCCGCCAGGCCGGTCTCCTCTCCGAGCTCGCCGAGCAGGGCGAGATCGCCGGCATCCACTTCGAGGGCCCCTTCATCTCCCCGTGCCGCAAGGGCGCCCACTCCGAGGCGCTGCTGCGGGACCCGGACCCGGCGGAGGTCCGCAAGCTGGTCGACGCGGCGCGCGGGCACGCGAAGATGGTCACCCTCGCCACCGAACTCCCCGGCGGCATCGAGTCGGTACGGCTCCTCGCGGAGCACGGCGTGATCGCCGCCGTCGGCCACACGGACGCGACCTACGAGCAGACGGTCGAGGCGATCGACGCGGGCGCCACGGTCGCCACCCACCTCTACAACGCCATGCCGCAGATCGGCCACCGCGCCCCCGGCCCGATCGCCGCCCTCCTGGAGGACGAGCGGGTGACGGTCGAGCTCATCAACGACGGCACCCATCTGCACCCCGCCGCGCTCCAGTTGGCGTTCCATCACGCCGGCCCGGACCGGGTGGCCTTCATCACGGACGCCATGGACGCGGCGGGCTTCGGCGACGGCCGCTATCTGCTGGGCCCGCTGGAAGTGGACGTCACCGACGGAGTCGCCCGGCTCGCGGACACCGGCGCGATCGCCGGGTCCACGCTGACGCTGGACCGCGCGCTGCGGCGGGCGGTCACGGTCGACGGGCTGCCCGTCGAGCACGCCGTCGCCGCCCTGTCCGCCAACCCGGCCCGCCTGCTGGGCCTCTACGACCGCGTCGGCTCCCTGGAGCCCGGCAAGGACGCCGACCTGCTCGTCCTGGACGCGGACTTCACGCTGAAGGGCGTGATGCGGCGGGGCACTTGGGTGGTCGTACCCGAACTGTCCTGATCCCTCCCCCTGTTGAGAGACGGCGACCCTAGGCCGGTCGCCGTCTCTTTGGCATGATCGAGGCCCCCCGACCGACGGCACGGGCACGACACATGCGAGGGAGGTCGCCCGGTGATCCTCACGGTCACGCTGAACACCGCCCTGGACATCACCTACCGGGTCGGCGCCCTGCGCCCGCACACCTCGCACCGCGTCTCGGACGTGACGGAACGGCCGGGCGGCAAGGGCGTGAACGTGGCCCGGGTGCTGGCCGCGCTCGGCCACGAGGCGACTGTGACGGGTTTCGCGGGCGGGGCCACCGGACGGGCGGTACGGGAACGCCTCGCGGATGTCCCCGGTGTCCGGGACGCGCTGCTCCCGGTCGCCGGGCCGACCCGCCGCACCATCGCCGTCGTGGACGAACTGACGGGTGACACGACCCAGTTGAACGAGCCGGGCCCGCAGATAGCCCCTGCCGAGTGGGGTGCCTTCCTCGACCACTACGAGGAACTGCTGCCCGGAGCCTCGGCGGTGGCGCTGTGCGGGAGCCTGCCGCCGGGGGTGCCGGTGGGCGCGTACGCGGGGCTGATAAAGACGGCGCGGGCCGCCGGCGTCCCCGTCCTGCTCGACACCAGCGGGGAGCCGCTGCGGCGCGGGGTCGCGGCCCGCCCGGACCTGCTCAAGCCGAACGCCGACGAACTGGCCGAACTGACCGGCTCCCACGACCCGTTCCGCGCCACCCAGGACGCCCGCCGCCGCGGCGCACGTACGGTGGTCGCCTCACTCGGCGCGCAGGGCCTGCTGGCACTCACCCCGGAGGGCCGCTGGCGCGCGGTCCTCCCTGCGCGGGAACACGGGAACCCCACGGGCGCCGGCGACTCGGCGGTGGCCGGCCTGCTCTCCGCCCTCGTCGAACAGCTCCCCTGGCCGGACCGCCTGTCCCGCGCGGCAGCCCTGTCGGCGGCAACGGTACGAGCTCCGGCGGCAGGCGAGTTCGACCGGGCGGCCTACGAGAAGCTGCTCGGCCAGGTCACGGTGACCGGCGGGACGACGGCCGCCTAGCCCTTGTTCGTGTGCTTGCCCTGCTGCACCCAGAGCTGGTCCAGCAGGACGTCGCAGCTGTCGCCGCTCTGGCAGGACAGGGAGATCGTGTTGGTGCCCTTGGTGAGGGTCGGCCACGCGTAGCTGGTCGTCCAGGCTTTGGTCGGGTCGCTCTGGTGCGTGTAGTTGTCCAGGCTGAACTTGCTGCCGAACGCCTTGCCGTTGATCGTGAGCGTCATACTCCCGTCCTGTACCGCGCTGTAGTGCGCGAAGACGGTGTAGAGGCCGTCCGCCGGGATGCCGTCGACCGTCCAGGTGACGCCGGCGCCGGTCTGGTTCAGGTTCGTGACGTAGATGCCGCCCTCGGCCTTGGCGCCCTTGACGTCCGAGGCCAGGCTCGCGCTGCCGTCCAGACGGAGGGCCTTGGCATCGATCGGATCGATGTCGCCCGTGGCCGACGCCGAGCTGGTGCTCGACGGGGACGGCGAGGCGCTCTGGGACGCGGACGTGGAAGGGGAGGCGTCGCCGCTCGCCTTGTTGTCGTCGCCGTTGCCGTTCAACATCGCGATGCTGATGCCGATGACCACGGCGGCGACGACCGCGACGGCGCCGATGAGGAGGCCCTTGGTGTTCGGGCCCCGGCCGCGGCCGGGGTTCTGGGGGGCCTGGCGGGTGGTCGGGGCGCCGCCCGGGAAGGTCTCCGGGGCCTGGTAGGCCGCGTTCGGCTGCTGGCCGTAGCCGCCGCCGGGCTGCTGCTGCGGGATGGTCTGGCCGCCGTACTGCTGCGTCTGCGGTGCCTGCTGCGGGCCGCCGTACGTGCGCTCGCCGACCGAGCGCACCCTGCTGACGGAGTTCGGGTAGCCGTAGCCACCGGAGCCGGACGGCGGCTGGGCCCCTCTGGCCTGACCGTCGGCGTACAGGTAGCCGAACGGGTCGTCGTCCTCGGGCGTGCTCGCGCCGTTGTTGCCGGGCGTCATCCCTTGGTACTCCTCAACAGGTGCGGGCGGATGCAATACAGGTATTGAGTGTCGAGCCTACCCGGTCCGGCTGAGCCAAACGGGTGACTCGGATCGCATCCGCGCGATGACCTGGGGATCATCCGGCACGGCGATGTGCTTTGGGACGAGATCGTTTCTCTACGTACATCCGCTCGTCGGCGGATTTCAGGACTTCGTCCGCCGTCATGCCGCAGTGCGCCCATCCGATGCCGAAGCTGGCGCCCACCCGCACGGCCCGGCCCTCGGCGCGGATCGGCTGGATGATCTCGTTGCGCAGGCGTACGGCGAGGTCCTGGGCGTCGGCCTTGCCGAGCCCGTCGGCGAGGATCACGAACTCGTCGCCGCCGAGGCGGGCCACCGTGTCGCCGTCGCGCACGGCCCTGCCGAGGCGCCGGGCGACCTCGATGAGGACCGCGTCGCCCGCGTTGTGCCCGAACCGGTCGTTGATGGACTTGAAGCCGTCGAGGTCGCAGAAGAGCACCGCGAGCCCCTTGGCGCCGTCGTCGCGGCCCTCCTCGGGGGCGACGGTGTGCACGTGGTGGTCGTAGCCCTCGTAGGACGGCGTGACGCCCGCGAAGTCGAAGCCGTGGCCGTTGGCGTCGTAGGCGGGGTGGCCGTACGCCGCGTCCAGGGATTCCAGGCCGGCGCCGGTGTCGGCGCGCCGGCAGAGCCGGGAGGAGAGGCGGGAGCGCAGCTCCGCCGAGTTCGGGAGGCCGGTGAGGGAGTCGTGGGAGGCGCGGTGGGCGAGCTGGAGCTCGCGGCGCTTGCGTTCCTCTATGTCCTCGACGTGGGTGAGGAGGAAGCGGGGGCCGTCGGCGGCGTCGGCGACGACGGAGTTGCGGAGCGAGACCCAGACGTAGGTGCCGTCGCGGCGGCCGAGGCGGAGTTCCGCGCGGCCGCCCTCCGCCGAGGTGCGGAGCAGGGTGCCGATGTCCTCGGGGTGGACCAGGTCGGAGAAGGAGTAGCGGCGCATCGCGGAGGCGGGACGGCCCAGGAGGCGGCAGAGGGCGTCGTTGGTGCGCAGTATTCGGCCGTGCTGGTCGCCGCCCATCTCGGCTATCGCCATGCCGGAGGGGGCGTACTCGAAGGCCTGCCGGAAGCTCTCCTCGCTGGCGCGCAGGGCCTGCTGCTCGCGCTCCAGGCGGACCAGGGCGCGCTGCATGTTGGCGCGCAGCCGGGCGTTGCTGATCGCGATCGCGGCCTGGAAGGCGTACATCTGCAGGGCCTCGCGGCCCCAGGCGCCCGGGTGCCGGCCGTTGCGCGGGCGGTCGACGGAGATCACGCCGAGGAGCTCGCCGCAGGAGCTGCCCGATATGCCGGGCGTGTACATCGGGGCGAAGAGCCGGTCCGAGGGGTGCCACTCGTCCTCGAAGCGGGGCGCGGGGCCGTCGGTGTACCACTGCGGGACGTCGTCGTCGTCGAGGACCCAGCCCTCGGTGTGCGGTATGAAGACGAGGTCGCCCCACTTCTCGCCCATGTTCAGCCGCCGGTCCCAGGACTCCCGGGAGCCGACGCGGCCTGTGATCAGGGCCTCGGCGGCGGAGTTGCCGGAGAAGGCGGCGACGACCAGGTCGCCCTCGGCGGGGCGTACCAGGTTGACGCAGGCCATCTCGTAACCGAGAGCGGTGATCACGCCGTCGGCGACGGTCTGCAGTGTGTCCGCCAGGCTGCGGGCCGTGTTCATGTCGGCCATGACCTGGTGCAGCTGTCGCAGGGACGCAAGACGGACGTAGGGCTCCGACTCGGTCTCCATGCTCGCCCTCCCCCCGAGACCTCGCAGCGAATCAAGGGTCTGCTTCGGCGCTACTTTTCCCCGCCACTGAATCACAGCGCGCTGCCCACTCGGTACACAGGGTCAACAATTCACCCCCCTTGTGACTCAAGTCACAGGAGAACGTGAACAATTGAGTGGAGTTTCTGCGTTTTACCTGTGTGCTTACTGAACACAGCCTTTGTGGGCGTGCGCACATGATGCACGTTACGGCCTTTCACCCGCCCTTGGTCCTAGGACTCGGCTCGGGCCGAAGGCCGATGCGGTGGCGCCGGGTCCGACACTAGCGTTTCCGGCGTGCTGAAGACTCCCTCCCCCGCCGCCGCAGAAGCCACCGGGCATGCTGTGGGGGTGAGCAACGATGCGTTCAAGGCCGCGCTGTCCCGGCTGGCCGCCGGCGTGGTCCTGGTGACCGCGCAGGAGCCGCCGCTGGACCCGGACGACCCGCTGGCGCCGGCCGGCGAGGACGTCGGCATGACCGCCACCGCGTTCATGTCGGTGTCGCTCGACCCGCCGTTGGTGCTGGTCAGCCTGCGTGAGGGCTCCCGGATGGACGACCTGCTCGACGAGCAGCCGCGCTGGGCGGTCTCCGTGCTCACCGAGAGCCAGCGCCACATCGCCGGCCGCTTCGCGATGAAGGGCCGCATCAGCGACCGCCTGCTCTTCGAGGACATCCCGTACGCCCGGGGCGAGGCCAGCGGCGCCCCGCTGGTCGGCGGCGCCCTCGCGACGCTGGAGTGCCGCACCGAACAGCGGGTGCCGGCCGGCGACCACACCCTCGTCATCGGCCGCGTCCTCACCGCCGAACTGCCGAGCGCGGAAGGCGGCCCGCTGATGTATTTCCGGGGGCGCTACCGACAGCTGGGATGAAACCGCACGGTCCGTTTCGGAAATTCCGCGGGCGTTACTGAACGGCCGTTACTGAACGGCCGTTCCGGAGCACGCGGATGCCTTCTGCGCTCCCCCTCGAAAAATAACCACCGCAAATCCGACGGCGACACTCCGCATTCGCGTAGGTCCATCGGCGGGGGTCGCCCGGCCGTGCCTGATCGCCGACGGAGACCGCGCGGCCGGCATTCTGACGGCCTTTCGTCACGGCGTCGGCACGCGGCCGGCGAACCGGTCGGAGGACAGGCTGAGGTGCCTACACGGACGTGGCGGGCCGGCCGGCCATCAAGTGGTCGACGAGCGCCAGCAGCACGTCGCGGCCGTCCCCACGGTCACGGGCGTCGCAGAGCACCAGCGGTACCTGGGGGTCGAGGGCGAGTGCCGCGCGGATCTCCTCCGCGGTCCGGTCGCGTATCCCGTGGAAGCAGTTGACGCCGACGACGAAGGGGATGCCGCGGCTCTCGAAGAAGTCGATCGAGGCGAAGCTCACCTCCAGTCGCCGGGTGTCGACCAGGACCACCGCGCCCATCGCCCCGTTGACCAGGTCGTTCCACATGAACCAGAACCGCTCCTGGCCGGGGGTGCCGAACAGGTAGACCACGAGGTCGTCGCTGATGGTGATCCGCCCGAAGTCCAGCGCGACGGTGGTGGTGAACTTGCCGTTCACCCCCTCCAGGTCGTCCACGCCGACGCTGGCCCGGGTCAGGTACTCCTCGGTGTGCAGCGGGGCGACCTCGCTCACCGCGCCGACCAGGGTCGTCTTCCCGACGCCGAACCCGCCGGCGATCAGGATCTTCACCGCCAGGGGAGCCGCCAGAGGAGCCGTCAGGGGAGCCGTCAGGGGAGCGGTGTCCGTAAGGCCCGCCGTGTGGTCAGAGCTTCTTGCGTAGTCCATCTCTCACCGCCTCGAGGATGTTCATGTCGGGAAGGCCGCCGGCCCGGGTGAACGGCTGCGGCGAACGGGCCCACAGGTAACTGGCGTCGACCAGATCGCCGATGAGGATCTTGGTCAACGACACCGGGAGGCCCAGCTTGGCGGCGACTTCCACCACGGCCTTGGACTCCCGGCAGAGCCCGAGGATCGTCCGGTGCTCCGGCTGCATCCTGCGCACCGCGAGCGCCGCCTGCGTGGTGACCTCGGGCAGCGTCGTCACCAGGGTGATCAGCGTCAGATCCGCCCGCTCGGGGGTGGTGCGCCCGCTGGTGATCGTGTAGGGACGGACCAGTTGCTCGTCGGCGTCATCGTCGTCGAACCCCTCAGTCCAGTGCTTCATCCGGCTCTCCCCGCGTCATCGGACGGCGGAGTACGCGCGTCGGTGCCCAGCCGCTGGCCGACCTGCTGGACCAGGGTGTGCATCGCGACGCTCATCAGCTCGGCGTCGACCTCCTGGGAGGCGGTCACCGCCAGGTGGGTGCCGCGGCCCGCGGAGATCACGAACAGCCACAGGTCGGCCATCTCGACGATGACCTGGTGCACCGGGCCGCCGCCGAAGAGCTGCCCGGCCCCGCGGGCGAGGCTCTGCTGGCCGGTGGCGATCGCGGCGAGCCGCTCGGCGTCCGAGCGGTCGATGGTCCGCGAACGGCTCATCACCAGGCCGTCGTCCGACAGCACGATGGCGTGCCGAGTGCCCGTGACCTGCTCGACCAGGCCGTCCAGAAGCCAGTCCAGATCCACGTCGGTGGCCGTCGTACGCTGCGTCATTCTCGATCATCCGTCCTAGGAGAGCCGGTCCGGTCGGACGAGGCGGGCCCTTCACCGCTGCCTTCGCCGCTGCCTTCGCCGGAGCCGGTACCGTCACCGCTGCCGTCACCGCTGCTGTTGTAGTCGTCGCCGTAGCCGTAGCCGTAGCCATGGCCGTTGCTGCGGCCGATGCCGTAGCCGGTGACGCCACCGCCGCTGTCGCCGGTGCCGTCGTCCGAGTCGTCCGGGTCGCCCCCGCCCCGGGCCAGCCGGGACTGCCGGGACTGCCGGGACTGCCGGGACTGCCGGGACTGCCGGGACTGCCGCTGGAACGCGCCGATCGTGGCCCCGGACCGGCCGGGCCGGTCGGGGAACGCCCAGAGATCCGCCTCGTCGGGTTCCTCCAGCCCCGCCAGTTCCGCCTGGATCTGGAGTTCGGGCGCCAGGCTGGCCTGGCGGACCCGCTGGGGCAGCGGCCGCGCCGCGGACGGCACGGACGGCACGGATGGCACGGACGGGGATGCCTCGTCCTCGTCCGCCGACCGGAGACCGGAGGCGGTGACGTTCGCCATCGCGTGTCCCTTGGCGCGGGTGGGCAACCGCCCGCCCTCGTACGGCGCCCGCGGACCGGCACCGGCGTCGTGCGGGTGCGTCCGGGGACCGGGCATGTGCGGCAGCCCCTCCGGGGGGAGCGCGACCGGCTGGGGCTCCGTGGCGGGCTGGTCCACCACCACCTGGTGCGGCAGCAGCACGACGACCCGGGTACCGCCGAAGGCGGACGGCCGCAGCTCCACCCGCAGGCCCAGGCCCGCCGACAGCCGGGCGACCACGTACAGGCCGAGCCGTACGTCGTCGGCCTGGGTCATCACGTCGAGCTGCGGCGGCGCCTCCATCAGGGCGTTGGCGGCGGCGTAGTCCTCGGGCTCCATGCCCAGGCCGCGGTCCTCGATCTCGACCGCGACGCCCCGGCCGACCCGCGCGGCCCGCACCTCGACCGGCGTCGGCGGCTTGGAGAAGGCGGCGGCGTTCTCCATCAGCTCCGCCAGGATGTGCACCAGCGTTCCCACCGCCCGCTCGGACACCCAGGGCTCGCCGTCGACGTCGATCGAGATCCGGCGGTAGTCCTGCACCTCGCCCTGCGCGGCACGCAGCACGTCGAGCAGCCGGACCGGCTTGCGCCAGCGGCGCTGCGGCTGGCCGCCGCCGAGGATGACCAGGTTCTCCTCGTAGCGGCGCAGCCGGGCGGTGAGGTGGTCCAGGTCGAACAGGCCCTCCAGCACCTCGGGATCCTCGTGCGTGCGCTCCAGCTCGTCCAGCTTGCGCAGCTGGAGGCCGATGAGGATCTGGGTGCGCCGGGCGATCCGCTGGAGCAGCCGCTCGAAGCCGCGGTGCTGTTCGGCCTGGCGCACCGCGGTGGCCACGGCGCTGCGGCTGGCCGCGTTCAGGGCCCGCCCGAGCTCGCCGAGCTCGTCGGGGGTGGGTTCGACCAGCCCGACCTCGCGGTCCACGTCGACGTTCTCGCCGCGCTCCAGCCGGGACACCACGTCGGGCAGCCGCTGCTGGAGTTCCACGGCTTCCTCGCGCAGGGCGTAGATGCGCCGGCGCAGGAGGACGGTGAGACGCCAGCTGGTGAGGATGACCAGGACCACGGCGAGCAGGCCGACGGCGCTGACGACGACCAGGGTCCACTGGAGCCGGCTGACGTCGTCGGCGGAGACCTTGTCGAGGTGCGCGACCCGGACCTGGACCAGATTCAGCAGCCGCGGGCGGTTGGCGTCCAGCGAGGTGCGCCATTGGGTGTGGATCCGGCCGAGCTCCAGCTCACCCTGCGAGTGGTGGGGGCCGGCGACGATGACCTGCTCCTCCAGGCTGTGCTGGGTTTCCCACGACTTGGTGGACGTCGCCTTCTTGTACGCGTCGAGTTCGGCACCGGTGAGGCCGAGGGCGACCCGCTGGAGCAGGTACTCCTGAGTGCCGACGGCATCGACGAACACGTCGTACTCATTGACCTTCAGATGCCCGGTCTGCCAGTCGCGGCCGAGCAGGGCGTCCTCGCGCCCGATCCGGTCGATGGCGCTGTAGAGGTCGACCAGGGTGTTCGCCAGCAGGGCCGCACCGGCGTTGCTCCGGCGGCCGAGCGCGGTGAAGACGTCGACCAGCGAGTCGATGGTGCCGCTGTAGTAGTCGAACGCCGCCTTCTGGCCGGCCGACCCGGCGTCCACCGCCTTGCGCTGCGCGGCGAGCCGGTCGAGATCGCGCACGGTGCCGGACAGGGCCGTACCGAGTCCCTGCTGCCCGTGCGAGGTGCTCTGGTCCGCCGCCGGGCGGAAGCCGGTCACCGCCTTGTCGGTCGCCGCGCGCGCGGCGGCCAGCTTGCCGCGGACGGTGGTGCCGGGGTCGGCCTGCATCTCCGCGGTGAGCCGCCGCTCCTCGTCGAGGGACTGGAAGAGGACGGACGACGGCCGGCCCAACGAGGCGGCCAGGTCGCTCTGGGTCTTCTCCGCCTGCCAGCGAGTGGCCAGCTGGTACGTGCTCAGGCCCCACAGGGGCGCGAGCGCGAGGCTCGGTACGACCACGAGGATGATCAGAACGGTACGCAGGGGCAGTCGACCGGGGCTGCCGCCCGACCCGACCGGCTGTGAGAGAAGGTCAGCTGACGCCGGCACAGCGTCCGATGGCTGGTTCTCGACGGCCGCACTTCCGGCCCGTCTACCCCCAAACCTGCCAAATCCGGTCACCTTAGGGACACTCCCCCCACCGTTCGGTGCATCCATGAGGAAAAAATCGCCAAAGTCCGGCGACTGGTGGCAGATAGTAGCCACATTGAATGAAGCCCGTAAGCGTTTTGCCTTCACCCCGCGGATCCGCCGGGTGGCGCAGCGAAGTCCCGGCCGACCGGTCCGGAACCCTCGTCCGACCGCGACTGCGAACGGCCGACGACGATCGCCGGGGCCGTGACTGAAGTGACGGTGATCCGCCTGATGCCCGTCCGGTTCTCCGGCCAGTCGTCGCGATGGCGCCACGAACCAGCCAGCTGGCAGGATTTCAGCAGCTCAGATGTGCAGGCGAGGCATCCGGCGTCTCATCCGCCGTCGCAGGTCCGGATTGCGCCAGCGAGCGGCCCATGGGCAAGCCCGGTGGCCTCGTCGCCGAGTGCCACGAACAGATCCTCGTTCTCGACTGCGTACACCGACAGGAGGACCGACCGGAAGACCGCAGGGACGGCGTTACGACCAGTCGCGGCCGGTCCGCCCCCGCTTGGTGTCCGAGCGCTGCTTCTTCTCCCGCAGTCGGCGTTCGTTGATCCCGCGCGGGATGCGCGTCGGGCGGCGCGGCTTGGGCGGCGGCGCGGTGGCCTCCGCGAGAAGCGCGGCGAGGCGTACGGCGGCGGTCTCGCGATTGCGCCACTGCGAACGGTGCTCGGACGACCGTACGACGATCACGCCGTCGACGAGCCGCCCCGCCAGCCGCTCCAGCGCCCGCTCCTTCCACACCGGCGGCAGCGCCTCGGTGTTCGCGAGGTCGAAGCGGAGCTCCACCTGCGAGTCACTGGTGTTGACGTGCTGCCCTCCCGGCCCGGACGACCGCGAGAAACGCCAGTGGAGCTCGGCCTCGGGGAGCGAGACGGAGCCGCGGATGACGTAAGGACCGGACATGCCCCCTATGGTCGCGCGGCTGACCGGCACACGTCACGTGAATATCGTTCATCACCCGTTTGGTAAAGAAAGTAAAGCGTGGTGGAACCTTCGGTACCCCTCGTGGCGTTCATACGGGTAGCTGTAGCTTCAAGCCCGTACGCACCGCACGGTCGTACGCGAAACGAGGGAAAGGACTCCCGACCATGGCTGTAAGCCTCTCCAAGGGTGGCAACGTCTCGCTCACCAAGGAGGCTCCGGGCCTGACCGCCGTCACCGTGGGCCTCGGCTGGGACGTCCGCACCACCACCGGCACGGACTTCGACCTCGACGCCTCGGCGATCGCGGTCAACACCCAGGGCAAGGTCTACTCCGACGCCCACTTCGTCTTCTTCAACAACAAGCAGACGCCGGACCAGACCATCGTCCACACCGGCGACAACCGCACCGGCGAGGGCGCCGGCGACGACGAGGCGATCAACGTCAACCTGGCGGGCCTCCCCGCCGACATCGACAAGATCGTCTTCCCGGTCTCGATCTACGACGCGGAGACCCGCTCGCAGAACTTCGGCCAGGTCCGCAACGCCTACATCCGCATCGTCAACCAGGCCGGCGGCGCCGAGATCGCCCGCTACGACCTCTCCGAGGACGCGGCGACGGAGACGGCGATGGTCTTCGGCGAGCTGTACCGCAACGGCGCGGAGTGGAAGTTCCGCGCGGTGGGCCAGGGCTACGCGTCCGGCCTCGTCGGCATCGCCCAGGACTTCGGCGTCAACGTCTGACAAACGCTGCGCTGCGCGGGAGCCCCTGGCGTGACGCCGGGGGCTCCTGGTTTTCGCTCAGTGCGCCGACGCGAACGGCACGAAGGCCGCCCAGGCAAAGGGGGCCAGGGCGAGCTGAGGGCTGGGGGTGGCGGGCGTGTACTTGGAGTCGCGGATGTGGATGGTGGTGGGGGTGGGGGCTATTTCGAGGCAGGACTCGCCACTGTTGCCGCCGCTGTAGCTGCTCTTGAACCAGGCGAGGGCGACTTCGACGCAGGACTCGCCGTCAGTACCGTCGCTGTAGCTGCTCTTGAACCACGTCAGGTCGACGGAGGCCTTGCGGATCATGTTTCTCCCAGCAGTTGCTCGATGAAGGCCGACGACTCACGTGGTGAGAGCGCCTGCGCCCGGATGGCGCCATACCGCAGCTCAAGGATGCGAAGCTGCCGTGGATCGGTGGTGGGCCGTCCGCTGAACGCACCGTCGGAACGCCCAACGGCAGTACCGTCCGGGAATTTCAACAGCTCGATCTTGCCGTCCACTCCCGGGTGGGCATCGGTGACTGTCGGCATGACCTGAAGTGTGACGTTACGCAACCGCCCCACCTCCAGCAGGTGTTCGAGCTGCTGCCGTTGGACCATTGTGCCTCCGACCGGTCGGCGCAACACGGTCTCTTCCAGCACGAAATGAAGCGACGGAGACGGGTCCCGCCGTTCCAAGACCGCCCGCCGAGCCAGGCGAGCCGTCACCATGCGCTCCACGTCATCCGACGAGTACGGCGGTTGTGCCGCCTCGATCAGCGCACGCGCATGCTCTGCGGTCTGTAACAGCCCACTGATGCTGCTGCACACATACACCCCGATCTCCACCGCCTGCCCCTCCAACTTGGCAAGCTCCCGCACCTTCTTCGGATACCGGACCCTCTTCACGTCCTCCCAGGTCGCCGAGATCAGCCCACCCGCGTCGAGGATCTCGTCCGCCCGATTCAGGTACTCCTGGCGAGGAATCCGCTTCCCGCCCTCCACCTTGTAGACCATGTCCTCCCCGTAGCCGACCGCCTCCCCGAACTCGGCGGCCCGCATCCCCACCGCCTCCCGCCGCAGCTTCAGCTGCCGCCCCACCGTCGCGATGACCGCCACGCCCCAGTCGTCGTCCGGGTCGACCTCCCAGCCCGGCTCGGTCACCTCGCCGCCGTCCATGCTCATCCCACGCCCCTTCGTGCCGTACGCCCGAACCCGCGCCCCCGCCCCTACCCGTACGAACGCTCCCGACAGCCAGGACAGCACCGGACAAGCGCCGGACAGTCACCGTACGCAAGGACTTCGTCACTGTTCACGGTATGCACGCCCGGCCACGCTGAGTGACGTGAACGATGAAATCTCCACCCCCGTCCGCAACATGAGCCTGCGGTTCTCACCCACGCCGTGTGGCGCCCGCCTGGCCCGTCTGCTGGCCGCCGAACAACTGCGCGCCTGGGGCCTGCCGTTGGATCCGGCCAGGCAGATCGTGGCCGAGCTGGCGGCGAACGCGGCGACGCACGGGCGGGTGTCGGGACGCGACTTCGGCCTTCTCCTCTACGTCGTGGGAGACACGTTGCGGATCGAGGTCACGGACACCCGCGGTGACCGCCTGCCGCACACCCTCCCGCTCGCAGCGGACGCCGAGTCGGGCCGGGGCCTGGTCCTCGTGGCGGCGCTCGCCGACAAGTGGGGCGTGGCACCGGGGCTGTCGCCGCGCAAGACGGTGTGGGCGGAGATCGGGGTGTCGCCGTAGCCCGGAAGCGCGGGCTTCGGTCGCGAGGGACGTCACCACCAAAGGAACGAAACGGGGAGAAAGAACCCCACCAAGCCCCACCCCTCCCGCCCGTCGCGCAGAGTCACTCCCGCGAGTGAATATGCCCAAGTGGGCTGGATTTGGGGAGGGTTGCGTGCCCTACGCTCAGCGCAACAACCGCAGAAAGACTTCGGCCCCCGCCGGGACGGCAATCCCAGTGCGAGGGCCTGACCACCAAGGAAGCAAAACCCTTCCCGATGGATACCGAAAACCCTAGCGCGCCCTCGTGCGCCAAGCCCCGTGTTGCCGCCAAGAAGCACCCGAACCGGGGGTCCGGCGGTGGGCTCATTCACGAGAACACCCGCCACACCTCGCACTTCACAGTCGTCGGCAACGACCTCGCCCAGCACCCCGACCTGTCGGGACTCGCGGTCGGGATCGGCGTGCACATCCAGTCGCTTCCGACCGGCGCCCGGGTCGACATCAAGACGCTGGCGGAGCGCCTGAAGGAGGGCAGGACCCGTATCGCGGCCGCGCTGCGGGAGCTGGAGGCGGTCGGGTACCTGCGCCGCGAACGCGTACGCCTGCCCGACGGCCGCATCATCACCCGCACGGTCTTCTGCAACCGGCCCGGCCACAGCAGCCGCGCCCGCCGGCCCGAAGCCGCGGCACGACCGAAGCCACCGGAGAAGCCCGCCCGCAAGGCGCTCCCGCCCGTGCCGCGCCCGGCCTGCCCCTCCCCCGCGCTCCTCCAGAAGGCCCTGGCCCTGCTCGCGGACCTCCGCCGCCACGACTCACGGCTGCTGCTGTCGGCCGCCGAGGCCGACCATCTGGCCCCCGGAGTCGCCGCCTGGCTGGAACGCGACGCGGCTCCCAGCGCCGTACGGCACGCCCTGACCGCGGACCTGCCGACCGAACCGCTCCACAGGCCCGCCGCCCTCCTGGCCCACCGCCTGACGGACCGACTGCCCGCGCCACCGCCTTTCCGCGCACCGGCTCCGCCACCGGCCGCACCCACCCGGATCCACAACTGCGACAGCTGCGACCGAGGCTTCCGCTCCCCGGCACCCGGACTCTGCCGCGACTGCCGAACCGATCTCCCGGAGGCCGCCTGGCCGGCGCCCTACCGCATTCCGCGAGCCGACCAGACAGGATGAATCACCCATTCCTCGGACAGGACCTCTCGTGCAGCCCTCATTCACCGCGAACGGATTTCTCCCTCTGGGCCGGTACTCCGTCTCCTTCGACGAGGCGGAGTCCATGCTGGTCAGCGCCCCCGAGTTCGAGGAATCCGCGACCCGCACAGAACTGTGGGACGGCCTGCACAAGTACCTCGACCCGTTCCTCACACTGGAGGACACCTACGCCACTGCCCTCAACGGCATTCCTCTTATCCACAGCCTGTGGCTGGGCGGCAGCTTCGTCAGCGCCAAAGCCGATCCCGCGAACATTGACGTGACCGTCCTGATTGACACACGGGCCGAGCGCACCGTACGCGGGAAGCCGGGCTCCAAGTGGCTGACCACGGCTTTCCAGAGCAGATCCAGGATGCGGCAGAAGTTCGGCGTCTCACCGCTTCGCATCGGGTACCAGCCCGTTGCCCGCATTTTCGAGCCGGAACGCTTCACACCGGACGAACGGACATACTTCACACAACGAGGTGTGTGGGACGACTGGTGGCAGCGCTGCAGGTTGCCCGGCACGGACGACCGCTCGCCATCCGAGGAAAGTGCCACTCCGGCACGCGGCTATCTGGAGGTGCGACTGTGACCGGCGACAGCTGGCGTGAGCGCAGGCGCGCGCTCCAGGGAGACGATCCTGCCGAAGCCCAACGTGCTGCCCGCCTCCTGAACTCGTTGGGAACTGAGGAACGGGACGACGAGGAGATCGAAGCAGAACACAGAGCGAGCCGACTGGCGGCAGCACGTGAGTACGCACCGGACGCTCTGCTCGAAGAGGAACTCCAGCTGCGGCTGACCGGGCCGGACGCGGACGGCGGTGCTCTCCGCTTCCAGTGGGGCGACGCACTGCTCGAACCCATGGAGCACCTGGTCTCCGCCGCCGCAGGCACGCCGGTACAGCTGGAACTCACGGGCATCTCGGCAGGCAGCACTGTCGTACACGCCCGCCCCGTCATCACGCCAGCCGAGTCAGCCCCTGGAGACGCTCTCGCGACGCCCCCCACGTCCGCTGCTTCCACGGGCCTCGGGACCCTCACCACACTGCTCGACGCGCTTGAGTCGCAACGCGACATCCGCGAGTGGGCGAAGCTCTTCGACGCGGTCGAAACGGTGTCCCGAGCTTTGAGCAGGTACGCGCTGGATCTGGGCGTGACCTGGTACGGCGCTGACGGCAGCCTGCGCCGCGCCCGCCTGACCGAGCAGGGCAGGAGCTACGTGAAACGGTTGCGGGAGACCAGGGATCGCGACCAGGAGATCACCATCTCCGGTCGCATCACCGAACTACGGGAAAGCGGCCTGGTGAAGGTCAAGACGGGTACGGCCAAGAACGCCCCCGCCTACGACGTGCGCTTCGAGGAACCTGACGAACTGCTGCGCATGCGTCCCGGTCTCGGCGACAACGTCCACTTCCGGGTCCGGTTCCGGCAGCAGCTGGACTCCATGGGCATCGCGCGGTCCACCGAGTACACCTATCTGGGACCAGCGGCAGAGCAGCCCCCACTTCCGCTTGAGCCCTGATCAGAGCGTCCGGAAAGCACCATGACTGCTGAGAGCGGCCCCGGGGACGCACTGATCCCACGCCCCGAAGAGACCCCTGAAGCCCTGCGTTCGGCTCTCGCCGTCGTGGCGCCGGGCCTAGGACGTCACCATCGGCGACTGGACCATCGCGACGGACGGCCTGCCCCGCTACCAGCCCTCGGGGCAGTGACAGTCCTGCGCCGACGAGGGCCGGATAGGTTGCCCGCATGATCCTCGCCCCCGTCCCCCTCACCCCCGACCACGACATCCCGGCCCCGGTCCTCACCGAGCTCACCGCCCTGTACGCCTCCAACCGGGAGTTCCACGCCCTCAGCGGCGACTTCCCGGACCCGGACGACGTCCGGCCGGAGCAGGTGGCTGCCGCGTTGGCGGACGAGTTGGCGCATCCGGATGCGGAGGTGCTGCTCGCGCGGGCCGAGGGGCAGCTGGTCGGGGTGGTCGTCACGCTGGGCCGGCACCCTGATCCGGCCGACCCGGATCCATGGATCGGGCTGCTGATGGTGGACGCGGGGGCGCACGGCAAGGGGTACGGGCGGCGGATCGCGGAGAGCGTCGAGGGACGGTTCCGGACGGCCGGGCGGGACGCCGTGCGGCTCGCCGTGCTGGAGAGCAACCCGAAGGGGCTCGCCTTCTGGACCTCCCTCGGGTATGAGGTGATCGGCCATCGCCCGGATCTGGAACGCGGTCGGCCGTGTGCCGTGCTGCGCAAGGAGTTGGGTACGGCGGCCGTCTAGGGCCGGGACGGCTTGCCGTCGCCGTACAGCCAGTCCTTCCAGATGGTGGCGAAGTCCTTCCCCGGCGCCGTCTTCTCGACGTACGCCGTGAACTCGGCGGTGTCCGCGTTGCCGTGGCGGTGGGCGGCCGCCCAGCCCTGGATGATGTCGTAGAAGGTGTCGTCGCCGACCTTCTGGCGGATCTTCTGGAGGACCATCGCACCGCGGTCGTAGACCGGCCGGTCGGAGATGTGCGCGGCGCTCGACGGCCCGGCGGGCGGGAACGCCCACAGGTCGCTGTCCCCGGAGCCCGCGTAGAGCCTGTCGAAGGTCTCCTGGGCGGTGCGCCCGCCGTGGTCCTCGGCCCACAGCCACTCGGCGTAGGTCGCGAACCCCTCGTTGAGCCACATGTCCCGCCAGGTCCTCGGGGTGACGGAGTCGCCGTACCACTGGTGGGCCAGTTCGTGGACGAGGGTGTCGGTGTCCGGGGCGCCGGGGAAGACGGGCCGGGTCTGGGTCTCCAGGGCGTACCCGAAATCCTCGGGGCGGTCGACGATCGCGCCGGTGGAGGAGAAGGGGTAGGGGCCGAAGTTGTACTGCTCCCAGTCCATGATCTCGGGGAGCTTCGCCAGCACCGCCCGGCTCGCCTCCACCTGGGTGGGGTCGACGGCCGTGTACACCGGGAGGCCGTCGGGCAGGGTGGAGCGGGTGATCGTGTAGCGGCCGACGGCGACCGTGGCGACATAGCTCGCCATCGGCTCGGCGCTGTGCCAGGCGAAGGTCGTACGGCCGTTCTTCGTCGTCTCGCTCGTCAGCTCCCCGTTGGAGACGGCCTGGAGGCCCTTCGGAACGGTGACCGTGATGTCGTACGACGCCTTGTCGGAGGGGTGGTCGTTGCCGGGGAACCAGGCCATCGAGCCGACGGGTTCGCCGAGGCCGAGCGCGCCGTCGGCGGTGCGCAGCCAGCCCTCCTCGGAGCCGTCGGGGTCGGTGAGCTGCTGCGGGCGGCCCGAGTAGCGCACGGTCGTGCTGAAGGTCTCGCCCTCGGCCAGGTCGTCGTGCGGGCGGACGGTCAGCTCCTGGCCGGCGCGGTTCCAGCGGGCCTGCCTGCCCTCGACGGTGACGTCGTCGACGTGCAGGCCCTGCAGGTCGAGGTCGAAGGCGGTGAGGTCCTGGGTGGCGCGGGCGGTGATGACGGCGGTGCCGGTGAGGCGGCCGCCGTCCGGGTCGTAGGCGAGGGTGAGGCCGTAGTGGCCGACGTCGTAGCCGCCGTTGCCCGCCTTCGGGAAGTACGGGTCGCGGACGCCCGCGCCGCCCGGGGTGCCGTGGACTCCGCCGTCGCACGCGGCCAGCGCGAGGCAGAGCAGGGCGGACGGGAGGAGGAGCGGGGACCGGGGCACGCTCGTGATCGTAGGACGCCGTGACACCATCGGCACGTGCTCGACATCGGCTACGCCCTCTCCAACCGCTTCCCGGACCCTCCCCAGACGGACTACCGGCGAGTGGACGTCCACACCCTGCGTCACGACCTGTTCTGCGGGGACGTCTACCTCGCGGACACCAAGGCGGACCGGGAACTGTCCACAGCCTGGGGATGGGTGCCGGTGCTCGACTTCGCCTGGGCGCTGTGCGACATCGTGGAGCGGCTGGACCGGGATCCGGCGGGGTCGCGGGCCGCCCGGCCCCAGCACGCGGAACTCGACTTCACCGAGTCCACCGACCGCATGCTCTTCGAGCGCCGCTTCGGCTGGGTGGACATCGAGGCGGACTGGATGCCGGCCGAGGAGCCGCCCCTCACCTTCTCCCACACCGAACTGCGCCGGGAGGCGCGGGACTTCCTGCACGACCTGATCGCCGACCTCACCGACCTGCACGAGGAGCTGGCCGACAACCCGGCGATCTGGACGCTCCAGGCCCGCTTCCCGAGGGTGTCGTAGCCCTCCCTGGCGGTTGAACGACCCACGGGTGTACGAGAGTTGACCGCACGCCGAGGCGGAAGTGACAAGTGCGGCGGGAGTCGGCGGAAGGCGTTCCGGCTGTCCCGGCCGCTCATACGTTGATTCCGTGCGGACGCAGCGACAGGCAGGCGACAGCGGAAAAGACGCCTCTTCCGAGGCCTCCCGGACACCGGTCACCGCCGGTCCCGTCGACTCCGTGAGACCGGTCGGGCCCACGGAGCACGCGCTGCTCGCCCTCCAGGGCGCCGCGGGGAACGCGGCCACCGCGCAGGCGCTGCGGGGTGCGAAGGGGAACGTGAAGGGGAGCGCGAAGGAGAGCGTGAAGGGGAAGGGCGTCGCGCGGCCGCCGGCGGTACGGAACCGGCCGGTGGCTCCGGTGGCCCCCATCGCCCCCATCACGGAGGAACACACCGCTCCCGGCCTGGTGCTGCCGCCGTACCTGATGGACTTCCAGGCCGCCGGGCTGTCCACGGCGTACGGGCTGACCGGGCACGAGTTCGTACGGAACGCGGTGGCCGCCGTCGTCGGGCACGGCGACGGCACGGTCGCCGACATCGCCGCCGAGCTCGCCGGCCGCCCCGAGTCGTTCTACGGGCAGGGCCGCGCCTTCACGGTCCAGGGCACGAAGGGCAAGGAGTCGTACGACGTCACCGTCACCGTCTCCCGCGCCCCCGACGACCGGCCGCCGGTCTTCCACCCCAAGGACCTGCTCGCCGACACCGTGCCCGACCCGGACGGGGCGCCGCTCGCCGCGTTGGACGACGCCGAGGGCAAGGACACCAAGGTCGACGTCCAGCACAACACCGCCACCACCGTCGCGACCACCGCGAGCGGCGGGTCGAGCAAGGGCGTCGGCGGCATGGCCTTCGGGCTCGCGCCCGTCGTACCGGGGCTGTGGCTGGGCGGCGCCGGCCTGCTGAACGCGCAGCCCTGGCAGTCCTCACGGGAGTCCCGCAGCCAGCGCAACGTGGCCGAACCGCGCGTGCTGCGCAGTGAGAAGGGCTCGGTCGAGGCGCCCCGCAAGGTGCGGTACGGAGTACGGGTCAAGAAGCAGGGTGCCCAGCACGCGGCACAGCACGCGCAGACCTTCCACGGCTCGGGCACCCTCACCCAGCGCGTGCCCACCGAACACCTCGTCCCGGCCGGGACCGCGGCGCCCGCCGCTCCGCAGCCCGTCCAGCCGGAGACCGCCCGGCGCGTCTCGCTCGCCGACTCCCTGGCCCCGGTCGCCGTCACCGACACCGCCGCCCCGCACCAGGGCGGCGGCGGGCTCTTCGACACGGTCGCCTCCGTCCTGCACCCCTCGCTCACCGCACCCGGAGCCCCCGGCCGCAGCCGCCTCTACGAGGCCACCTCCACGGCGACCGTCCTGGAGGACATGCCCCGGCTGCTGCGCGACGGCGTCACCGGCGAGGACCTGGCGGCCAAGGACGGCAGCACCGTGGGCAGCTACCGCCTGCACGCCGAGATCACCGGCATGTCCCCCGCCTGGGGCACCGGCGGCACCCAGCTGCGCACCCACCAGCAGACCCAGCACACGGTCACCGAGAGCGCGGGCAAAGGACGTGCCGTCACCGGCGGTCTGGGCCCGGCCATCGGCGTCGGCGCGGTCGGCAACGCCGCCGTGCTGCGGGGCACGGCCATGCCGGTCGCGGCGGCCCGCAAGGCGCGGTTCACGGTGGCCGAGCAGACCGTGACCAGCCGCCAGGGCGCGGAGGTCCGCGGCGACAAGGTGCTCTACCTCGCGACCGTCCGGTTGACGGCGGAGGGCACCGGGCCGCGCTCGGCCGAGATGGTCCTGCGCCCCGGGACGCGGGTCGCCCGGCACTCGATGCGGGTGTGGATGAGCCTGCGCGCCGACGAGGCGCGGTCGCTCGGGCTGCCGCTGCCGCCGAGTACCGAGGCGGATGGGGACAAGAAAGACAAGAAAGATAAGAAAGACAAAGACGCCAAGGGGTTCATCGAGAAGCCGAAGCGGATCGACGAGAACGGCGACGAGACCGACGTCGAGCGGCACCTCCCCTTCGGCGCCATGGGCTCCAGCGTCACCCTCAGCCAGCTCGACACCAAACCCATGGTGCGGGCCGTACAGGAGCTGTTCGCGACCGATCCCCGGCTGGCCGGCTACCTGCCCGCCTTCGGTACGGACGCGGTGGCCTCGACGCCGAGCAAGGAGGAGGCCGCACTCCAGCGGCGCAACCACCGCGAGCTGATGGCCGCCCTGTCCGAGACCAACCTGCGGGTCAACAAGGACCAGCTGACCACCACCGGCATCCGGGTGCGGCTGCGCCGCAAGACCACCCTGCACTCCCACGACGTGCAGCTCCGCGTCCGAGGGCAGCTCCGCGAGACCGGCTACCTCGGCGACACCGACGACTGGCTGGTCCGCAGCCACTCCGGTGTCACCGGCAACGCGCAGAGCGGACGCGGCAGTTCGCGCTCGATCGGCGGTCTCGCGCTCGCACAGGCCAGGATCGTCCCCGGCATCCTCACCGGCTCGGCCCGCTACGAGCGGCACAGCTCCGGCACCCGCCGCAACCAGGCCGGCCCCACCACCCGCACGGACGTCCTCACCAACGGCTCCGAGAAGGCGAGCACCTTCGGGGCGGCCCTGCGCCTCGACGTCGACGTCACCATGACCTCCCGGCAGCGCAAGCTCGGCCGCGCCCTCACCCCCGGCTCCCCCGGCCAGGACGCGCCCGAGCCGAGGCAGCTGGCCGGGCTGCACCTGGACGAGCAGGACGTACGGCTCGTCACCCCCACCGAGTTCACCCTCGACGAGGAGGGCAAGCGGCGGCAGGACGCGGTGGGCGACCGGCGGCGGGCGCAGGCCACGCGGCCCGAGCACGCCGTCACCGCCGAGGGCATCGGCGACCTGGCCACGCTCGTGCCCCGGCCGTCGGTCGGACAGGCGCTGCGGGACTGGCAGTTGGTGGAGACGGTCGGCGACGGCCAGGCCGTCCGCGACCTCGCCTTCCAGCTGCTGTCCCGGGCCGCCGCCCGCAACAAGGGCGTCCGCGAGGATCCCGCGCTGCAGACGGAGGGGCTCGCGCCGCGGCTGGCGATCGAGGAGCGGTTCGGGCCGCAGGCCATCACGGCGTCACTGCGGCAGGCCGCGTCCTCCGGGTGGGTGGTGAAGAACCTGCGCTATCCGCGCCGGCTCGCCGCGCTGAACGGGGCCGTGGGCACCCGGCTCACGCTGACCAACCCGCGGTTCCTGCACCGGGGTGCCGGGCCCGGCACCGAGACCTTCGTGCTCGGCGGCCACCAGGCGGCCGGTCAGGAGGGGCAGGGCACCACCAGCACCTGGCAGTTCGGCGCCACCGGCTCGGAGAACGGCGCCGAGTGGCGCCTGGGCCAGGGCCTCTCCGGGAGCCGCACCGCCGGCCAGGGCGACTCCCGGTCCGCGGCCCTGTCCGGCACGGTCGAGCGCAACGCCCACACCCCGAAGAAGGCACCGCTCTACCTGGTCCAGTGCGACCTGCTCGTCACCATGGTCGCCGAGGTCAAGGTCACCGGCGGCGGTCCCTACGTGGCGACGGCCGCCCGCACCCTGCCGGCCGAGGCGGCGGTGTGGCTGACGGAGGCGCAGCTGCCGGCGCCGATCCGGCGCCAGCTGAAGCTCGACCCCGAGCCTGCCCTGATGTCCTCGCCCCGGCAGCCGGGACAGCGGCCAGCGGAGGACTCCAGGGCGGCCGAGAGTTCCCGGGCGGGCGAGAGTTCCCGGGCGGCCGAGAGTTCCCGGGCGGGCGCCGAGCGCGAGGCCCGGGAGGGGAGCCGCGCCGCGGAGACGGCGACCGGGTCGACCACGGCCGCGCCGCCCCGCACCACCGGTCCGTCCTTCGCCCGCGCGCTGCCCCTCGGCTTCGGCATGGTCGAGAACCTGCCGAACTTCGTGCCGCTGCTGGCCCGGCTCCGCACCCGCCTCGCGGAGAGCGGGCAGCAGGGTCTCGCCGACGACCTGCTGCCCCGGCGGCAGCTGGCGGACCGCAACGACAACGTGCAGCGGCTGCTGCGCGTCCTGGACCGCGACGGCAGCGCGGGACTGCTGTCGGGCGCGATGGACGGCGGGGTCACCGTCGAGCTGTTCGACGGCCGCAGGACTCCGTACTGGGCGGTGTTCAAGGTCAACCGGCTGGGCGACGGCGCCCACGACGGCGCGGCGGACGACGGCCGGGACATGGAGTACATCACCGCGGCCGTGGCCCAGCAGGCCGCCTCCCACGACGAGGGTGTGACGACCGGCGTGGAGGGGATCCTCGCCGGCTCCGGCAAACCGGACGGCGGGGCCGGGCAGCTGAAGAGCACGGGCGGCGCGGCGGGCCTCGGCGTCGGCTCGGGCGGCTCGCGGCGCTCCGGGACGGCGAGCCGCGGCCAGCTCGGCATGAAGACGGTCGCGGAGGCGAAGACCGCGAAGTCGTCGAAGGTACGGGTGCCGATCGAGGCGACCCTCGAACTGCACCGGGGCGACCGCCGGATCGCGCTGGTCTCGCTGGGCCGCCAGGCGCTGACCCACCGCGTCCTGGACCAGGACCTGGCCGCCCTCGCCCGGCTGACCGCGCCCCGCCGGCCGCCGGTGGCTCCGGCTTCCGCTCCGGCTCCGGGCCCTGGGGACGACCGCCCGGCCGCGCTCGGCAGCTGGCGCTCCGGCGGTGTGCGGCTGCCGATGGAGGCACAGGTCAACGGCTTCCAAGGGGCCCCGCAGGTACGGGAGCTGGTCGGCTCCGCGGTCCGGGAGGCGGGCGGCGGCGACCGCTTCCGGGCCAAGGGCCAGGCCGCCGCGTACACCCTCCAGGAGGCCGTCTCCACCGAGTGGCTGATCGCGGCGCTGCCGCTGCTGACCTCGGCCGGGGCGGAGCTGCCGCCGGTGCACGCCACCGGGGCGGAGGGCCAGGACCTGCGGGCGTCCCTGCACGCGCGGCTGCGGGACGGGCGGGTGCTGGGCGTCGGCGACAAGATGACCTTCGAGACGGTGGGGCAGAGCCACCTGGACGCGCCCCGGCCCACCCAGACGGACGGTCTGAGCTCCGCCGAGCACGGCAGGTCGGCACGCGGGCTGGCGGGCGCGGGGCTGCTCAACGCCGACGAGTTCCGCCTCAACCAGCTGATGGGCAACGCCGGCGGCTCGGGCGGCGCGGCCGACGCGGCGGTGAACGCGTCGGGTTCGATGCCGCTGCACAAGCCCAAGTCCGCGTCGGTGCTGGTGCAGTTCACACTGGACGTGCGGGTGGTGGCGAGGGTGACCAACCGGGTGCGGTCGGGCCGCACCGGCACCGCCGTGCGGGAGCTGACCCTGCCGCGGCCGGTGGTGATCCGGATGCCGGAGCCGGTGGTCCGCCGCGTGCTTGCTGCGCAGCCGGACCGGCTCCAGGATCCGGACGACCATCTGGGCCTGCGGAAGAAGGCCGCGCCCGCGCCCCCGGCCTGAGTGCTTCGGCCGGTGCTCGGCTGCCGGTCGGTGGGGGCTGGTCGCGCCCACGCGGCGGCAGCCGCACATCGACACGGCCCCGCGCCCCTTGCGGGGCGCTCTTACCAAGCGCGCTTACAGGGAGCCGTCAGCCCTCCACGCGGATCCCCAGCTGCGCTGCCAGCACCGGGGCCAGGTCCAGCAGCTGGGACATGCTGATCACGGCCCCGGACAGGCGCTCCACACCGCTCGCGATGCCCAGTTCCGCGGCGCCCCGCAGATCGACGTCCTTCATCGTCACCCCTCTGAAGTCCGCCGCCTTCAGGGTGCAGCCGGTGAACTCGACCCGCTCCAGGACCGCGTCACCGAAGTCCGGTTCGACCAGCACACACCCCTCGAAGACCACGTCTCTCAGCCTGGCCGTGCGCAGGTTGAGGTAGTCGATCTTGCCGCCGCGGATCACCACGCGCTCCAGGACGGCACCGTGCAGCTGGGTGCCGCCCAGCCGGGCGTCGACCAGCTCGACGTCGCGCAGGGTCGCCTCGGCCAGGTCGGTGCCGACTCCTCTCGCCCCCGTGAGGACCGTGTCCAGCAGGCGCGCGTGCCGCAGTCCCGTCTCGTCGAAGGCGCAGTCCCGCAGCGCGCAGTCCATGAACCGGGCGCCCGCCCCGTCCTGCCCGACGAAGTCGGCCTCCCGGAACTCCAGCCCGTCGTAGTCCCCGTCCGGCTCCAGCTCACCACCGCCCCAGGGCTCCAGCTCGGGCAGCCGCACCTCCGGCCGCCGCGCACCCTTCACCCTGCCTCCGCCGGCCCCACCGGCCGCTGTCCTCGCCATGCCCCCATAGTGCAGGCCCCCACTGACAATCCCCGCGGCCTGCGCGCGCGGGGAGGGCGGCCCGCCCTTGACCTCAAGTGCGCTTGAGGGCGAAGAGTCGGCGCGTCCGTCGCGTCAGCCATCGCCCGGGGAGTCCCTGTGCACGCCATCGTCCTGCATGCCTTCGGCCCTGCCGAGAACCTCGTCCACGAGAAGGTGCCGGACCCCGTGCCGGGTCCGGGCCAGGTGCGGATCGCCGTCGCCGCGGCCGGTGTCCATCTGCTCGACACCTCGCTGCGGCAGGGCCACCAGGGCCCGGCGCCCCGGCCGACCGTGCTGCCGACGATCCCCGGCCGCGAGGTCGCCGGGGTGGTCGAGGCGCTCGGCGACGGCGTCGACGGGCTCTGGCTCGGGCGGCGCGTGGTCGCCCACCTCGGCTTCGCGCCCGGCGGCTACGCCGAGCTGGCGGTCACCGATGTCGAACGGCTGCACGAGATCCCGGTGAACCTGGGCTTCCCCGAGGCCGTCGCCATGATCGGAACGGGACGTACGGCTCTCGGCATCCTCCAGTTCGCCGAGCTGGGGCCGGCCTCGGTGGTCCTCGTCCCGGCGGCCGCCGGCGGCATCGGCACGCTGCTCGTGCAGGCCGCCAAGCAGGCCGGCGCGACCGTGATCGGCCTGGCGGGCGGCCCCGAGAAGGCGGCGCGGGTCCGTGCCGACGGCGCCGACCTCGCCCTCGACTACACCGACCCCGGCTGGCCCGCCGAGGTCCGCGCCCGCTCCGGACCGGTCACCGTCGTTCTCGACGGCGTCGGCGGCGAGGTCGCCCGGGAGGCCGTCGCGCTGCTCGGCGAGGGCGGCCGGCACCTCGTCTTCGGCTGGTCGGCGGAGGGGATCGCGCGCGGCGGCGGCCACTTCGTGGAGGGGGTGTCCGAGTCCTTGCTCGGCCCCGCGATGCTCCGCCGGACCGGCGGCCCCGACCCGCTCCGCACCCTCGAACTCCGCGCCCTCGCGGAAGCCGCCCACGGCCGCCTGCGGCCGGCTCTGACCCGCTTCCCGCTGGCCGAGGCGGCGACCGCACACCGTGCCCTGGAGACCCGGGCGACCATCGGAAAGGTGATCCTGGAACCGTGACGGCCACCGGGGTGCCGGTTCGACGCGGAGTGCGGGTCGTGGTGGGTTGCTCGCGCAGTTCCCCGCGCCCCTAAAGGCAGGGCATCGCGGCAGGCGCCCCTTCAGGGGCGCGGGGAACTGCGCGACCAGCCACAACGCACCGGCAGCCGCCCTCCCGCGCGGCCCCCCGCCCCCTTGGGCGATCGGCTCATCCGGAATGTCACTCACCCACCCGGCGTCACGATCGTGCGTGAATCGCCTCATGGGATTTTTCCGGGGCCTCGGCAGCAGGGTGTGGGCGTATGTCCGCAGCGCCCCCGGCACGTACGTGTGGCTGGCGATTCTCTTCGTGACGACCGTCGCGCTGCACCACATGTCACCCGAGTTCGAGCAGCAGTTCCTGCGGCAGCGGTCCACCAACATCCGTGAGCTGTCGGACAACCCGGTGCGGGTGCTGGTCGCCAGCGCGATGTGGATCGACGGCGGGCACTGGGTGCCGTACGCCTTCCTCTACACCGTCTTCCACGCGCCGGCGGAGCGCTGGCTGGGGACCGTCCGCTGGCTGGCGGTGTGCGTGGTCGCGCACGTCCTGGCCACCCTGATCAGCGAGGGCGCGCTGCTGAAGGGGATCCACGACGGCATCGCCCCGCACTCCGCGGTCAACACCCTGGACATCGGGGTGAGTTACGCGCTGGCCGGGGTGATCGCGGTGCTCACGTACCGGATCGTGGCGCCCTGGCGGTATCCGTACCTCGCGGCCGTCCTCCTCGTCTACGGGCTGCCGCTGACCGAGTCGCCGACCTTCACCGACCTGGGACACTTCGTCGCCGCGCTGATCGGTCTCGGCTGCTATCCGCTGGTCAGAGGGCGTGGAAAAGCATGGAATCCGAAGGAGACACTGGCCGCGCTCAAGGGTTAACGTCCGCACATGAGCAGCTCGGCAAGCAGGTCGGCAGGCAGCGTCGTCAACGGCGGCATCTCCTTCTGGTACGCGGACGACGGCCTCCCGGCGGTACGGGAGCCGCTCGCCGGGGACACCTCGGCGGACGTGGTGATCGTGGGCGGCGGCTACACCGGCCTGTGGACCGCGTACTACCTGAAGAAGGCCGCCCCCTTCCTCCGAGTCACCGTCCTGGAGCAGAAGTTCTGCGGCTACGGTGCCTCCGGCCGCAACGGCGGCTGGCTCTACAACGGCATCGCCGGCCGCGACCGGTACGCCGCGCTGCACGGCCACGAGGCCGCCGTACGGCTGCAGAAGGCCATGAACGAGACCGTCGACGAGGTCGTGGCGGTTGCGCAGGCCGAGGGCATCGACGCCGACCTGCACAAGGGCGGGGTGCTCGAAGTGGCCACCACCCCGGCCCAGCTGGCCCGGCTGAAGGCCTTCCACGAGCACGAGCTGTCGTACGGCGAGAAGGACCGCGAGCTGTACGGCGCCGGGGAGACCCGGGAGCGGATCCGCGTCGCGGACGCGGTGGGCGGCACCTGGACCCCGCACGGCGCCCGCCTCCACCCGGTGAAGCTGGTGAAGGGCCTGGTGGCGGCGGTGGAGGCACTCGGCGTGGACATCCACGAGTCCACCCCGGTGACCGAGATCCGGCCCCGGCACGCCGTGACGCCGTACGGCACGGTCCGCGCCCCCTACATCCTGCGCTGCACCGAGGGCTTCACCGCGAACCTCAGGGGCCAGAAGCGCACCTGGCTGCCGATGAACTCCTCGATGATCGCCACCGAGCCGCTGACGGCGGAGCAGTGGACGTCGGTCGGCTGGGAGGGCCGGGAAACGCTGGGCGACATGGCACACGCGTACATGTACGCGCAGCGCACGGCCGACGGGCGGATCGCGCTCGGCGGGCGCGGGGTGCCGTACCGGTTCGGCTCGCGGACGGACAACGACGGCCGCACGCAGGACGCGACGATCGAGGCGCTGCGGGAGATCCTCGTGCGGTTCTTCCCGTCCCTGGCGGGTGTCGGGGTCGAGCACGCCTGGTCGGGGGTGCTCGGGGTGCCGCGGGACTGGTGCGCGACCGTCACCCTGGACCGTACGACGGGGCTCGGCTGGGCGGGCGGCTACGTCGGCTCCGGGGTCGCCACCACCAACCTCGCGGCCCGCACCCTCCGCGACCTCGTCCAGCTCGACTCCGGCCAGGCCGGCCGCACCGCCCTGACCGAACTCCCCTGGGTGAACCACAAGGTCCGCAAGTGGGAGCCGGAGCCCTTCCGCTGGCTCGGCGTCCAGGGCATGTACGCCACCTACCGCGCCGCCGACCAGCGCGAACGGCTCCACCCGAGCACCGAGTCGTCCCGCCTGGCCCGGCTCGCGGACCGGGTGGCGGGACGGCACTGACCCACCGCACCGCACGTCCCCTCCGGGACGCTGCCGGGTCTGGAGATGCGTCCCGGTGGGAGTCGTTCAGCGTTCACCTGGTCTCTCCTGACCGTCCGGGCCTGGGCGGTCCCTCCCCCATCGTGTCCGACGTGGCTCTTCGCCGAGACCGCGGACGTCGAGGGCACCTCCGCCCCGGTCGTCATCGTCGACGAGCATCTGCGCTACACCTACGTCAACCCGCACCGCCGCCACGGCCGGCCACCTGCCCCCCGTCGTCCTGCGCCCGGACGGCGGCGCGGAGGTCCTGGACCTCACCGCAGGGCCGCCGCTCGGCACGGAGCTCGGCGACTACGAGATGACAACGTTCTCCCTGGAGCCGGAGGCGGTCCTGCTGCTCTACACCGACGGCCTCGTGGAACAGCGCGGTACGGACATCGACGACGCGATCCGCGGCCTCACGGAGCTGAGCCTGCCGGCGGACGGCTCCCTGGAGAACCTGGTCGACACCCTGCTGGCCCAGCTGACCAGCGGAATCTGCGAGGACGACATCGCCCTCCTCGCGGCCCGGCAACGCCCCGCGAACGAATAGAGAGCCCCCTGTCGGATTCGAACCGACGACCTTCGCTTTACAAGAGCGGCGCTCTGACCAGCTGAGCTAAGGAGGCATGCACACACCCGGGTGTGTGCCTCGTGCAGTGTACCCAGGTCCCGGACGGGCCCTGTCGAAAATTTCCGCGAAGTTCACAGGGCTCTAGGTAATGACATATGGGGTGAACGCCAGGTACGGTCCTGAGCCAGTTCACCCTGGTGGACTACACCAACCACCTTCCTACAACGGATCGTCCGGCACGTTCCTGCCGGTAGAAGGGGGCCTCTGAGCCATGGCCACTGTCACGTTCGACAAGGCGACCCGGATCTACCCGGGTTCCACCAAGCCCGCCGTCGACGGCCTCGACATCGCGATCGAGGACGGCGAGTTCCTCGTCCTGGTCGGCCCGTCGGGTTGCGGCAAGTCCACCTCGCTCCGGATGCTCGCGGGGCTTGAGGACGTCAACGGCGGCGCCATCCGCATCGGCGACCGCGACGTCACCCACCTGCCGCCGAAGGACCGGGACATCGCCATGGTGTTCCAGAACTACGCCCTCTACCCGCACATGTCGGTCGCCGACAACATGGGCTTCGCGCTCAAGATCGCCGGCGTCAACAAGGCGGAGATCCGGCAGAAGGTCGAGGAGGCCGCGAAGATCCTCGACCTGACCGAATACCTGGACCGGAAGCCGAAGGCCCTGTCCGGTGGTCAGCGTCAGCGTGTCGCGATGGGCCGCGCCATCGTGCGTGAGCCGCAGGTCTTCCTCATGGACGAGCCGCTGTCCAACCTGGACGCCAAGCTCCGTGTCTCGACCCGTACGCAGATCGCGTCGCTGCAGCGCCGCCTCGGCATCACCACCGTCTACGTCACCCACGACCAGGTCGAGGCCATGACGATGGGCGACCGGGTCGCGGTCCTCAAGGACGGTCTGCTCCAGCAGGTCGACTCCCCCCGCAACATGTACGACCGTCCCGCCAACCTCTTCGTCGCCGGCTTCATCGGCTCCCCCGCCATGAACCTGGTCGAGGTCCCGATCGCCGACGGCGGCGTGAAGTTCGGCAACAGCGTGGTGCCGGTGAACCGGGAGGCCCTGCAGGCCGCCGCGGACAAGGGCGACCGTACGGTCACCGTCGGCGTCCGCCCCGAGCACTTCGACGTCGTCGAGCACAACGGCGAGGCCGCCGCCTCCCTGTCCAAGGACACCGAGGACGCCCCGGCCGGCCTCGCGGTCTCCGTGAACGTCGTCGAGGAGCTCGGCGCCGACGGCTACGTCTACGGCAGCGCCAAGGTCGGCGACGACCTCAAGGACCTGGTCGTCCGCGTCAGCGGCCGCGCGGTCCCGGAGAAGGGCGCCACGCTGCACGTCGTGCCGCGGCCGGGCGAGATCCACGTGTTCTCGACCTCCACGGGCGAGCGTCTCTCCGACTGACCCCGCGACCGGCACCCGCCCCGCCGGGGGCGCGTCACGGAAACAAACCTCTGACCAGGGTGAATTCACCCAGGTTGACGGAAAGGGCCCCGCAGCCTGCTGCGGGGCCCTTTCCGTTGCCCCGCTTTACCCCGGCAACCGGGTGGTTTTCGAGCAGTGTGCGTCAACCTCGTACCCGAAACACGGCACTTCTCCATCCCCCGAACCGGTGACTAAATGTCGCCAAATCATTACCGCACGCTACCCTCACACGCGTGAAGCACTCCACCACCCCTCAGACGCGACGCGGCCACCGGGGCGGCCCTGCCCGCCGGATCGGCCGCACCCTCGCCCTTGTCCTGCCCGTCGTCCTGGTGCTCTCCGGGACCCTCGCGGTCACCCGCGTCAACTGGACCGGATCCCCGCGGAGCTCGGTGCTCACCGCGACCGACGTGACCGACGCGCACGTCTCCTCCAAGGCCGTCGCCGAGGCCCCGCAGGACGTCCTGCGCGACCAGCTGATGACCGAGCTCCAGGACCGGAACCCGGGCCAGGTCCTCACCCACCTCCAGCAGGCGGTCAACGGCCACCCGTCGCTGGCCCAGCACTGCACGTCCATCGCCCGCGCGCTGGGCCGGGCCGCGGTGCGGATCTACGGCGCCTCGCGCGCCCAGTCGTACGCCCGCCCGGTCTGCGACACCTCCTTCGCGTCCGGCGTGCTGGCCGCGCACAGCTAGCGCAGGTCTCACGCCGGTTGGGAAGTGGGTAACGGCTCCTTAAGGGGCCGCCCGCGGCGGGAAGCCGACCCCGGGGCGCGTCGTACAGTTCGGGCATGACCCATCCGAACGCCGCGCTGCGCCCCACTCAAGCCGTGGTCCTGGCCGGTGGCCAGGGCTCACGGCTTCGTCCGTACACCGACGACCGGCCCAAGCCGATGGTCGAGATCCCGGGTACGGGCACGCCGATCATCGGCCACCAGCTGACCTGGCTCGCCGAGGAGGGCGTCACCGACGTGGTGATCTCCTGCGGCCACCTCGCCGAGGTCCTGCAGAAGTGGCTGGCGGAGGCCGACCTGCCGCTCTCCGTCACCACGGTGGTGGAGAACGAGCCGCTGGGCCGGGGCGGCGGCCTCAAGTACGCGGCCGCGCATCTCCCCCACACCGACCGGCCCTGGTACGCCACGAACGGCGACATCTGGACGCGGTTCTCGCTGCGCGACATGGCCGACTTCCACATGGAGCGGGACGCGGTGGCGACGCTGGCGCTGGCGCGGCCGCGGATCCCCTGGGGCGCCGTGCAGACCGACGGCTTCGGGCACATCACCGACTTCATCGAGGCGCCGCCGTCGACGTTCGAGATCAACGCCGGTGTCTACGTCTTCTCCCCGGAGTTCGCCGACATGCTTCCCGAACGCGGGGACCACGAGCGGACCACCTTCCCCCACCTCGCCCGGAGCCGGCGGCTGGCCGGGTTCCCGATTCCCCAGGGGGCGTACTGGCGGGCGATCGACACGGCGAAGGACCTGACGGAGGCGGCGAAGGAACTGGCCTCGCTGGGGAGGTAGCCGAAGGGGGGTGGCGTGCGAGCGTCGTCGCCTGCGGGCGAGCGTGGGCTGGTCGCGCAGTTCCCCGCGCCCCTTTGAGGGGGGCGAACCGCCATCGCCTGCTGCGGGTCCATCGTGGCTTGGCGCGCAGTTCCCCGCGCCCCTTACGGGGCGCTGCCGAACCGCCCCTGTAAGGG
>NZ_JBHXMA010000014.1:0-229777 GCF_042721035.1 Streptomyces sp. NPDC058464
GGGGGGCGTTCGTGACGCCCGCCGGCCGGCCGGACGCGGTCAGCGCTTGGTGTAGATGAAGCCGACCTTGTCGAGCTCGTCACCGGAGCGGCCGTGGAAGCCGGCGATCTGCCAGCCCGACGGGGCGGTGCGGGTCACGCAGTCCGAGGTCGTCGTACCACCGGCGAGGGTGCGGCCCAGGTTGGTGGTGAACTTCGCGTAGAAGATGCGGGTCGTGTTGTTGTACTTGCTCTCGCACAGGTACGCCGTCGTCACGTACTCACTGCTGCCCAGCGTCAGCGAGGACGCCGTGCCGCCGGTGCCGCCGTGGGTGAGCGTCGTGCCGTCGGCGAGGGTGATGCCGACCTGGTCGACCCGGGATCCGGTGCGCAGCGAGATGGTGGTGGCGCGGGCGCCGGCGGCCACCTTGTCGATGTCCTGGTAGTAGTCGCCGTGCGGACCGCCGAACTGGTCGCTCAGCTGGAAGTTGGCGTTCTGCGACCAGGAGAAGCCGACCGTGATCGGGTCGTGGTCGGAGAGCATCAGCCCGTCGGACGTCAGGAACTTGGCGTGCTCGTTGTTGTACGAGGTCGCGCTCAGGTTCACCAGCTTGCTGCTGCGGTACAGGACCTTGTCCACGACCTCGCAGGTGTTGGGCACGGTCGCCCCGGACTGGTCGCAGACCAGCGCGTCGCTGCCCTTGGCCGGCGCGCTGCCGCCGCGGATCAGCTGCACCCAGGCGTCGGTGAGCCCGTTGTTCGAGGCGAACTCGGCGATGGTGTCGGCGGTGCGGGTGTAGCGGGTGTTGGTGTCACCCATCACCACCACCGCGTTGCCGGCCGAGTGGGTGCTGATGAACGAGGTCAGCTGGCTGAGGTTGTCGGCCCGGGAGGCCTCGTCGCCGTCGTTCGTGCCCGCGTTGGTGTGCAGGTTGTAGAAGTCGACGTAGACGCCCTCGGCGAGCCGCTCGCGCATGAAGGTGAAGCCCTTCGGCGTGAGGCAGTCGCCGGAGTCGATCTGGCAGGAGTTCCAGCCGACGCGCTCGAAGTCGTCCCCGTCCCACGCGTAGTTGGAGACGGTGTTGAGCCCGCTGCCGATGCCCGCGCCGCCGCTGGTCGCGGTGCGGTAGGGGTGGGTGTCGGTGGCGTACAGGTACGCGTGGTAGTTGAAGTCCTCCTGGACGTTGACGATGTCGTACGGCGCGATGCGCGTGCCGATCTCCGTGGTGCTGGTGTCGCGCGGGGTGGGGGCGCTCGACAGGCCTTCCGGAAGCCCGGCGACGTTGTACGTGAGCACGCTGAACGTGCCCGAGCCGGCCGCCGCGGCCGGGGTGGCCGTCGCCGTGAGCCCGCCGAGAGCGGCGACGGCGGCCGCCAGACAGGCAACGAGTCTGCGCATGGGGGTGTCTCCTACGGGGAGGTGTGCGCTGAGAGTTGTGGGCATGCCAATGAGGCACGGCAAAACGTAGCGGCAAACGCTTTCTTCGGACCCCCTCTTGTTACTAACCAGTTTGGAAATTCCACGTGACGGCCAGAAGATCGACTTCCGCCCGTGGGGCCGATCGGGCGCTGACTGTTACTCACTTTCGGGTGACCGGGGCGCTGTTCGCCCGGTGGTCCGGTGGCGGCCGAGGCCGCTGTCTGCGGGGCAGAAGGGGCTGAAGAGCCATCAAATCCACTCATTCAACTCATAAATGGACGCTACATGCGAGAGTCATAGGAAAGCGAAGGATCCGTAATAGGCGCCGTGTGCGTCCCGAGCGCCGCACGGCCGGGTTGCAAGGTGTGGATGCGCGGCCGCCCGGCCGCCATCCAGCCCCACACACCCCTCGCGGCCTGCGGCTTCGCGCCGCACGCGGCGGGGGTGTGCGCGAACCCCGTGAAGGGGGACCACGTGTCCGTTTCCGTTTCCGCGACCGCCCGCCGTCTGGGCTCCGCCGCCGCCGTGGCGGCCGCCCTGGTGGGCGTCACGGCCCTGCCGGCCGCGGCGGCCGCTCCGCACCCCGCCCTGGCGCACCGCGACGCGGTCGTCATCAGTGCCGTACAGCACGACGTGCAGGGCAGGGCGGTCTACTCCGGCCGCGCCCTGAACCGGGAGTGGGTGGACGTCACCAACACAGCCCGCCGGGACGTGAACCTCGGCGGCTGGACGCTGTCGGACGCCGACGGTCACAGCTACACCTTCCGCCACTACCGGCTGGAGGGCGGCGCCACGGTCCGCGTCCACACCGGGGAAGGCCGGGACACCAGGGCGGACCTGTACCAGGACCGCCGCTCCTCCGTGTGGAACCACGACGCCGACACCGCGACCCTGCGCAACGAGAACGGGCGCTACGTCGACTCCGCCTCCTGGAGCCTGCACCACCGCCGTGACATGGACGACCGGCGCGACTTCGGTCACCGTGACGGGGGCGACCGGCGCGACTTCGGTCACCGTGACGGGGGTGACCGGCGCGATTTCGGTCACCGTGACGGGGGTGACCGGCGCGACTTCGGTCACCGTGACGGGGGTGACCGGCGCGACTTCGGTCACCGTGACGGGGGCGACCGGCACACCTTCGACCGCCGCCACTGATAGTGGGACCTCCGCCGCCAGGCCCCTTCGGGGGCCCGGCGGCGGCCCCGCCGGCCCTGGTCCAGAGGGTTGAGGCACAACATCCGAGTTCAGATCGTGCGCTCAGGACCGGCCGGCCTCGGGAGGTCGTTGACCAGAGCTGAGCGTACGGCGGAATCCTCGCGGGTCGATGTCGTCGATCTTCGGAAGGCCGCCACACCGACATGTTCGGCCGCTGCTCGTCTCAACTCCCCGATCTGCCCGGGGACTCCGGGGGCTGCGCGACCCGTACGCCGACGATGACGAAACCTGACGCAGTCATGGCGGCAGGCACGGCCCGGGATCTCTTGCGTTGCTGCTGAGGCCGGCCACGTCGGGCAGGACTCACGGTTGGCCCGAGGCATAGCGAACCGGTGACGTACCGACCGTGGACGTGAAGTCGCGGGTGAAGTGGGCCTGATCGGCGTAGCCGAGGTCCGCGGCGAGCGCCGCCCAGTCGATGTCCGTGCCCTGGTCGGCGCGCTCGGCGGCCTCGTGCAGCCGGGCTCGGCGCAGAACCCACTTCGGGGCGGCGCCGACATACTCGGCGAACAGGCGTTGCAGTCGACGCACAGTGATGCCGAACTCCTCGGCCACTTGGTCGACCCTGCGCAGATCGGGCGAGCCGGTGATGCGCTCGACCATTGCAGCGACCTGCTCGGCCACCGGATCGGGCTCCGGCACGCGGGTGAGCAGAAAGGAGTTCACGCGGGAGGCGATGGCAGCGGGATCCCCGACGCTGCGGAGCACCTCGTCATTGAGCAGGTCCGTCCCGGAGCCGAAGACCTCGGCGGCCGGGACGGACCGGTCGGCGAGGTCGGCCACCGGGCGGTCGGTGAACGGGCGGAACCCTCCAGGGCGGAACTTGACTCCGAGCACGTGTCCGGTCCCTTCCAGCCTGCGTACGAAGAGTGACCGGCTGACCCCGTAGACGAGAGCGGAGGGCGCCTCGAAGGCGAGGTGGACGTTGGGGTGGGCGAGCACCTTCTGTTCGTAGGCCGGCAGGCCGTCACGGTGCCAGCGCACCAGCCAGTAGAACTCGACGAAGCGCGCCAGTTGCGGGTCGGGACCGTGCCGGGTCAGGGTGATCGCGGCTGCGGCCTGGCCGGGATGGAGCACCCCACGTCCGAGGTCTGGTGAGGTCATACCCGCCAGGCTAACTGTCGCGTTTGTTCAAGACACGGTTCGCCGATGGGGCAAGGATCGGCACATGAACGGTCACCCGATCCACCCACTTCACCCCCTCATGGCTCATGCCGCAGCGGAGGCCGCGCGCATTGCCCGCGGTGTCCGAACGGAGCAGCTGAGCGGGCCGACGCCCTGCGCCGATTTCGACACCAGGACCCTGGTCAACCACTGGGTGCTCTACACCTCCCACGGCCTCGAACGCCGGGCACGCCGGGAGTCTCTGCCGGAAGAGCTGGTGACACGCGACTTCACCACCGACCCCGGCTGGGCCGGTGCCTACGCGGACCGGCTCGACCGTGCGGTGGCGGCCTGGTCGGATCCGGCCGTCTGGGAGGGGGAGGTGGATCTGGGCGGGATGACCATGCCGGCAGCGTCGATCGCCCAGATGGTGATCAAGGAGATGGCGCTCCACGGCTGGGACGTCGCCAAGGCCACCGGTCAGCAGGTCGTGGTCGAGGACGATCTGGCCCGTCTGGTTCTCGGAGTGGTCGAGGAGCACGCCGAGACGTATCGCCGGTACGGTGGCTTCGCCACTCCGGTGCCGGTGCCTGCCACCGCCTCGTTCCTGGATCGCGCCCTTGCGGCCTCCGGCCGCAACCCGGGCTGGGACCGGTCCACGGGCTGATCCCCTCCTCCGGCGAATGCTCGGCGCACGATCGGACACGGGGTGTTCTCAGACCCCGGCCACCGGTCCGCTCACCGCGGACGTGAAGACGACCTCGCCGTCCTGCACGCCGACGACGTCGACGGTCGCCGTGCCGTCGCCCCTGGTCGTCACCCCCGTGATGTCGATCCAGCAGGGGCTGTCGAGTTCGACGTACCGGTTGAACGACGTGGACGTGCTCGCCGGGATCAGCACACGGGGCGCCAGCCGGGCGCAGGCGGCCTGGCGGGCGCCCTCCATCAGGACCATGCCGGGCAGGTGATCACCGCCGTGGTCGAACAGGATCGGGTGGTCCAGGTCCGGGGTGAGCAGCCAGCGGTCCGGCGCGCCCGTGGCCGTCAGCACCACGTCGGCGGGGGAGGTGCGGCCCACGGCCGCCGGTGGCATCGGGACGGGCGCGACGACGGGGCCGGCCGAAGCCGCCTGCCGCTCCGGCCGGTTGGCGCGCAGCCGGGCGTAGACGGGCGGTGTGACGATGGAGTAGCGCCCCTCCCCGTGGGCCACGGGCAGGCCGTCCCGGCGCAGGACGAACCCGATGCCCATCCGGCGCGCGGAAGCCCGGCCGCGCGGTGCGGAGTCCGGGCAGGTCACGTCGAGTTCGAAGTCGGTGGGCCGGGAGGCGATCCGCAGCCGCTCCAGATCGGTGTGGCAGCTGAGCGACCACAGCACGAAGTGATGGCCGAGCGGGACACCGTGTTCCGCGTGCGTCACGAACATACCGGCCTGACGAAACGTCTCTGCGGCCTGGAGCGGGTCATGGCTCGAACCGTCGGGGCTGTTGAAGAACGTGTGGGCGCGGGGCCACTGTCCGGTGAGGGAGAACCGCAGTCCGTCGTCCTGGGCGGTACAGCCGGTGAGGAACACCTCGGCGAGGGATGCGCGGTGCACGTACTCCTTGGGGACCGTGGTGGTCAGCCGGGGCAGTGCGGGCAGACCGATTCCGATCTCGCCTGCGGACAGACTCATCGGCAACCCCCCGTCGGATAGCTCTTCGTTGGCTTGAAGCTCTGTTCGACGCCTATAAGATACGGACCTACCGGTTTTCTCGGGCCGGCCACCAGGTAAAGGATTCACCAAGCGTGGTTCGACTCGATCCATGCATGACTCCGCTCAGTGGTGGTTTGGCCAAGTATTTTTGCGCTCAACCACGCTGAAGGCACGGCGAAAAACGGACTAAGTGGCAGATGTCGACGGCTTGTTGTCGATGGGGCCGGAGTCCGGGCCGCCCGCGCGAAAACCTGTCCGACGGTCTCTTTTGGCCAAGTCCCCCCGGCGTCGGCCCTCCTGACGTGGTGCCCGAACCGCACCCCGCCTCGACAGCCCCTGCATGATTGTCGAACGGCCTGCGAGAGGGAGACCCCCGATGGAACCACTGCGCACCCTGCGCCTCGCCGCCGTCAACATCGACGGCGTCCTGCTCAACGACAGCTTCAGCCCCGTTCTGCACCGTCTCGTCCTCAAGTACGGCGGCGCGTACACCCGGGAGCTCGAGCAGCGGCTCTTCTCGCAGTCCCGGCTCGCGGCCGCGAAGGTGCTGCTGGAGGAGACCGGCGCCGGGGTGAGCGAGCAGGAGGCCGTCGCCGACTACTTCGCCGAGCGCGAGCGCTACCTGCGCGACCACCCCGTCCACATCCTCGACGGCGCCGAGGAACTCCTGCACCGGCTGCGCGCCCTGGGCCTGGACGTCATCTGCTACGGCGGCCTCGACGAGGACCACTTCCGCCGTCATCTCGGCGCCTGGGAGCACCTGTTCACGGCGCCGCACTACATCTGCACCAACGACTTCCGCCCGGGCATCCGGGAGATCGCCCAGGACCGCTTCGGCCTCGAACACCACCAGGTCCTCTTCATCGACGACGTCGCCCGTTTCGCCGGCCATGCCAAGGAACTGGACGTGCCCTTCGTGGGCCACCCCAGCACCTTCGCACACGGCTTCCAGCGCGAGCTGATGCGCGAACTCGGCGTCCGGCACCTGGTCGGCGGCCTCACCGAGATCGACGAGGAGCGCCTGCGCACCCTCGACCGGGAGGCCGGGCTCGGCACCGTCTGGCAGGACGCCGACTCTCTCTCCGGCGTGCGTGAGACGACCGGATGACCGCCGGGGACGGTGCCGTACTGGCGGGCCGGGGCGCTCCCGTCACCGGCGTGAGCGGCCGCATCGCGGTCGCCGCGGCCCGCGCCGCCGGTCCGGAGGAGGGCACGGAGGCGGCCGCCCGGCTGTGCGGTGGCAGGGCGGGCCTCGTCGCGGCTGCCACACTTACCGTGGACGGCGGTCGCACCGCCTGGTGAACTGCCCGGCAGGTACCGCACCGAGGCTCCGGCTCCGGCGCGGGACCTGCGCGAAACCGGCGTGGGATCAGGGCGGGGCCGTCCGGGAATCGATATTGTGCGGCCGAAATACCGACCCCCGATTGGGGTAAGGTACGTCACGTCCGGTTTTGTTTTGACCGAGGAGGGGTCCCCATGGTGCGTCAGGAGCGTGCGATTCGGACCCGTCGCGCTGTTGTCGAGGCCGCCGCCGCGGTCTTCGCGGAGCGCGGATACACGGCGGCGACCATCTCCGAGATCCTCGAGCGGGCCGGAGTCACCAAGGGCGCCCTCTACTTCCACTTCGACTCCAAGGAAGCCCTCGCGCGGGGTGTGATCAACGCCCAGATCAGCGACGACTACTGGGTTCCGCGCGAGCTGAAGCTCCAGGAGTGGGTGGACATCGGCATGACGCTGGCCTACCGGATCCCCAAGGAGGTCATCCTCCTCGCCGGCATACGGCTGTCCGCCGACATCCAGGGGCGTTCCCTGTTCGGCAGTGCCTGGCCCGCCTGGACCCAGCTGGTGACGGACAAGCTCGTGGAGGCGAAGGAGCGCGGCGAGGTGCTGCCGCACGTCACACCGCGCGAGACCGCCGAGTGCTTCCTCGGGGCCTGGATCGGGACCCAGTTCATGTCCGAGGTCGTCTCCGACTGGACCGACCTCAACGACCGCATCTCCGTCCTCTACAACCACGTACTCCCGGCCATAGCCACTCCCGCGGCCCTGATCCGGCTGGACACCGCGCCCGACCGGGGCGCCCGGGTCGTCGAGGAAGTCGAGCGCAACCGGCAGGAACCGCCCGTACCCACCGAGGCCTGACCAGCCTCGAACCAAACCGCCTTCCTGGTTTGTTAGCCCGTGGAGTCACGCCTCGGGCGGGGTGCGAGGGCCGCCGGAACAGTCCGGCCGGACCCCGAGCACCGGCAAGCCTCCCAGCCATGCTGTTCGCCAAGGCTTTCGTATCGGAACGTTGCAGGCCCAAGGGGAATCTGACCACCCAATTCCGGGTTCGCCCGGATCAACAGGGGGACGCGATGGTGAAGCAGCTCCGGGCGGCCCGAACCCGCCAGGCCCTCGTCGTTGCCGCCGCGGAGATCTTCGCCGCCGACGGGTACGCGCTGTCCTCGCTGCCGGCGATCAGCCGGCGGGCGGGAGTGAGCACCGGAGCGCTGCACTTCCACTTCCCCAACAAGGACGCCCTCGCGATCGAGGTGGAGAGCGCGGCCCGGCGGTCCGTCGAGCAACTGGTCGCCGACCGGCGGCCGTCGGCCGCCTCCGCACTGCACCTGCTGGTCACGGTCACCCGCGAGGTCCTGGGTGCGGTCGCCGCCGACGTCGTCGTCCGCGCCGGTTTCAAGCTGAGCGTCGATCCCTCCCGCAAGAACGCCATGGGCTTCGGCTGCTGGTGGCGTGCCTGGGTGTGCGAGGAACTGCTGCGCGCGCAGCGTTCGGGGGAGCTGGCCGAAGGGGTGTCACCGGACCGGGTGGCCGCGGTGATAGTCGCCGCGACGGTCGGCTTCGAGGTGCTCGGCGCGGAGGACCGCGACCGGATCTCACCCCGGCACGTCGAGCAGTTCTGGTCCCTCGTGCTGCCCCAACTCGCAGCCCGGGGCGACCAGTTCGCAGGCGTCGCGCATCCCGACACCTGCTCCGACGCCTGCTCCGACCCCTGGTCGCGGGCCAAGAGCGCGCCGACCGGCCGGAGTTCGGTTTGACAAACCGCCCGTGCCGTTTTTGACTCGGGGGCCCAAGGAATCGCCCCGCACCACCCACGGTGGCGGACGAGCAGAGGTACGGCATGGACATCGGCATACTCGGCGCTCTCGACGTGCGTGAGAACGGCGTCCCCATCATCCCGACCGCACCCAAGCCGCGTCAGGTACTCGCCGTGCTCGCACTGCACGCCGACCGGGCGGTGACCGTCGGGACGCTGACCGAGGAACTCTGGGGGCGACAGCCACCGCGCAGCGCACGCCCCACCCTGCAGACGTACATCATGCACCTGCGCGACCTCATCGCCTCGGCACTGGCGGAGACCGGCGACGGAGCGGGCGCGCGCACCGCCAAACAGGTCCTGCGTACCGTGCCCGGCGGCTATCTCCTCGACAGCGGTGAAGGCGCCAGCGACGTCCGGGAGTTCGAGCGGATCGCCGGCAGCGGATACCGGACGAGGGAGGCCGGGGACCAGCGCGAGGCCGCCCGGCTGCTGCGCGCAGCGCTAGACCTGTGGCGGGGCCCGGCCCTGGCCGACATCTCCGCGGGGGAGTACCTGCACGCCCGGATCCGGGGACTGGAGGAGAGCCGGCTGTGTGCGCTGGACCAGCGCATCGAGGCCGACCTGCGGCTCGGCCGGCACCGCGAGCTGATCCCCGAACTCACCGTGCTGGCCGCCCGCCACCCCACCCACGAGAGCCTGTGCGCCCAGCTCATGCTCGCCCTGCACCGCTCGGGCCGCCGGAGCGACGCCCTCGACGCCTACCAGCGACTGCGCACCACCCTGGTGCGCGACCAGGGACTGGAGCCCTCCGCCGCACTGGGCAGAATCCGGCAGTCCGTGCTGACGGCCCCGGCCGACGACACCCCGGCCCCCGGTCCCGGTACGGCGGACCCGCTCGCCCGGATCGGCTGACGGGCCCGCCCGAACCGGCTGCCGGACTTACCGGACGGCCGCCGCGGCGTGCCGGGCGATGCGGACGGCGGCGAACTCCGTGCCCGCCACGAACCGCATCATCGGCCCGAACATCGGCGCCGCGAGCGAACCCGTGAAGTACAGGCCCGGCACCGACGACTCGAACGTCCCCCGCAACGCGGGCGCCCGCGACCCCGGCACGCACGCCACGGCGTCCCGCACCGCGGGAGACAGGAACGGCAGGGCGTCCAGATCCAGCCGGTAACCGGTGGCCGCCAGCACATGGTCGACGGCCAGGGACTCGCGCTCGCCCCCGGGACCGGCGACGTCCAGGCGCACCTCCGACCCGTGGACCGCGGCCCCCGTGACCCGGCGCTCGGTGCGCACCGGTACGACACCCGCCACCCGGTCCCGCAGCCACCAGCCGCCCGAGGGCCCGAGCGCCCGCCGGAACAGCAGCAGCCGGGCCGACGCCGGCAGCCACCGCACACCGCCGGGCGACGCGCACACCGCGGCCAGGATCCAGCCCGTGCCGAGCGGCGAGGCCGGCTTGGCCACCCGCTGCGTCCAGGGCCGGGCCAGGTCGGGCGTCATCCCCCACAGCACCGTCCGCTCGCGCACCAGGACCTGAGTCTCGGCGCCCGCCTCGTGCAGCAGCGCGGCACTCTCCAGCGCGGACTGGCCACCGCCGACGACGGCCACCCGCCGTCCCGCGTACACGGACAGATCCGTGTGGTGGCTGGTGTGCGACACGCGGGCCCGCGGGCCCGGCCCCTCAGGAGCGAGCTGCCGCAACTCGTCCGGGACATGGGCGAGACCGTTCAGTCCGGTCGCCACCACGACGGCCGAGGCCGCCATCTCCTTCCCGTCGTCCAGCCGGACGACGAAGCCGGGGCCGTCCGCCGGCGGCTCGACCGCCGTCACCCGGGCCGGCTCGACCTCACCGACGTACCGCTTCTGGAACCACTGCCCGTACCGCACGAAGACATCGCACGGGATCGGTGTCAGCTCGGTCAGCTCCGGCTCGCTCTGCGCGCGCCGGAAGTCCGCCAGCCGGCCACCGGGCTCCGGCGCCGACAGGTCGGTCGCGTCCGGCGTCGACTTGAGGTACATCCCGGTGGCCATGGCGTGCCGCCAGCTGCCCATCACATCACCGAAGACGCGGACCGGTGCCCCCGCCGCCCGCAGATGGGCGGCCACCGACAGTCCGTACGGCCCGGCACCGATCACGACGACGGGTGGCCGCCCGTGTCCGGCGAACGTCTGCTCCTGGGCAGGGCGCTGCCCCGGAAGCGACTGCGTCATGCAATCCTCCGCTTGTCTGCTCGCCGCCTTCCCCAAAGCGGCGCGACACTGCGGGATGGCACGTCCGGGCGTGAAACGGACGTGCTCGTCCCCCCTCCGCGGGTGAGTCTCTCCCACGGGCGGGTGTCCGGAAACGATATCGACGCACGTTGGCCAAAACTTGGTCGAACCATACGACAAGTGACGTCGAGCATGTCATTGACGTGCGGAGGACGGCTGCCGATGATCACGGAACCGTCAGTACCGGTCGGCGCCCGCGGTCGGCCCGTCCCGGTAGGATCGCCCCGTGAACACCTACTGGCACGTCGTTCTGCCGCCGCTCTGCGCCTGACCGGGCGCACCCGCTGACGGCTCGAACCCACGCTCCCGGCCCTGCCTCCGAGGCGGCCCGGGGCTCACGTCGTGCGCCCGCATCGAAACCAGTCCGCAGACGGTATTCGACGACGGAAGTTCACGACTGTGCCGAACGACACCTCATCCCATTCCTCCCGCGCGCTCGGCGGCGCCGCCTCCGCGCGCCCGCGTCCCCGCCATTCCGGCCCGTTCGCCGGGCCGCTCCCGATCCTCACGGCCGCCGTGCTGTGGGGCACCACCGGGACCGCGAGCTCCCTCGCCCCCGCCGGAGTGCCGGCCGCGGCCGTCGGCGCCGCCGGCCTGGTCCTCGGCGGTCTGCTGCTGTTCCTGACCGCACCAGGCAGCCGGTCCCTGTCAAGGGCCTGCACCGGCGGCGAGCGCCGGCTGCTCGCCCTCGGCACCCTCGCGGTGGCCGGGTACCCGCTCGCCTTCTATCCCGCCGTCGCCCGCACGGGCGTGGCCGTGGCCACCGTGATCGCGCTCGGCGGCGCCCCCGTCTTCGCCGGCCTCCTCGCCTGGTGCACCCGCCGCTCCCGCCCCTCGGCCCGCTGGGCCACCGCGACCGCGGCGGCCGTCCTCGGCTGCACGGTGCTCGTCCTCGGGCCGGGGCTCGCCGGTGACGGCGCCCCCGTGGACGTCCTCGGCGTCCTGTCGGCCGGGCTCGCGGGGCTGTCGTACGCCGTGTACGCCCTGGTCGGCGGGGAACTGATCGCCCGCGGGCATGCCTCCGGCGCCGTGATGGGCGTGATGTTCGGGGGAGCGGCGCTGCTCGTGCTGCCGGTGGTGCTGTGGGGTGCGGGTGGCGGGCTGCTGACGGTGCGGGGCGCGCTGGTCGTCCTGTACCTCGGGGCGGTCACCACCTTCCTCTGCTACCGCCTGTTCGGGCACGGCCTGCGCCACACCGCCCCCCAGACCGCGACGACCCTGACCTTGGCCGAGCCTGCCGTGGCCGCGGTCCTGGGAGTCGCGGTCCTGGGCGAGCGCCTGCCGGGCGTCTCCTGGTGCGGACTGGCGGTGCTTGCGCTGGGCATCGTGTTCCTCGCCGTACCCGTCGGCAGCCGTGGGCGAGGAGCACGCCCCGAGTGACCGCGAAGTAACCGACCGGATGGTCTCTTTGTAACGACCTCCGAGGGCGGGATCCAGCCTGATTCCGTGGCCGAGTCGAGTGGCCCGATCGGATCGAGACCGCACCCGCGGTCATCGGAACAGTGCGGTTACGCTGGCGCTACGGTGATCGGGAAGGGTGGGGTGGAGTGCTGCCGGCGTTCTCCGGCGGCTCGTCAGAAATGGTCCAGGCGCTGCTCTGTTGACAGACTGTCCATGCTGTTTTCTACTGGCGGAGTGTCAGATGAGAGGACCAGGGAGACGCGTGTGGACATCGGGCTGCTGGGCGCACTGAACGTGCGGGAGAACGGGGCCTCCATCGCCCCGACCGCGCCGAAGCCCCGCCAGGTGCTGGCCCTGCTGGCCCTGCGCGCCGACCAGGTGGTGCCCGTCCCGACCCTGATCGAGGAACTCTGGGCGGGCACTCCACCACGCAGTGCCCGCACCACCCTGCAGACCTATGTGCTCCAGCTCAGGGAGCTCATCGCGGCGGCACTGCGCCGGGGCGCGGATCCCGGCGGCGCACCCGCCCGCTCCGCCAAGGACGTGCTGGAGACCCTGCCGGGCGGCTATCTGCTCGCCGCCGGAGGCGGCGGCAGCGACATCCGGGAGTTCGACCGGCTGCGCGAACAGGGCGTTCGCGCCATGGACGACGGGAACCTCGCGGGCGCCTCCGGCACCCTGCGCCGGGCGCTCGACCTGTGGAGCGGCCCGCCCTTCGCCGACGTGCCCACCGGGGTCCACCTGGGCACCGAGGCGCGGCGGCTGGAGGAGAGCCGGCTGTACGCGCTGGACCAGCGCATCGAGGCCGACCTCAGGCTCGGCAGGCACCGCGAACTGCTCGCCGAACTCACCGTCCTGACCAGCCGCCACCCCTCCCACGAGAACCTGCACGCGCAGTTCATGCTCGCCCTCTACCGCTCGGGCCGGCGCGGCGAGGCCCTCCTCGTCTACCAGCGGCTGCGCACCCTCCTCGTCAGGGACCTGGGGCTGGAGCCGTCGGCACGCCTGCGCCGCCTCCAGCAGTCCATCCTCACGGCCACCGCCGAGGACCCCGGCCCACCGCCGCACCACGACGAACTGGCCCGCGTGCCCTGAACCTCCGCCGGGGAACGGGGTTCCCCGGCGGCTAGGCCGCCAACGGGACACACAGCACGGCGGCGGGACCCTGCGCGCTGCCCGCCCTGGTGGTGAAGGCGACTCCGGCGACGTACTCACCGGCGGCGCACTGGCCCTTGTAGGCGCCGTAGGCGAAGTCGTCGCCCGCCCCGTCGGCGGGCCGGTTGTCGGACCGGTCGAACCAGACCGTCCGGCCGCTCGTGCCCAGCGCGGCGCGCGCGGGTGCGCACAGCACCGCCGACACCCGCTCCCCGCGACGGCTGTAGCCGATGGCGAACTGGCCCGCCGGGCACTGGTACTTGGTGTACCCGGAGGCCCAGTCGCCGCCCGCCGGCACGTACCGCTCGTCGGTGACCACCGTCTGCGCGCTGCCCGTGGCGCGCAGGTCGCCGGCGGTCGCGTCGGTGCACAGCCCGCGACCGCCGGAGTGTGCGAGGCCGATCAGCCGCAGCCCGTCCGGGCAGACCGCCTTGTAGGCGCCCGAGTCCCAGTCGCCGCCCGCCCGCACGCGCAGGGACTCGACCTGGTCGCCGTGGTCCGTGGCCAGCATCCGCCAGGTCGTCCCCGGCTCGACGTACCCCGTGCGGCCGGCGGAGTTCATGAGGTGGTCCCAGGCCGTGGCCCGCCAGTCGCCGCCGTCGAGGATGCCGGACCGGTGTCCGGAGGTGTCGTAACGCAGCAGCGCCCAGTCGTCGTGGCCCTCCCAGCCGACCAGCGGCCAGTAGGCGAAGTCGGTGTCGTGGTCGGCGAAGTAGTCGGTGATGTTGCCGAACCAGGTGCGGGCGGCCGTGCCGGTCTCGTTCGCGCCGATGCCGAACTCGCTGACCCACACGGGCGCGGTGTAGTGCTTGCCCTCGGCGGTGACGAAGAAGGCCTCGTCGGCCAGGGCCTGGTACAGCTCGTCGCGGGTCAGGTCCTGGTAGCGGGGGTCGCTGGTCTCGCCGATGCCGGTGGCGCCGCTGTGGTGGGGGCCGGTGTAGCCGTAGAAGTGGGCCGAGTAGACCAGCTTGTGGGCGTCGACGAGGGTGTTGGAGAGGGTGCGCACGGGGGTGAGCACGGGGCGGCCGTGGGGGAATCCGTCGACCGGCAGGCCGGTCCAGTTGATGCCCTCGACGACGATGAGGAGGTTCGGGTTCGCCTCGGTGAGGATGCGGTCGGCGGCCAGTTGGGCCGCCGCGTACCAGTCGTGGTCGTCGCCGAGGCCCCAGTTGGGATCGTCGAGCACGTTCCGGCGCACCTCGTTGTAGAGGTCGGCGCCCACGACGCGGGAGTCGGCGGCGTAGCGGCGGGCCATGAAGACCCAGTCGTCGGCCCACTGCTGGGTGGACTGGCCGGTGTTCCAGCGCTCGTTTCCGTCGACGCCGCAGCACCAACGGCTCGTGTTGGTGTGGTTGTTGAGGATGACGGCGAAGCCCGCGCCGGTGAGGGCGGTCACGACGGCGTCGTACACCTGCAGCGGGGTCTTCCCGCGCAGCTGCGGGTTGGCGGTGACCGCGGCGTCCGGCACCGGGGTCGTCGTGTGGATCATCTCGTTGGAGAACGGCAGCCGGATGCTGTTGATGCCGAGTGCCTGGAAGTCCGCGAGGAGCTGGGACAGGGGCGCGCGGTCCAGGCCGAGGGGGATGCCGTAGGAGTCCTGGCCGGCGTGGTGGTCGGCGGGGTCGTCGATGCTGCCGCTGCCCGTCCAGGAGCCCTGCGCGCCGTCCCAGTTGGCGGCCTTGAGGCGGAAGCGGTTGCCGGCGGCGTCGACGATGTAGCGGCCTCGGGTGGAGAGTGGGGGCTGCCAGGTGCCGCCGGCCGACGCGGCCGGTGCCGGTGTGGCGGACCGCGGCCCGGCGGTGGCCGGGGCCGTGCCGAACAGGGCGAGAACCAGGAACAGGGATGTCAGGTACGTGACAATCCGGAACGATCGTGCGATCGGCATCGGCAGTCCTCTGCGTGGGGGTCCCGTGGGGGCGAGGCACCCTACCAGGGCCCGGGTCAGCGCAGAAGCGGCTCGTTCGACGCGCAGGCCTCGGCCGTCCACCCCTCGAGGTCGCGTTCGGGGCGCAGCAACCGCCTGATGGCGGCGGCGGAGGCGCGGTGCCAGTCCCGGCTGCGACGGAGCATCGCGTGGTCGCCGCCTCTGAGCAGCACCATCCCGGCCTGTGCGCCGGCCGTACGGGCCTTTCGTACATACGCCGCCGAGTCGGCGGGGTCGGTGGTCCGGTCGCGGTCCCCGTGCAGGACGAGGATCCGCGTCCCGGTGAGATCGTCGACCGGGTCGCCGGGCGGGCACCAGGGAGCGAGTGCCAGCACGCCGCTCACCGAGGGGTCGGACGCCGCGCGCAGGGCCGCCCGGCCGCCCATCGAGTGGCCGACCAGCACCACGGACGCGTCACCGGCCAGGCCGCGCAGCTCGTCCAGGGCGCGCAGGGTGTCCTGGAGCGGGTCGGCGGCGTCGTTCCAGCCCTGGTGGCGGTAGCGCACCTGGCCGATCAGCACGTCACGGGGCGAGGAGACCGAGGCGGCGGCGCTCAGGAAGGGGCGCATGCGCAGCGCGGCCGGCTGCCAGGGGCGCGCCGGACGGCGTCCGTTCTCCTGGCCGCCGTGCAGGACGAGCACCGCCGCGCGCGTCCGGTCCCGCGGGCTGCGCCGCACCACCAGGGCGCTCCCGCCCGCCTCGACGACCCGTCCTTCGGCCACCGCGTCCCCCTGTTTCCTCCGGCTTGAAGCGTGCTCCCGCCATCAAACACTCCCGGACGAACCCCCGGCCACCGAGAGGGATGTGCGGCGCGTGCCTTCCCCGTGAACATCCGTTAGGCTCCAGCCCGCACAGGGGATGCACAGCGGGGGTGGGGGACATGACCGAGGGTTTCGGCGAGCCCGAAAAGACCGGCAGACCGGGACTTCAGGCGCTTGCGGCGGTGGCCCTGTTCGCGGTCGTCGTGGGCGCGTTGTGGGCGCAGAAGCAGTTCGTCCACCAGCAGGACGCGTCCGCCGAACCGGCGACCTGTTCGGCCTCGGACGACCACCTGCCGGCCCGCTACGTCTCCGGTGCCCGGTTGTGCGCGGCGCTCAACCGCCCGGACCTGCCGGCCCTGTTGGGGACCTCGCGCGAGCGGATCGAGACCGCCGACGGCAGCGGGGAGTGGCTGACGCTCGCCGGCGGCACGAAGATCGCCGAACCCGAGGCGACGGTGACGCTGGAGACGTACTCCGTGAAACTGACGGCGTCGTACGACGACATGACCGTCGCCGAGGCGGGCGGTCTGCTGGGCGACGCCCGCACGACGACCGTCCTCGGGCACCCCGCCGTCCTCTACTCCAGCCCCACCTTCTCCATAGGCTTCGACCTCGGCGGCGGCAAGGCGAGCACGGGCCCCGGCGGCACCGCGCGCTGCGTCCTGGTCTCCAAGCACGGGAAGGACGACGGCGAGGGCACGTACGAGGTCTCGATCTGGCGGCAGGACGACGTACCGCCGGACGACACGGCCCTGGTGCGGGTCGCGGAGCAGGTGCTGCCGACCGTCCCGGGCTGGAACGGGCACTGACGGCCCCGGGCGGAACCGGGTGAGCCGCCGGACCGCCCGGGTCTCCGGGCGGTCCGGCGGCTACCGCGCCGACGCGGCCCGTCAGTTGCTCATGGGGCGACGGTCGTCGTGGAGACGAGGCTGTCCGCGGGGGGCAGCGCCGGAAGCGGGGGCACGGCGCCGAGGAGGCCGGTGACCGTGTCGAGGATCGGGGCGAGCAGGCCGGTGGCGGCACTCAGCACTCCGCCGAGGTCGAGCGAGGTCAGCGAGGTGAGCAGGCTGTCGACGGCGGACCGGATCGCGCTCAGCAGGTCCGAGACGGGATCGGCCGCGCGGGGTGCGAACCGGTGCGTGCGGTCGGCGGAGACCGTGTGCCGATGCCGCAGCCGCTCCTGGAGCCTGCTGCTCCACTCGCGGACCGCCTTGGCGTAGGCGGCGGCCCGGGTCGGGTCGATCCGGGTGCCCTGCGCCGTGGTGAGGCCGGGCAGCGCGTCCAGCAGAGGCGTCAGGGCGCGGTCGTACCGTGTCGTGTCCGTCGCGTCGATCCGGTCGAGGAACGTCGCGATGTCGGAGCCGGGCCGCGGAAGTGTCTGCGCGGCACCGGGTCCCGACGCTGCTCGGCCGGTGTCGGCGGCGGCAGCGGAGGCGGCCGCCGGGCCGAGGACCAGGGCGGCACAGACCAGGGGGGAGACGAGGAGGCCGCGGGAGGCTAGGGCGCGCATGGGTTTCCTTTCGAGAACTGCTTTCTTGCGCCCACCGTGGAAAGCGGGGGGAGGCCCCGCAACCGGTCACCGGTCGTGCACGGCTCCGACCGTGCTACGACGAGGGACCTGACCAGGTGGTTTGCCTCGCTTCGGGGCGCCGTCCGGGTGTCGGCCGGGTGTTCGCCCGTCAGGGTGCGCGAGGCGGCCGACGCGGACCGCACATGCGAAGAGCCCCGCCCCTGACGGATCAGGGGCGGGGCTCTGTGCGTGGAGCGCCGGGCAGGCCTTGCACCTGCATTTCCCCGCAGGAAGCGGAGCGTCTTTCCTTGGACCACCAACGCATCGCGTGTCACCCGGAGTCGGGCGCCTCGCTCAAGATCGAGCCTACCCCGAGCGGGGTGCCGGCCACAAACCGGATGGGGTGTTCGTCGATGGCTCTTGCATGTTCTATGGCATACACCATAAGTTACTGCCCCGTAAGGACATGATGTGTCTCGGGGGAGGACGTGTCTTTGAGGAGAGGGCGGTGGCCGCATGAGCCCGCGCAGGAGCGACAGCCGGGAGCGGATGCTCCGCGGTGCCTCGGAACTGCTCCGTGAGTACGGCGCCGGCGCCACCAGTATCGACCGGGTCCTGGCCCGCACCGGCGCCCCCCGCGGCTCCGTGTACCACCACTTTCCCGGCGGGCGGGCCCAGTTGGTCGAGGAGGCGGTGACCCGGGCCGGTGACCACATGCTGAGGCGGATCGACCTTGCCATGGCGGCCGAGGACCCCCTGGCGGCGGTCGACTCCTTCTTCGCGCTGTGGCGGGAACGGCTGGCGGAGAGTGACTACCGCGTGGGCTGTCCGGTCGTCGCCGTGGCCGCGGAGACCAACGACGAGGCACCCCAGCTCGCCCGCTCCGCCGCCGCCGTCTTCGCCCGCTGGCGGGAGGCGCTGGCCGCGCACTTCCACCGGCACGGCCTGCCGCGGCCGCGCAGCACCCGGCTGGCGGCCTTCGTCATCGCCGCCCTCGAAGGCGCCGTGATCATGTGCCGCGCCGAACGGACCACCGCACCGTTGGACGCGGCCGCCGCCGAACTGCGGGAACTGCTCACCCACGCCTTCCACGACCAGTGACGACCACAGCGGCCCGCTGCCCGGACGGCGGCCCGGTCCGCACCACCACCAGCACACCTGAGGAGCCACTCGTGACCACCGCCGAACTCGCCGCCCTGTCCGGCCTCGAACTGATGCGCCGGATACAGTCCGACCAGCCGGCCGGCAGCGTCACCCCTTCCATCGGCCGGCTGCTCGGCATGCGCTTCGACGAGGTGGAGCACGGCCGCATGGTCATCTCGCTCGACACCCGCCCCGACTTCGCCAACCCCCTCGGCATCGTCCACGGCGGCATCGCGGCCACCCTCCTCGACTCCGTGATGGGCTGTGCCGTGCACACCACGCTGCCCGCCGGCGTCGGCTACACCACCCTGGAACTCAAGGTCAACTACATCCGCGCCGCCCACATCGGAGGCCAGACCCTCACGGCCGAGGGCACCGTCATCCACGTCGGCCGCTCCACCGCCACGGCCGAGGGCAAGGTGCTTGACGAGCGCGGGAAACTGATCGCCCACGCGACCACCACCTGCCTCATCATGGGGCCGGGCGGTAACTGAGGGCCGGCTTCTCATGGCATGGGTGCGCATCCTCGCCGCCGACCCCAGCCCCGATGTCGGTGACGTTGCGGCCGAACGGCGGGAGCGTCCGCGTCATGCCTCCTGCAGGCTCGCCGTCAGGCGAACGGCTGCGTCGACCCGGGTGTTCAGCACCACAAGATCATCCGGCCGGCCCCAGTAGCTCGCGCACAGCTCCCGGCCGCTCATCGTCACCGACGGTATGCCGCGCGGCAGACCGAGTCGGCCCATCTCCCGGCGGGGCAGCCGTGCAGGCGACCGCTCCTCGGGGAGGCGGACCAGGACCGCCGTGTACCAACTCCCCGTGGTAGGGCGGGCATTGGCCGTGCTCAGGCTGCGAACCGTGGTGACGATCGTTTCTTGCGCGCGGCGCTGACGGCAGACCCGACCGGCGTCGGCGCGCGGCTACTCCGGGACGCGGGCCAGGTCGTTCAGCCAGGCCTTCGCCGAACTGTCCGACGGAGCACGCCAGTCGCCGCGCGGCGAGAGCGAACCGCCCGCCGAGACCTTCGGGCCGTTCGGCATCGCCGAGCGCTTGAACTGGGCGAAGGCGAAGAAGCGCCGGCAGAAGTAGTCCAGCCAGTGCCGGATCTCCGCCAGGTCGTACGCCTTGCGCTCGCCCTCGGGGAAACCGGGCGGCCAGGCGCCCGCCTCCCGGTCGTGCCAGGCGTGCCAGGCCAGGAACGCGATCTTCGACGGCCGGAACCCGTGCCGCAGCACCTGGTAGAGGGTGAAGTCGTGCAGCGCGTACGGGCCGATCTTCGACTCGGTGGACTGCAGTTCCTCACCCGGCACCAGTTCCGGGCTGATCTCCGTGTCCAGGATCGCGGCAAGGGTCCTGCCGGTCTCCGCGTCGAACTGCTCGCTGCTGATGACCCAGCGGATCAGGTGCTGGATCAGGGTCTTCGGCACCCCGGAGTTGACGTTGTAGTGGCTCATCTGGTCGCCGACCCCGTACGTCGACCAGCCCAGCGCCAGCTCCGACAGGTCACCGGTGCCGAGGACGATGCCGCCGCGCTGGTTGGCCAGCCGGAACAGGTAGTCGGTGCGCAGACCGGCCTGCACGTTCTCGAAGGTCACGTCGTAGACCGGCTCGCCGGCGGCGAACGGGTGGCCCATCTCCTGCAGCATCAGTCGCGCGGTCGGCGTGATGTCCAGCTCGGCCGCGGTCACACCGAGCGAGTTCATCAGGCGGTGGGCGTTGCCCTTGGTGTGCTCGCCGGTCGCGAAGCCCGGCAGGGTGAAGGCGAGGATGTCGCTGCGCGGGCGGCCCGCGCGGTCCATGGCACGGGCGGCGACGATCAGCGCGTGCGTGGAGTCGAGGCCGCCGGACACCCCGATGACCACCTTCGGGCCGCCGATCGCCGCCAGCCGCTGCTGGAGCGCGGCGACCTGGATGTTGTACGCCTCGTAGCAGTCCTGGGCCAGCCGCTGCGGGTCGGCCGGGACGAAGGGGAAGCGCTCGACGCGACGGCGCAGCCCGAGGTCGGCCGTCGGCGGGTCGAGGCGGAAGGGGACGGTCCGGAAGTCGCCCGTGCGTGCCGCGTGGGTACGGCGGTTGTCGTCGAACGACCCCGTCCGGGCCCGCTCCTGGCGCAGCAGGTCCAGGTCCACGTCCGCCACCGCGTACTGGTCGTCCAGCGGGAACCGGTCCGTCTCGGCCAGCAGTGCGCCGTTCTCGTAGATCATGGTCTGGCCGTCCCAGGACAGGTCCGTCGACGACTCGCCGAGTCCGGCCGCCGCGTAGACGTACGCGGCGAGACAGCGCTGCGACGCGGAGCGGCACAGCAGCTTGCGGTCCTCCGCACGGCCGACCGTGATCGGGCTGCCCGAGAGGTTGACCAGCACGGTCGCCCCGGCGAGCGCCGCCTCCGCGCTGGGCGGCACCGGCACCCACATGTCCTCGCAGACCTCGGCGTGCAGCACGAGTCCGGGGACGTCCTCCGCCTCGAACAGCAGGTCCACCCCGAACGGCACGCTCTCACCGCCGATCCGGATGCTGCCGCCCCGCTCGTCGTCGCCCGCGGCGATCTGGCGCCGCTCGTAGAACTCCCGGTAGTTCGGCGGGTACGACTTGGGCGCGACCCCGAGGATCCGGCCGCGGTGCACGAACACCGCGCAGTTGTAGACGCGGTTGCGGTGGCGCAGCGGGGCGCCGACGACGAGGACGGGCAGCAGGCCGGCCGTACCGGCCGCGACCGTCGCGAGGGCCCCCTCGACCTGGTCGAGCACCGCGTCCTGGAGCAGCAGGTCCTCGATCGAGTAACCGGTCAGGCCGAGCTCGGGGAAGACGGCCACCGCGACGCCCTCCTCGGCGCAGCGGCGGGCCTGGCGCAGGACCGCCTCGGCGTTGGCTCGGGGGTCGGCGATGACGGTGTGGCCCGTGCACGAGGCGACGCGCGCGAAGCCGTGCTCATAGATCGACCAGAAGTTCAACGGGGCTTCCTCGGGAGAGACGGACACGGTGTGGATGCCGGACAGAGAGCGTCGCCGTACACGGGCACCCTTTCCTTCGATCCTTCGATCCTTCGGCGGACTGGCGAACCTCCTGCCCCAAGCAGCATAGATCGCCTGATGATCTGGGCTGACCAGGCATTCTGCGCAGGCCGCGCGGCGGTCGCCGGTGCACGGCGCTCGGCCGTGCGCGGCCGGGTCACAGGGGCGTGGTCTCCAGCAGCGCCGCGGCCATGCGGCGGGCCGGGGCCTCGGTCTCCGCCGCGACACGGTGGAACGCCGTCTCCGCCTGGTGGGCCGGCCAGTCGGCGGGCAGGTGCCGCACGGGCAGCCGCGGATCGGTGCGGATGATGCCCAGCCACTCGCTGACCAGCCGCAGCCGGGTGACGACGGCGTCGTCGTCGGGGCCGGCCCGCCACGCGTCCCAGCGGGTGCGGAAGTCCTCGTACCGGGCCGCGATCGACCCGAGGTCCCAGGTGTCGCGGATCATGAGGTCGATGTCCGTCGCCTCGTCGGCCAGCGCGTGGAAGATCTTCACGTGGGCGGAGAGTCCGAGTTCGGCGACGACGGCGGAGACGTCCACCCGGCCGGGCGCGATCCACAGCCCGCTGTAGAGCGGCCCGAAGCCGGACCAGCCGAGCTGGGAGCGCAGGTCGTGCCGCTGGCGCTGCCAGGACTCCGGCAGCGAGAAGCCGAGCAGGGTCCAGGAGCCGTCCCAGTCGTCGTTGACGGCGCCCGTGTCCCAGATGCGGCGCCGGCCGTCGTGCAGGATCTGGGTGGCGAGGGGTGTCAGGCCGAAGTACATCCTGCGGCCCTGCCGTTGGCGTTGCAGCAGGTTCCGGTTGACCATGCGGGTGAGCGTGGAGCGCACGGCCTGCTCGCCGACGCCCGCCCGGCCCAGGACCGTGATGATGCTGCCCGAGTAGACGGCCAGCGGCCCCTGCTCCAGCACGTGGTTGCCGAAGAAGGCGAGCAGGAGCGACTGCGGTCGGGGCTGCGGGGCGTCCAGGGGTTCCGGGACCGTCTCGGCGTTCACCTGCGCAAGATTACGGCCACGTGGCCGACGCACACGGCGCGGGTGGCCGACGCACACGGCGCGGGTGGCCGACGCACACGGCGCGGGTGGCCGACGCACACGGCGCCGGTGGCACGCCGGGCGGCGCGCCCTGCGGCGGGGGGCGAGGCGGCGGGCGGTACCCGCCCCGGCCGGGCCGAAGCGCGGCCGGGGCGGGCCCGGGGACCCGGAACTACGCGGCGGTGCCGCCCGAGTAGTCGCTGTTGAACGTGGTCTCGACGGTCGTGGCCACCGACTGCGCCACCCCGGTACCCGTGAGGATGATGCCCAGCTCACGGTTGTTGGAGAGGGAGTTGCTGCTGATGTTCATGGAGCCGGCCTCCACCTCCTGGGTGGACAGGCCGTAGTCGGCGACCATGGCCTTGGCGTGGATGTAGAAGCCGTTGGGGTCGGAGTAGCCGACGACCGTGCCGCCGGCACTCTTGATCGAGGACACCTCGCTGGAGTAGTCACCCGGCGTCTCCAGGACGACCCGCACCTTCACGCCCGCCTTGGCTCTGGCGACGATGGCGTTGACCACCGTGCTGTCGCTGAACTCGAGCTCCTCGACGTCGAGTGTCTTGGTGGCGGCGTTGATCACGGTGAGCAGGCGGCTGCGCGAGTCGGTGGGGGACCAGAGCAGGTGGTCGCCGTCGGTGGGGGTGATCGAGGTGCCGGCGTAGTCGGCGTTGAAGACCTTCTCGATCGCCGCGACGTCACGGGTGTCGTCGGTGAAGACGCCGTAGTCCCGGCCGGTCGAGTAGTACTGGGAGGTCAGGTTGCCCGTCAGGACGAGCGACTTGGTGGCGTCGACCGTGATGGTCTTCTGGTGCGTGTAGACGAAGCTCGTCGGCGACCATGCCACGCCCACACCCGCGTTCGTGAGGGCGGTGTAGGCGGAGTTGTTGGCGCTCTTGTGCGCCTGGTCCAGGACGACCCGCACGGTGACGCCCTTGTTCTTGAGGGCGATGAGGTCGTTGACGGCCGTGGTGTCCTCCAGCTCGTACATCGTCATGTCGAGCGAGCTGGTGGCCGAGTTGATGAAGTCGTAGATCGTCGGCTCGCTGCTGCTGAGCGAGAAGGCGAACGCGGTGTAGCTCGCGGCGTTCGCGGGGACCGCGGTGGCGACCACGGCCGTGCCGGCCGCCAGGGCGACACCCGCGCGAACGAGAAGCTTCGACAGCATGTGCGTGACTCCTAGTCGAGTAGACGCTCACGTGGGGGGTGGGTGAGCGTGGGCATGACACCACGCGCGTAGACTGCCGAGGAAGGGAAGCCCGGTGAACTCACCGTTACCTGCGGGGCGGGCAGCCGGACATAGCGGACTCGCCGCAGGTGGGGGCCGGTTCATGGGCACACCGTGAGAACGCAAAATCTTTGTAGCCGCGGAGCCCCGGGCGGGCCGCCGCGCCCGGGGCCGACGGCGACCGAGGGCCCTGCAGGCCTCACGGGCCACGCCGATGCCCCGCGGTGCGAGACCCGGACGCGTCGCTCCTCCGGCTCGTTCCCCTCGTTGCGGACCGTCTGTCCGCAACGCGCCGCACGGTGTTTCCTCGGGGCTGTCGACGGTCCACCGGGTCACGGTCGCCGTCCACGCCGGCTCCGGCCCCCGGTCTCGTCGTCGGGGAGGGCTGTCGGCCGGGCTTGGCCGATGCCCGACGCACCGACCCACGTGAAGCTCAGGGCCCGACACATCCGGAGGAAGAGCCCGTTCGTCCGAGCGTGCGGCCACGTCCGTTCATCGCCGTCGACTCCGTCGGCTATGAACGGAGGTGTATGAGGTGAAGGGTGCGGGCGGCGGTGGTGACGGCGAGGAGTGCGCCGTCGGGGCTGAAGGCGACCCCGGTGGGGTCGGCCTCCTCGGCGAGGGCGGGCGTCTGGTCGCCGGTCGCGAGGTTCCACAGGACGACGACGTCGCCTGCGACGGCGAGATGGGTGCCGTCAGGATGGAAGGCCAGGCGATGTGCGCCTCTGTCGAGACGGTGCAGTTCCTCGCCGGTCGTGGCGTCGTGGACGTGGACGCGGTCGGAGGAGGCGGCGGCCAGGATCGTGCCGTCGGGGCTGTAGGCGATGTCGGTGATCTCGCCGTCCGCGGGGCCGGGGATGTGCAGGAGCGCGGCCTGCGTCTCCAGGTCCCAGACCTGGATCCGGTTCTCCTGAGACGCGAACAGGCTGCTGGCGGTGGCCAGACGCGTACCGCCTGGATGGAAGGCGAGGCGGTGGTGGGCTCCGGCAGGGTTGAGAACCAGAGGTTCGGTGTAGTCGGCTGGGTCCCACACCCGGGCGTAGAAGCCGTTGGAGGTGGCGAGGCGGGTGCCGTCGGGGCTGAAGGCCAGGCCGTGCTTGCCTGAGTACCTGATCCTGCGGCGGGCGCCGGTCGCGACGTCGATGATCCAGGTGTGGGTGCCGAGATCCGGGCCGATGGTGGCGAACGCCGTCCCGTCCGGGCTGAGAACGAGGCGCTCGCCCCCTGTCACGACGGCGATGCCGGCGAACCCGGTGATGTCCCGCCGGAAGAGGGTGTTGGGGCCGGTGTTCAGGACGAAGCTCGCGGCCTGCTCAAGGAGCGCCATGCGCCGGTCGAAGTTGTAGCGCCGCTGGATGCGGCCGTCGAGGTCGGTGAGCAGGGCCTTGCCCGGGCCGGTGACGACGAGCCGGGTGCCGTCGAGCGTGAACGCCACCGCGTTGGCGTCGATCGGGGTGCGGAGCCGGGCCTGCGGGGTCGGGGTGAGGGCCGTGACCGGGAGGGCGGTGGTCCGTACGGGGATCGGGTCGGAGCCGCGGGCGGACCGGTGTGCGGCGAGGTGGTCCTGGAACTCCGCGTGGCGGAACTGGTAGACGGGGCCGGCCTGGCGGAGCAGTCCGAGGCGGTGGGCGTCGGCGAGGAAGGGCATGAAGCGGCGGGGGAGCAGGTCGCGGCGCGCCAGGTCAGCGACGGTGATCATGTTGGTGAGCCAGGCATGGTGGCGGCCGGAGACCAGCCCGTAGACCGCGCCTGCGAGGGTGGTGAGGGCAGCGCCGACCGCGATCCTGCCGGGAGAGAGCCCGGCGAGGCCGGTGGCGAGGGCGCCGATGACGCCGCCGAGTACGGCCCCGAGGACCAGGCGTAGGAGGTTCAACGCCCGGTCGGCGCGCCAGCTGGTGACCGGGGTGGCGGCGCTGCCGTCAGCGATGGGGGTCTCGGCCCATCGGACGATCCCCTCGACCAGCCCGGTGAGCACGAATCCGGGCATGAGCACCAGGAGCTGCTCGGTGATGCCTGCCGTCGCACTCTTCCAGAACAGGCCGAGAGTCAGCGCCACTCCGCCGAGCACCACGGTCATGCCGACGGGCAACGCCAGACCGAGCGCGATCGCACGGACGAGCCGGGTGACCCTGCCGCGCAGCCGTAGATTGGCGTAGGCGGGCAGGTGGCGGATCCAGCTTTCGCTGTCGCCTTCCCGGTAGGCCAGTACGAGCGCCATCCCGCCGACGACCCACCACAGAGGCCTGTCGAGGCCGGTCATCCAGCCGACGGCCCACCCCCAGACGGCCGCGGCCGCGAGGACGGCGGCGGTCGCAAGACGGCCGGGCGGCTGCCAGTCGGTGGCGGTCGCGGTCAGCCGCCACCAGGCGAAGTCACGGACGCCCGTGCTGCGCCGGCCGACGCCCTGGACCGACGAAGGGGTCCGGTCGAGCAGACGGGCCAGATACCTAAGCCAGCGCGTCACCTTTTCAGGATCGCGGACCTCACCGGGCCGGAAGTCGGGCGCGTCGTCGGGACCGGCGGGCAGCCGGACGCTCAGCAGCTCCGGGACGAGCCGGTCGAACAGGTGCGTACGCAGCGCGGCGGCGGAAGGGAAGGCCGCCAGTGGTGCCGGGTCGGACCCCGGCACCAGGCAGGTGGTGCGGATCAGCCAGAGACCGAGTGGAGTGGAGGCGACCTCGGCGAGGGGCGCCGGGTCGCCCGTCCGCAGGGCGGCCAGGACGGCGTCCCAACCGGGGTGCGGGACGGTCCTGGCCAGGATGCCGGCGAGATGGTCGGCGACAACGGGCCCGGGCAGCGGCTCGGCCTGGGCGATCGCCGCGGCGGCGATCGACTGCCCGGCGGCGACGGCCCCCGCGTATTCGCGGGTCCGGCAGGTCAGCACGATCTGGTCGCCGGCGGCCAGGGAGCGGTTGACCTCGGTGAGGATCCCGGGAAGCAGCTCTGCGGGCACCTCGTCGAGCCCGTCGAGCACCGGGAGGATCATTCCCTCTCGGAACAGCGCCCGTGCGGTGTCGGTCCCGGAGGCGGCCAGGAACGGATAGCCCTCGGCGAGCCGGCCGGTCAGCCAGTCCTCGAACGACGACAGCCGGTCCGGATCCCATCCCTGCATGGTGAGCAGCACCGGCACCGGCTCACCTTCGCCGAGAGGGGCCAGAAGGGTGCGGACGAGCTGGATGGCCAGGGTCGTCTTTCCGGAGCCGGGACCGCCGAGGATCACCAGACGGCGGTGGTCCAGGGCCCGGAAGGCGGCAGCGAGTTCGTCGGTCCGGTCCGCCGGGAGGGACGTCGCGGTCGCGCCGCCGATCACGACGTCCTCGCCGTCCCGGGCGAACGTCGGTCGTGGGGTGAGCGCCCACCGTACCGGCATGGGGTCGGTGTCCAGCCCCAGCACCCGGACCGCTTCGTCACGCCACTGCCCGGCCACGGTGACCCGCAGCAGGGCGGCCGCCTCGGTGAGCTGGGTCTGCCTGTCCGCAGCAACCGTTCGTGACTGCGCCACCTGCGACACGACCATCACCACGGTGAGCAGACCCGTGACCGTCCAGCTGAGCGGTGCCCACCACCACGCATCCACCGCGACGGTGCTCGTCGCCAGATTCCCCACCAGGCCGAGGGCCACCGGTGCGAGGGCCACCGTCACCGGCGACAGCTCCCATCCTCCCTGCCCGTCAGCGTCCATGCCGTCCAGCATCACGATCCGCGCGACCCGGGACAACAAGGTTCCCCGAAGAAAGCGGGCGGATCACCGGCAAGACGTGACGGGGCGGGGGTTTCGATCTTCCAGTGGTCGAGGACGAGTTCGGCGAGCCGGGCCGCGGTGGGGTGATGAAGTGGGCGTCGGCCTGCTGTGGGGAATGCGATGGCCGAGCGTCGGGAGATGGTGTCGTAAAGGAAGTTGCATTTGCTCGCCGTCAAGTATTCGGCACGTCACATTCATTGAAAAGGGATTGCTCTTCCGGGCTCCGACACTATTCTTTGAGGACGTGGTAGGGGACGGGGGATGTCATGCCGGAGTTTCGGGCGAGGCAGACGCACACGGCACGTATCGAACAGCCGACGCCGCAGGGGACGACGCGCCCGGAATCGGTGTCCAGGGGCGGGCCGCGCAGGTCGGTTTCCGAGGACACCGGGTCATATGGGGCCAGGGGTGCGTATGTGGAATTGCGACGACGGGAGACCACCCCGCGCCGGGTCGAATCCCGTCTTGAGCGGTCTCGGGTCGAACGGTCCTCGACCGACGGGTCCGTGAACATCACGATCAACGGCCCCGTCAGCAACACGAACTGGGCCATCGACAACGAGGATGTCACGCAGTCGCTGATGCAGGTGGATTTCAAGAACGAAATCCAGGAAGCGGCGAGCAAGTTCCGCGAAGAACTCACGGCAGCACGCGACGCTTTCCTGTCTGAGAATTTTCCGGACTGGCAGCGCCGAACGAGGCCGTCCGTATCGGCGGCTACCGAATACGTGACCCGCGTTGCCGTGCCACCTACGGAAAAACAGATCGAGGCCGTCTACGAAGGCGTACGGTCCGCCCTGGCCACGCTGCGTAACGAACTCCCCGAGATGCGGCTGGGCAGCAGGGCGGACGGCGAGATCAGGCGTACCGTCGCGGAAATCAACGATGAACTGGGCCGTGCATCCCGGGACCGGGCCCGTGTCGGGGCGGGCCTGGAGAAGATCATCACGGTGCTTCAGGAATCCAGGTCTCCCGAGGACGCGTCGGCCGGTGAGAGGGCGTCGGCCGCGGCTGAACGACTCAAGACCGAGCGCCTCCGGTTGGACACCCTCGACGTCGCCTGAGGAGGCACGATGACCGGGACGGGCGGGCCGCAGTTCTTCGGGCCGGTCAGCGGAAGCCAGTTCGCCATCGGCAACCGCGATGTGGTGCAGCACCAGTACGTCGGAGGCGGCGACCCGGTGCCGCAACTCGTGACGACGATGCGTGCGCTGTTGACCGGGTTGGAGACCCTGGGGCTGTCTCCAGAGGGCGAGGCGACGGTTCGTCAGGACGCCCGGGCGGTTCTCGACGAGGTGGCGAACGAGCAGCCGGACGAGGGACGCCTGCGCCTCTTGGTGTCCCGCATCAGGACAGCCCTGTCTGCCATCGCCGCCGGAGCGGTCACCGGGGCCGCGACCGGCGCGGCCGAGCTGGTCCAGCGCACGCTGACCGATCTCCATCGGGCGCTGCTCTGAGGAAGCATCCCTGCCCTGCCGGCCGCCTGCGCGGGGTGGCCTCTGTCCACGTCTCGCACGCCGCGGCGGAAGCGTCGGGGCATTCCCGGAACACCGTGCTGTGGCCGGCCGCCCATGCCGTGAGTCGAGGGCAACCGGAGACAGACGGCTTGCTGACGTCCGCCCCACCGTCCGCGACCGTGCGGACGGTAGGCCGGTCAGGAATGGAGAAGCGTTACTCTTCCTCCCCGGCTAGCGTGGCGGCCGTCGACCGAGACCCCGCGCAGCAGACGGAGACGGGTTTGAGCATGGCCAGAGAGACCGAAACGACCACGTCCGCGCCGCACGTGGCCGACAGCCACGGCCTGATTCGCGTGCACGGCGCGCGGGAGAACAACCTCAAGGACGTCAGCATCGAGATCCCGAAGCGGCGGCTGACGGTCTTCACCGGAGTCTCCGGCTCGGGCAAGAGCTCGCTGGTGTTCGACACCATCGCCGCCGAGTCGCAGCGGCTGATCAACGAGACCTACCCCGCCTTCGTCCAGGGCTTCATGCCCAACATGGCCCGCCCCGAGGTCGACGTCCTCGAAGGCCTGACCACCGCGATCATCGTCGACCAGCAGCGGATGGGCGGCGACCCCCGCTCCACCGTCGGCACCGCCACCGACGCCAACGCCCTGCTGCGCATCCTTTTCAGCCGCCTCGGCAAGCCGCACATCGGCTCGCCCAAGGCGTTCTCCTTCAACATCGCCTCGATCAGCGGGGCGGGCGCCGTCACCGTCGAACGCGCCGGGCAGAAGGTGAAGGAGCGGCGCAGCTTCAGCATCACCGGCGGCATGTGCCCGCGCTGCGAGGGCCGGGGCGCCGTCACCGACCTCGATCTGGCCCAGCTCTACGACGAGACCCTGTCCCTCAACGAGGGCGCGATCACCGTCCCCGGCTACAAGGGCGGCGGCTGGAACTCCCGTCTCTACGCCGAGTCGGGTTTCTTCGACCCGGACAAGCCGGTCAGCAAGTTCACCAAGAAGGAGCTGCAGGACTTCCTGTACCGGGAGCCGACCCGGATGAAGATCGCCGGCATCAACATGACCTACGAGGGTCTGATCCCGCGCATCCAGAAGTCGATGCTCTCCAAGGACAAGGAGTCGATGCAGCCGCACATCCGCGAGTTCGTGGAGCGGGCGGTCACCTTCGCCACCTGTCCCGACTGCGACGGCACCCGGCTGAGCGAGGGCGCCCGCTCCTCCAAGATCGACGGCATCAGCATCGCCGACGCCTGTGCGATGCAGATCAGCGACCTGGCCGCATGGGTCAGAGGCATCGAGGAGCCTTCGGTCGCCCCCCTCCTCGACACGCTCCGGCACACCCTGGAGTCGTTCGTGGAGATCGGCCTCGGCTACCTCTCGCTCGACCGGCCGGCCGGCACCCTCTCCGGCGGCGAGGCGCAGCGCACCAAGATGATCCGCCACCTCGGCTCCTCGCTCACCGACGTCACCTATGTCTTCGACGAGCCCACCACCGGTCTGCACCCGCACGACATCCAGCGGATGAACGGCCTGCTGCTGCGGCTGCGCGACAAGGGCAACACGGTTCTCGTCGTGGAGCACAAACCGGAGGTCATCACGATCGCCGACCACGTCGTCGACCTCGGTCCCGGCGCCGGTGCGGGCGGCGGCACGGTCTGCTTCCAGGGCACCGTCGAGGCGCTGCGGACCGGGGGCACCATCACCGGCCGCCACTTCGACGACCGGGCCGCCCTCAAGGACACGGTCCGCAAGTCCACCGGCACGCTGGAGATCCGCGGCGCGTCCACCCACAACCTGCAGGGCGTCGACGTGGACATCCCGCTCGGCGTCCTGGCCGTCGTGACCGGTGTCGCGGGCTCCGGCAAGAGTTCCCTGGTGCACGGCTCGATCCCGGCCGGTGCCGGTGTCATCTCCGTCGACCAGGGCGCCATCCGCGGCTCCCGGCGCAGCAACCCGGCGACGTACACCGGACTGCTCGACCCGATCCGCAAGGCCTTCGCCAAGCAGAACGGCGTCAAGCCCACCCTGTTCAGCTCCAACTCCGAGGGCGCCTGCCCCACCTGCAACGGCGCCGGCGTGATCTACACCGACCTGGCGATGATGGCGGGCGTCGCCACCACCTGCGAGGAGTGCGACGGGAAGCGGTTCGAGGCATCGGTCCTCGACTACCACCTCGGCGGCCGGGACATCAGCGAGGTGCTGGCGATGCCGGTGACCGAGGCCGAGGAGTTCTTCGCCGCGGGCGAGGCGCACACCCCGGCCGCCCACCGCATCCTCCAGCGGCTCAAGGACGTCGGCCTCGGCTACCTCACCATCGGCCAGCCGCTCACCACCCTGTCCGGCGGTGAGCGCCAGCGCCTGAAGCTGGCCACGCACATGGCCGACAAGGGCGGCGTCTACGTCCTCGACGAGCCGACCGCGGGCCTGCACCTCGCCGACGTGGAGCAGCTCCTCGGCCTGCTGGACCGGCTGGTCGACTCCGGCAAGTCGGTCATCGTCGTCGAGCACCACCAGGCGGTGATGGCCCACGCCGACTGGATCATCGACCTCGGCCCCGGCGCGGGCCACGACGGCGGCCGGATCGTCTTCGAGGGCACCCCGGCCGACCTGGTGGCCGCCCGCTCGACCCTCACCGCCGAGCACCTCGCGCAGTACGTCGGCGTCTGAGCCGGGCCGACCGGTGGGCGGGGACCCGGTCCTGCCCACCGGCACACCCGCGCGGAAGTTTGAATATTCAAACGTAAATCGTTAAGCTGTGGTCATGACCACGACGCCACGCTGGCTGAACCCCGAGGAACGACGGGCGTGGCTCGCCTACGTCCAGTTCTCCACCCACCTGTCGGATCACCTGAACCGCCAGCTGCGCCGCGACGCGGGGATGACCCATGCCGACTACACCCTGCTCGCCAACCTCTCCTCGGTCAAGGATCACAGCCTGACCATGTCCGAGCTGGCCGAACGCCTGAAGATCACCCGAAGCCGTCTCACCCACGCGGTGACCCGTCTCCAGGAGGCCGGTTACGTCGACCGCCGCGAGGACCCCGTCAACCGCCGCAACCAGCACGCCGTCCTCACCCCGGCCGGCATGAGCCTTCTGGAGCGCGCGGCCCCCGGCCATGTCGAGGCGGTCCGCCGGGCCGTCTTCGACGTCCTCACCCCCGAGCAGGTGACCCGGTTCGCCGAGATCGGCGAGGCCGTGAACACCGCCCTCCAGCGCATGGACGCCGACAGCGACGAGCAGGAGGCGCTGCCCTGGCGGCGCCGTTAGCGCGGCGCCCACCGCGGCGGTACGGCCCGTAAGCCCCGGGGCCCGCCGCGGACGTCGCATCCGCCGCGGGCCCCGGGGCGCCGGCCGGGGTGGGCCGGGGAACGGTCAGGCCTCGTCCTTGCCCTCCGGGGCCAGCAGGATCGCCGTGTTGGTGTGGTGCGCCACGGCGTCGCTGACCCGCGGGTCGAACAGCGCCTCGACGGAGTTCCGGTGGTGCGGGCTCAGGACGATGAGATCGGCCGCGAACTCCTCGGCGGTCTCCGCGATGGCCGCGGCGACCTGCGTGGTCAGCCCCCTGACGAGGGTCCCCTCGGCCTTGACGCCCTGGTCGCGCAGCGCCGTCAGCGCCTCGTCCAGGACGGCCTGGGCCTCGGAGTCCTCCTCCAGGGGCACGACCGCGGCGACGGAGGCGGCGGAGGCGATGACGTGTATGACGCGGACCTCGGCGTTCGTCAGCTGCGCCAGCTCGCCGGTCAGCCGCACGGCGGAGCGGCGGGCGGGGCTGGGGTCGACGGCGACCAGGATGCGCTGGAACACGGACACGGTGTTTCCCCTTCCGGGGGCCTGGAAGGTCTACTCGGTGGTCAGGGACGCCGGATCACGGCGTGACGGGTCGGCGCTTCCGGCGCCGAACGAGTTCTTCCAGCCCCACCCTGTGATCATCTCACCGGCCTCCGGCGCGACGGACGGCGGCCCGTGTAACAGCCACTGAACTGCCGAGAGCCGGACGGTATCGGCGACGCGGCCGAACCCGCGGCCCCCTTCACCGCATGACGTCGACGAGGTGCGGCACGACGCGGGTCAGCCGGGTCACGCCCCACAGGATCAGCCCGGCCCCGGCCACCTCGGGCAGCAGCCACCACCCGGTGCGGACCGACTCGTCGAACAGGGCGACGCCCAGCAGCAGACTGACCGCCGCGTCGCCGATCGTCAGCGCGGGCTGGGAGGCGACGAGCGGACCGGCCTGCAGCGCGTTCTCCAGGAGCAGCAGCGCCGCGATCCCGGTGAGCGCGAAGCCGTAGGTCTGCCAGGTGGTGAGGAACGCGCCGAGGCCCCCGTCGGCGAGGCGACCGGTGGCCGACTTCATCAGGGCGGCGGTCAGCGCGTTGCCGATCGCCGCTCCCGAGGCCAGGGCCGCCGCGCGGAACAGCGGCGACGAGGACGACCGCACGAGCAGCACCGCGACGGCGATGGCGCCCAGGGTGAGGGCGAGAGCCGGGATCCAGCGCTGCATCGACGCCTGCTGGCGGCCGCCGGACGGGGCCGCCGCGGCGAGCAGCAGCGCCAGGCCCGCCACCACCACCGCGATCGTCCGCCAACCCTCCGGGCTGGGCCGGCGGTGCATCAGCGGTACGGCGATCAGCAGCGCGAACGGCAGTTCCAGCATGAACAGCGGCTGGACGAGCGCCATCGGCCCGTTGACCAGGGCGAGCGCCTGGAAGACCGCGGCGCCCGTCACCCCGGCGATACCGATGGCCCAGGCGGGGCGCCGTACCAGCACCAGCAGCAGGCGCAGTCCGCTGCGGCCGGGCACGGTGGACGCGGCCTTGCGCTGGAAGGCCGTGCCCGCCGCGTTGCTGACGGCACCCAGGACGGCGAAGAGCACGGCGAGCACCATGGTTCCAGCATGCCTGCTGCGCCCCGACCGCTCAGCCCCGGAACGCCCGGGCCGGTGGTTCGGAGCGGGGCCACGGCCGGAGCACGATCTTGCCCTGGGCGTGGCCCTGTTCCAGCTCACGGAACGCGTCCTGGACCTGTGCGAGCGGGTGGACGCGGGCGATCGGGACGTCCAGCCCGCCCCGTGCGGCGAGGCGCGCGAGTTCGCCGACCACGACCGCGCTCGCGGCCGCGCCCTCCCCGTAGGTCCGTGCGCCGACCCTGGCCGCGGCCCGCCAGTCGCGGATCGTGTTGATCCGTTCGGGTCGTACGCCCAGGTCCACGGCCAGGTCCACGTAGCCGTCGCCGAAGGTGTCGATGAACGCGTCGATGCCTTGGCCGCCTGCGGCCTTCCGGATCCCCTCGGCCGCGCCCTCCCCGTAGGCGACCGGGACGATGCCGTGGTCCGCGAGCCAGGCGTGGTTGCGTTCGCTCGCCAGCCCGATGACGTGGGCGCCGCGCCGTCGGGCGAGCTGTACGGCGAGCGACCCCACGCCGCCGGCCGCGCCGGACACCACGACGGTCTCGTCCGGCTGGGGGTCCACCGCGAACACCGTCGCGTACGCGGTGGTGCCGGCCACGTACAGCGATCCGGCCACCTCCCAGGGCAGTCCCTCGGGGCGGGACACCAGGTTCACGTCGTCGGCCACGACGTACTCCGCGTGGCTCGCCCTGCGATGGGTGAAGCCGAGGACCTCGTCGCCCACCGCGAAGCCGCGCACCTCGGGACCGGTCTCCACCACCACGCCCGCCAGATCGCTGCCCTGTCCGGAGGGAAACGTCGCGGGCCAGCGGCCGTGCCGGGCGCCCTCGCGGATCATCACCTCACCGGGCTGGATCCCGGCCGCGCGGACCTCGACCAGTACCTGACCGGGGCCGGGCACCGGCCGCTCGACCTCCTCGACCCGCAGTACATCGATCCCGCCGTACGCGTGGAACCGCACCGCCTTCATCGCGTGATCACCGCTCTTCCTCACTGGGACAAGCCTCGGCCGACGACCGCCGGCCGGTGACCCACCGACCGCGGCTTGGCGTTCAACGACCCGGTGCCGGCAGTCTCTTCCCGTTTCTCCCGGCCCGGCGATGCGGTTTTCGAGGCGTGTGCGTACGTCAGGCGAGCCGCTCGGCGAGGGGGTCGCCGGCCAGGAACGCGGCCAGTTCCGTCCGGTCGGGCGCCGTGGCCGGGCCGCGCCGGGTCACCGCGCAGGCCGCCGCCGCGTTGGCGCCGCGCGCGGCCGTCAGCGGATCGAACCCCTGGCCGAGCAGGGCGAGGAACGCCCCGACGTGCGCGTCGCCCGCCCCGTTGCTGTCCACGGCGGTGACCGGGAAACCCGGTACGTGCACGGGAGGCCCACCCGGGGCGGCCAGCCAGCAGCCGTCCTTGTCGGCCCGTACGAGCACGCCCGCCCCGGAGGGTAGCCGCCGCCCGAGCGCCGCCGCCGCGGTACCGGGATCCCCGTGCCCCGTCATGATGCGGGCCTCGCGGGCGTTGGTGCTGAGCCAGTCGGTTCGGGCCAGCACGGGCGCGAGGACGCTCTCGGGGATGTCGGCGACAAGAGGTCCCGGATCGAGACAGAGGACGCTGCCGGCGGGCAGCGCGGCGGTGAGGCCGGACAGCAGCGGGCCGTTGCCCGGCAGGGCCAGTCCGTAGCCGGAGAGCTGGACGAGGTCGTCGGGGCGCAACCGGGTCCGGACCGCGGCCAAGTCGGCCGCGGTCAGTGTGGCCTCGGCGCCGAAGCTGGTCACGAAGGTGCGTTCGCCGCCGGAGTCGACCAGGGCCACCGTGAAGCCGGTGTCGAGGTCCGCGCGGGCGGGCAGCAGCGTGCCGATGTCCTCCGCGGCCAGCGCCGCGCGCACCAGGTCGCCGTGCGGTCCCGTGCCGTGCAGGCCGGCGTAGACGGCCTCCGTGCCCAGGCGGCGGGCCGCCACCAGGGTGTTGAAGCCGCCGCCGGCGGTCGTCGCGGTGTGGGTGCCGGCGACGTCGCCGCCGCGTTCGGGCAGCGCGGGGATCTCGATCACCACGTCGGCGATCACGTTCCCGGCGAGGACGACCCTTCTGCTCATCGGCCCGCTCCCTGGAGACCGGCGGTGACGGGTTCGCCGCTGTCACCCCGGGCGGGGGTGGCACGTCGGCCGCACAGCGCGTACACGGCGGCCGCGACGGCCATCGAGACGGCCCAGCCGAGGCCGTTGACGCCGAACCAGGTGTCCGAGAGCGGGCCCGCGAACCAGACGTCGTCCGCGCTGGTCGACGCCTTGGTGAAGAGCAGGCCGGCGACGATGGCGAGCGCCCAGCCGAGGACCGCGGGCAGCCGGAAGCCGCCCGAGTACCAGTAGGCGCTGGACCGGGTGGTGTCCATCAGGGCCCGCGGGTCGTACTCGCGGCCGCGCAGGGAGTCCACCGCGATCACCCCGATCCAGGCCGAGATGGGCACGGCCAGCAGCGTCAGGAAGGTCGAGAACGGCCCGTAGAAGTCGTCGGCGACCAGCATGAAGTAGATGCCGCCCGCGAACATCAGCACCACGTCGAGAGCGACGGCGTACGCGCGCGGCACCCGCAGACCGAGGGTGATCATCGTGAGCCCCGCGGAGTACGTGGAGAGGTGGTTCGACATCAGCAGTCCGCCGAAGGCCGCGACGAGGTACGGGACCGCCATCCACGACGGAAGCATCGCGTTGACCGCCGCGACCGGGTCGGAGGCGGTGGCCAGTGTCCGGTCGCCGGCGGAGAGCAGCGAGCCGAGTGAGATCAGCAGCACCAGCGGGATGCCCGCGCCGAACGCCGAGGCCACCACGAGCCGGCGGCCCGGGATCGCGCGCGGCAGGTAACGGGCGTAGTCCGCACCGGCGTTGGCCCAGCCGATACCCGTGCCCGAGGCGATGAAGCCCACCCCGGCGACCACCGCGCTGGCCGGACCCGCCGGGGTGTCGAGGACCTTGGTCCAGTCGACGGTCGAGATCAGGAAGCCCATGACGACCAGGTTCAGGATCCCGAAGACGACCGTGGCCCACTTGTTGATCCACATGATGGTGGCGTGACCGAGGCCGCTGATGAGCAGCGTGCAGGCGATGAAGACCAGCAGGCAGACCAGCGTGAGCACGGTGTTCTTCCGGACGCCGAACGCCGTGTCGAGCAGCGCCAGCAGCGCGTAGGCGGCGGTGGTCGTGGAGATGGTCTCCCAGCCGACCCGGCTCAGCCAGGTGATCAGGGTCGGTCCCGCGTTGCCCCGCTGCCCGAAGACCGCCCGGGACAGCGTGAGGGCCGGCGCGCCGCCCTTCTTGCCGGCCAGACTCAGGGCGCCGACGAGGGCGAACGAGCCGAAGGAACCGAGGACGGCCACGAGGACCGCCTGCCAGATGTCGAGGCCGCGGAACGCCACCAGGGTGGCCCCGAGCGGCAGTCCGAGGATGCTGATGTTGGCGGCGAACCAGGTCCAGAACATCTGGCCGGCATGGCCGTGCCGTTCACTGTCGGGGACCGGTTCGATCCCCCGGGTCTCGACGGTACCGACGCGATCGTTCGTCTTCGAAACGGCCATGACGGAACCTCCTTGCGGGGTGCGGAAGGGCGGGTGGCGGGGTGGAGCGTCGGTCGGCCGACGGAGCGGAGCGCTGGTCGGCCGAACGGGGTGCCGGTCGGCTTGGAGGGGTGGCGCGCGGAGAAGCGGAGTGTCGGTCAGCGCGGCCGGGGTGTTCCTCAGTGCAGCGGGGTGGCGGGCGGCGGGGGAGCCGGGGCGGTTCAGCGGTAGGCGAGCAGGCGGGCCGTCAGGGGTTCCAGATCGAGGGAGTTGACGGTGCGCAGCGTGCGGACGGCCTCGGCGGGCAGCGCGGAGAGCCCGGCGACCGAGCCGGCGACGGCGCCGGCGATCGCCCCGATGGTGTCGCTGTCGCCGCCGAGGTTGGCGGCGAGCAGCGCGGTCCGCCACGGGTCGCCGTCCGCCAGCGCGAGCACCGCGAAGGCGGCGGGCACCGACTCCTGGCTCGCCACGCTGGTGCCGACGAGCGCCACGACCCGGTCCAGGGCCTCGGCCTCGGTGCGGCCCCGCACCAGCTCCCGGGCCCACTCGATCCGGGCGGCGATGTCCGCCCCGGCGATCCAGTGCCCGCGCCGCGCACCGGCACGGGCGGCGGACACGGCGGCGGTGACGGCCTCGTCGAGCGAGCCGCCGCCGACTCCGGTGCTGACGGCCGCGGCCACGGCGGCGGCGCCGGCGATGCCGATGGTCGTGTCGTGGGTGACCTGGCAGGACTCCACGACACGGTCGACGAAGGCGTCGAGCGGGTCGGCGGCGAAGGCGATCCCCACCGGGGTGACGCGCATCGCGGCGCCGTTCGTCGTACCGGTGCGGCCCGCCTCCCGCGGCGGGACGCCGCGGGCCACCGCGTCCAGCGCGGCCTTGGTGGACGGGCCGAGGAGGTCGAAGGACCCCTTGGCCTTCATCTCCTTCTCCCAGTCGAGCAGTTCGTGGGCCAGCCGCAGCGGATCGATCCGGCCGTCCCCCTCGACGAGGAGCCGGCCGACGACGGCGGCCTGGTCGGTGTCGTCGGTGACGGACCCGGCGGGCATGCCCGCGCTGACCGGGTTGTCGGGACGGGCGGCCTCGAAGCCGGTGACGGCGCCGTACACCCGTACGACGTCCGCCCTGGACATCACCTGCGTGGGCATCCCGAGGGCGTCACCGAGGGCGAGTCCGTAGAAGGCGCCCAGGGCGCGGTCGAGTCGGTCGGTCACGAGCGGCCTCCGTTGCCCGAGCGGACGTGCAGTTCGAAGCGGGCGGGGTCGAGGAGACTGTCGACCTGCTCGACCACCGAGCCGTCGGCGGCCCGGTACACCTGGTCGAGGCGGAGGAAGGACTCGCCGGGGGAGCGGTGCAGCACGGCGGCCTCGGCCTCCTCCAGCCCGCGTACCGAGACGACACCCTCACCGGAGTCGCTGACCCGGCCCGCCGCGATCAGCGCCCGGCTCAGCGAACCGCCGTCGAGGCCGCGCTCCGGCAGCCCGGCAAGCCCCTCGGTCACCGGCACCCGGCTGCGCTCCAGCGACACGCCCCGCCCGTCGGGCAGCCGCCGGACCCGGTCCAGGGCGAGGAACGCGTCGGAGGCGAGCGTGAGCCGGGCGGCCAGCTCCGGATCGGCGATCTCCTCGAAGCGGAGGATCTCCGTCGTCAGCTCGGAGCCCTGCGCGGCCAGCGCCCGGGTCCAGCCCAGGCGGTTGTCGAGCGGCGTCCCGTCGAAGGTGACGAACGAGCCGATGCCCGCGTGGGTGGCGATGAGGCCCTCCTCGCCGAGAACCTGCAGGGCCTGCCGAAGGGTGGTGCGGCTGACGCCGAACCGCTCTCTGAGCGCGTGCTCCCCGGGGAGCCTGCTGCCGTCGGCATGGACCCCGGCGCGGATCTCGTCGGCGAGAACTCGGGCGATGCGGTGGTGCTTGTGAACCTGTCCAGGCATGTCTAGACAGTAGGTGAACAAGTCTCGGCCGTCCAGAGGTGCCGGCTCGCTCTCTAAACTTGACTCTGTCAAAACTAGGTGGTTATGTTCGATGTGTGCCGCGGCGGCGAGACCCCGTCGGCGCACAGCTATCACGCACCCCACCGCACCAGCGGGTGGGCCGTCTCATCGGGAAGCGACATGCACTGTTACGACTGCGCCCAGGCGGGGCGTCACGATGCCAACGGGATCGGCGCCTGCACCCGCTGCGGCCTCTTCACCTGCGCCGACCACTCCCGGGTCGTGCAGGCCACCGTCCAGCGCCCCATCGGGGTGATCCCCATGACGAGCGTCCTGCCGTCCCGGCGCCTGGTCTGCGGCGCCTGCCGTACGGCGGAGGCTTCCTAGAACTGACCGGGTCAACTCTGGTTGTATCGTGCACTCACAGGGCGGAACGGTCGGTATGCCGTAGGAGAGCGAAATGACCATGGAGCAGCTTGCGGGCGACCTGCTCAAGCGCAAGGGTCTGCGCAGCACGGCCCAGCGCCGGGCCGTGCTGACCGCGCTGCAGGGCCGTCCGCACTCCACGGCGGCCGATCTCGAGACACGCATCGGCACGGACCGGGCCGCGGCCGGCGGGCTCTCCCGGCAGGGCCTCTACAACGTGCTGGAAGACCTGACGAAGGCGCAACTGGTCCGCTGCATCGAGCCCGCCGGTTCGCCCGCCCGGTACGAGCTGCGGGTCGGCGACAACCACCACCATCTCGTCTGCCGCCGGTGCGGTCTGATCGAGGACGTCGACTGCAGCGTCGGCGCGGCACCGTGCCTCACCCCCGACGAGGACAAGGGCTTCGCCGTCGACGAGGCCGAGATCACCTGGTGGGGACTGTGCGCGCAGTGCCGTCAGGCCACCACACAGCAGTAGCTCCCGCCGAACCGGCTTCGAGTGACGCAGCTCACCTCGCTGTGCCCACCGATCCAGGAATGCGCGCTCGCCGCCTCACGCTGCAACGTTCTAGGGGTGGACTGGGCAAGGGTGCTCGGTGCGGCCGGTCACGGAGGGTGGGGACACCATTCGGTCCCGTCCCGCTTTCCCCTCCCCGAACCCGCCGTCCCCGAAAGGTTCCCCCGCTCACCATGCCTCTGGCTCTGCTGGCCCTTGCCGTCGTCACGTTCGGCATCGGCACCACCGAGTTCGCCACCATGGGCCTGCTGCCCCAGATCGCCGACGGCGTCGGAGTGTCGGTGCCGCATGCCGGCAACCTCGTCTCCGCCTACGCCCTCGGCGTCGTCGTCGGCGCCCCCGTCCTGACCGGTATCGGCGCGCGCATACCCCACAAGCGCCTGCTGCTCCTGCTGACCGGGCTGTTCGTCGTGGGCAACACGGCGTCCGCGCTCGCCCCGAACTTCGGCCTGCTGTTCGCCGCCCGCTTCCTGGCCGGACTGCCGCACGGCGCCCTGTTCGGCGTGGGTGCCGTCGTCGCCTCCCGGCTGGTGCCCGCCGACCGCGCGGCCCGCGCGGTCTCCCGGATCTTCCTCGGCCTCACCATCGCGAACATCGTCGGCGTCCCCGCCGGCACCGCCCTCGGCCAGCATCTGGGCTGGCGCTACGCCTACTGCGCGGTCGCCGTCATCGGCCTCGTGGCGCTCCTCGCACTCGCCCTCCTCGTGCCCCACCAGCCGCGCGGCCCGCAGGCGGGCATCCGGCAGGAACTGCGGGCGATGGGCAACCGGCAGGTCTTCATCGGCCTGGCCACCGCCGTCGTCGGGTTCGGCGGCTTCTTCGCCGTCTACAGCTACCTCGTCCCCATGCTCACGCACCTGACGGGCCTCTCCGACGCCTCGACCACCTGGGTCCTCGCCCTCTACGGCGTCGGCATGACCCTCGGCACCCTGCTCGCCGGCCCCCTCACCGACCGCGCCCTGCGCCCGACGCTGTACGCCGGGATCATCCTGCTGGGGGCGGCACTGGTGACGTTCTACTTCACCGTCCACAGCGTGGTCCCGGCCCTGGTGACGGTCACCTTCATCGGCGCGATGGGCGCGCTCGTCACCACGCCCGTCCAGATGCTCCTGATGATCAACGCGAAGGACGCTCCGACGATGGCGGCGGCCTCCAACCACTCCGCCTTCAACATGGCCAACGCGGCCGGGGCCTGGCTCGGCGGTCTGGTCATCTCGGCCGGCTGGGGCTGGGCCGCGCCCAACCTGGTCGGCGCGGTCCTCGCGGCGGCCGGCCTGGGACTGGCGGTCATCGGCGGCCTCCTCGACCGCGGCGGCCGCCCCTCGAAGGTGGTCGCCGGCAAGGACACCGCGGAGCCGGTGCAGACCGCAGCACCCGCACCGGACCTGACCGAGCCGGACCTGACCTGACCTGACCGAACCGGGGCTGACCCGTCGGCCGGGGCGACGGTCCGCCCGCCGCCCCGGCCGGCGGCCGCTCACTGGCCCGGCGTGAGGATGTACGTGTTCAGGGTGCCCACCGCGGTCAGCGGGGTGGGCGACCCGGTGTCGTAGCGGTCCACGGCCACGTAGTTGGGCTTCTTCCGTGCGGCCGGGGTGCAGAAGTTCTGCGCCCGGTTGAGGACCTTGCCGTTGTCGGTGGCGGCGGTGCCGGCGATGGGATAGTCCCGGAAGTGGTTCATCACGAACAGCGGGTGGAAGGCCGACGAGTCCGTGGTGAGCGGTCTGTCGGTGCCCCACCGGCTGTAGCAGGACCAGTCGGAGGAACCGAGGCCGGCGCCCATGGACCAGTAGTTCTCCACGGTCCACTCGCGCTGGTACATCACGCCGAACGTGTCCCGGGTGGTCCAGCCGTTCGCGGTGTCGCTCGCCCGGGTCCGGTCGCTGAAGATCAGCAACTGCTTTCCGCGGGCCGCGAGATCGGCCATGGTGGGCCAGCCCTTGGTGGCCACGCCCTCCTGGTCGGGCCGGTACAGCACGTCGGACAGGCCGCTGACGGTGGCGAGGGACGACTTCAGCACGTCGGAGGAGGCGTAGTCCTCCAGGAAGACGGTGGCGAACTGACCGGGGTTGGCCTTCAGGAAGTCGACGATCCGCTGCAGGTCGGTGGCGAGCGGGACCGGGCTGCTGACCCCGTCGCAGCTGTTGTGGCAGAGCACGGCCTGGCCGGAGACCGTGTAGTCGTCGAGCATGAAACCGCGCACCCCGTCGGAGAGCTGCCGGCTGATGCCGTAGTTCTGGTTGGGGAACAGGCTGACCGGGAAGGACGCGAAGTTGCCGTCCGAGCTGTTGGCGAAGGCGTTGTGGGCGGTCAGGAAGGTCACCTGGTCCAGGGTGCGGGTGTCGGCGGAGGGCATCGCCGAGGTCGCGTACGAGACCGGGGTGAGGTACCAGCGGGCGAGGTCGCCGGAGGAGCCGACCTGTACGGCGGCCGAGTCGGACGACGAGCCGGTGAGGTACTGGGAGGTGCCGGGGACGGTGACGGAGTAGGTGCTGTCGGCGCCCGCGGTGATCGTCCAGGTGGTGCCGTCCGCGCCGCAGGCGGCGGTGACCGCGGCGGTGCCGTTGCGCCCCAGACAGGTGCCGGACTCGTCGGCGTTCTGGAGCTGGTAGCCACCGCTGACCGCGACGGCGGTCCACTGCTGGTGGTCCTCGTTGCCCTTGGGGTTGTGCGCGGCCACGGTGCCGCTGCTGTCGGCGGCGTTGAGGCCGGTCACGTAGTTCTGGAGGTAGACCGAGGCCGTCGGGACCGCGGCCGACGCGGTGCCCGGGAGGAACACGGGCGCCGACAGGGCGAGGACGGCGGAACAGCACAGGACGCGCAAGGGGCGCAGACGCACGGGGGGTATCCCTTCGCTGTGGCAGGAGTTGCCGATGGTGACAGAGCCATGACTTACCCGCCGGAAGGTGTTCCGCGCCAGTCGTCCCACCTGAATTCCGCATCACACAAAGGAACTTGACGCTCCGTCACCAGGACACTGCTACCGGCCCCCCGAACCGGTACCGGCCAGCCGAACCGATCCCGGCCCCCCGAACCGGTCCCGGACACCCGCGACGGGCACGGCCTGCGAGAAGCGCACGGGACAAGTCCGGTCGTCCGGCCGATGCGGTTGTGGGCAGGGTGGGAGAAGGTGGGAAGGTGGTGGACGGGGCGGGCGCGCAGGCACCGGCGAACGCCTCGTCGTCACCGTGATCCACGCCGTCGTCCGGAATGAGGCAGTCATGACAGGACCAGAGGCCGAGGCCGAGAAGGCGATCCTCGGCCGCATCGCCGAAATGATCAGCCAGGAGAAGGACCTGCGTGACCGCCTGGCACAGCGGGAGATCGACGGGACCACCGAGCACGCCCGTCTGGCGCGCCTGGAGACGGAACTCGACCAGTGCTGGGACCTGCTCCGCCAGCGCCGCGCCAAGGTCGAGGCGGGCCAGGACCCCGGTGAGGCGAACGTCCGCCCGGCGTCCCAGGTGGAGCGCTACCTGTCCTGAGGCCGCACCGGCCCGAACCGCCAGGGGGGCGGCACCCCGGTGCGGGGGCCGACAGGGACTGGACGTGCCGCTCCCCGGCGGCGATCGTGGCCGGTATGAACGATCACCACACGGCGCCCGGCGGTGCCACCGGAGCGGAGGAGGCCGTGCCCGACGCGGACTCGCACGAGGAGACCGGCGAGATCCGCCGTTTCCGGGAACGGCTCGGGCTCCCCGGACTGGTCGACGTGCACACCCACTTCATGCCCGAGCGGGTCCTGCACAAGGTCTGGAACTACTTCGACACGAGCGGACCGCTGATCGGCGACCTCGGGTGGCCCATCACCTACCGCAAGGAGGAGGCCGAACGCACCGCCCTCCTCCGGGAGTTCGGCGTCCGCTCCTTCACCGCGATGCTCTACCCGCACAAGCCCGGCATGGCGGCCTGGCTGAACACCTGGGCCGCCGACTTCGCCCGTCGCACCCCCGACTGCCTGCACACGGCGACCCTGTTCCCCGAGCCCGGCGTCGAGACGTACGTCCGCGCGGCCGTCGAGGCGGGCGCCCGGGTGTTCAAGGCGCATGTGCAGGTGGGCGGGTACGACCCGGCCGACGGACTCCTCGACGCGACCTGGGGACTGCTGGCCGACGCCGGGATCCCCGTGGTGATCCACTGCGGCTCCGGTCCCGCCCCCGGCAAGCACACCGGCCCCGGTCCGATCGCCCGGGTACTGGCACGGCATCCGAGGCTGCGGCTGATCGTCGCGCACATGGGGATGCCCGAGTACGAGGAGTTCCTCGGCCTCGCCGAGCGGTACGAGGAGGTGCGGCTGGACACCACGATGGCGTTCACCGACTTCACCGAGCGGTTCATGCCGTTCCCGCCCCGGGCCCTGCCCCGCGTCGCCGCCCTCGGCGACCGCGTCCTGCTCGGCTCCGACTTCCCCAACATCCCGTACCCCTACGTGCACCAACTCCACGCCCTGGAGCGGCTGGAGCTCGGCGACGCGTGGCTGCGGGCGGTGTGCCACGACAACGCGGCACGCCTGTTCGGGCTGTGACCGCGACACGCCCACCGCGTGGCGGAACACCGGGCCGCGGTCAGACCGGCCGCGGTCAGGCCGGCGGCGGTCCGGGCGCGGCGACGACGGCGATCCCCGCCTCGCCGCTCTCGAACAGGCTCACCAACTCGGCCAGGGCGACCGGCCCGTCACGGTGCTCGATGCTGTGGCCGATGAGCGCGACGGGCTGCTGGAAACCGTCCCGCTCCGGGGGTACGAAGTCGGTGACGGCCTCCCGGCGCACGAGCACGACCAGCTCTCCGCCGCCGGGGTCGCGGGGGAGCCGGTCGAGGTGCGCACGCAGCGCGGCCGGACGGGAGGTCAGATCCTGGGCGAGGACGTCCCGGCGGGCCAGCAGGGACACCGAGAGCCGCTCGCCGGTCCGTTCGTACCGGGCGGAGAGATCCTCCGGCAGCAGGTAGAACACTCCGGCCCCGCCCTCGTGCCCCCGGTTCAGCAGCATGCAGGCCATCTGCTCGGCCGGATCGGCGGACCTGTGATCGAGGTCGAGGATCACTTCCGGGGTGTCCGGGTCGAGTGAGGGGATCGCGCTGATCCACATGCGGTCGGAGCCGTCCATGCCGGGCATTCAAGCACACCGCTTGACCCGGGCTCACCGGCTCGCTCACGCCCCGATGAACCGCACCGTCTCGGCCACCTCGGCCCGGCCGGTGCGGACCGGTGGCGTACCCGCCCGCTCGAAACCCACCGCGAGACCGCACAGCAGGACCAGCCCGTCCTCGGCCCCGACCAGCCGGCCGACGGTCTCGCGGTACATCGTCCACATCACCTGGGGGCAGCTGTGCAGCCCTTCCGCCCTGAGCAGCAGCATGACCGTCTGCAGGTACATCCCGGCGTCCGCCCACTGTCCGGGGCCCATCGCCCGGTCCAGGTAGCAGAACAGCACGACCGGCGCCCCGAACGCCCCCGAGTTCAACGCGGCGATCTTCACGGGCCGTTGCGGATCCTGGCGCTCGATGCCCAGCGCCGCGTACCGCTGGTCGGCCGCGGCGGCGAAGCGGTCCAGATACGGCGGGCCCAGTTCGGCCGGGTACATCGGGTACTCGCGTTCGTCGCCCGGGTCCCCCGCCAGGGCCCTGGCCGTCGCCCGCCGCTTCAGCTCGGCCAACGGCTCGCCGGTCACGACGTACACCTGCCAGGGCTGGAGGTTCCCGCTCGACGGCGCCCGCCGTGCCGCGGCCAGCACCCGCTCGAGCACCTCCCGCGGCACCGGCTCGTCGCTGAACGCGCGCACCGCCCGCCGGCTGTCCACGGCCTCGTACACGTCCACGTCCACTCGTCCTTTCGGGACGGCCCCCGACGGGCCGCGGAACTACGGAAGTTCGACGCTGATGAGACTGCGCAGCAGGGTGCGCAGATGCCCCGGCATGTCGATCGCGTCCGGACTGAGCAGCCACTGGATCTGCAGGCCGTCGATGAACGCGATCAGATCCGCCGCCAGCCCCGGCGCCGCCACGTGCGGACGCAGCAGACCGCGACGCGCCAGGTCGTCGACGGCCGACTGCATTTCCCGGCGGGCACGTTCGTAGCGCGCCACGAAGTACGGACGCGCCGGGTGGTCGGCCGCGGTGGCCTCGCTCGACAGCACCGCGAACAGGCTCACGATCAGCGGGTTGGCCTGGTTGTGGGCGACGAGCCGGATCATGCTGGCGAAGTACTCCAGGCCGTCCTGGGTGACCGCACCCGACTGGAAGAAGTGCTCGTCGTCCTGGCGCTCGCGCTCCTCCAGGACCGCCTCCAGCAGCGACTCCTTGGTGGGGAAGTGATGCAGCAGGCCCGCGCGTGAGACACCGCAGGCGGCGGCCAGCTGCACCATGCTCGCGTTGCGGTAGCCGACCTGCCCGAACGCGGTGAACGCGGCCTCGATGATCTGGGCGCGCCGCCGCTCCCCCTTGGGGTAGTTCCGTGGGGCCGTCCCCTGCCGCGCCGCGTCCCGTGCCATGAACGAGATGCTAACGACCCCTAGAAACCATCAGCCCTGTCGGTATTCTGTTTCCCGGCCGCCCGCGCCGAGAGGAGTCCCCATGTCGACACCGCAGATGTCGGTTCAGCTCTACTCCGTACGCCATGCCCTACAGGCCGACCAGGACGCGGCCCTCGGCCGCCTGGCCGCCCTGGGCCTGACCAACGTCGAGGCCTTCGACTTCGTGCACCGCGCGGACGAACTCGCCGACGCACTCGCCCGGCACGGCCTGTCCGCGCCCACCGGGCACGCCGGCTTCCTGTCGCCCGACGGCGCGTCCGCACCCTCCCTGGACGAGACGTTCCGGGCCGCCCGCCGGCTGGGTGTGCAGATCCTCTTCGATCCGTTCGTCCCCGCCGCCCGCTGGGCCGACGAGGACGAGATCGCCCGCACCGCCGCCCTCCTCAACGACGCCGCCGAACGGGCGGCCGACCACGGACTCCGCGTCGGCTACCACAACCACTCGCAGGAGTTCGTCCACACGGTCGCCGGCGTCAACGCCTTCGACTTCTTCGCCGACCGGCTGAACCCGGAAGTCGTCCTGGAGATCGACCTGTTCTGGGCCTCGGCCGGCGGCAACGACGTCGTCGCCCTGCTGGACCGCCTCGGTTCCCGGGTGGGCGCCCTGCACGTGAAGGACGGCCCCGTCATCGACGACCCGTTCACCTCGGGCGCCCCCTTCGACCCGGCCGACACCGGTCAGGTCGCCCCCGGCCGCGGCCGGATCCGGCTGGACGACGCGCTGTCCGCGGCCCCGCACGCCGAGTACGCCGTCATCGAGTTCGACCACTACGACGGCGACATCTTCGAGGGCATCGCGGCGGGCGTCACCTACCTGAACGGGAAGGGCATCGCCTGATGGCGGCACGGAACCCGGTCGGCGTCGGCGTCGTCGGCGCCGGCAACATCAGCGACCAGTACCTGACCAACCTCACCAGGTTCCCCGACCTGCGGGTGGCCGTGGTGGGCGACCTCGACACCACGCGCGCCGAGACCCAGGCCCGCAAGTACGGCGTCGCGGAGTGGGGAACCGCCGCGGACGTCCTCGCCCACCCGGACGTCGAGATCGTCGTCAACCTGACCGTCCCCGCCGTCCACGCGGAGGTCAGCTCGGCGATCCTCGCCGCGGGCAGGCACGTCTGGTCCGAGAAGCCCATCGCGGTGGACCGCGCCGACGCACGGGCCCTGCTCGACCAGGCGGCCGCGGCCGGCCTCAGGATCGGGGTCGCCCCCGACACGATCCTCGGCCCCGGCCTGCAGACGGCCCTGCGGGCGGTCGCCCGCGGCGACATCGGCACCCCGCTGTCCGCGCAGACCGTCATGCAGTACGCGGGACCCGACCTGTGGCACCCCGCCCCCGAGTTCCTCTTCGCCGAGGGCGCCGGGCCTCTCTTCGACATGGGCCCCTACTACCTCACCGCCCTGGTCTGCCTGTTCGGCTCGGTGACCCGGGTCGCCGCGCTGGGCTCCACCGCCCGCGCGGTCCGCACGGTACGCAGCGGCGAGCGGGCGGGCACCGAGTTCGAGGTGGCCGTCCCCACCCACGTCTCCGCACTCGCCCGGTTCGAGGGAGGCGGCGTCGGCCAGAGCGTGTTCAGCTTCGACTCCCCGCTCACCCGCACCGGATACGTCGAGATCACCGGCACCGAGGGCACCCTGGTCCTGCCCGACCCCAACACCTTCGCGGGCGAGGTCAGGATCACCCGGGTCCCGCAGCGGGGCCGCGATCCCGAGTGGGAGACCGTCACCCCCGTGGGCATCGAGGCCGGCCGCGGTCTCGGCGTCCTGGACATGGCGCGGGCCCTCCGCGGCGGAGGCCCGCACATCGCCACCGGAGACCTCGGCTACCACGTCCTCGACACCATGACGTCCATCGACGAGGCCGTCGCCTCGGGCGAGACCGTCCGGGTCGCGAGTGCCGCCCCCGCGACACCCCTGGTCCCGGAGGACTGGGACCCCTTCGGGGCCACTGTCTGAGGCGCTCGCCGGCGACCGGAACGTCAGCCGGGTCGCCGACGGCTGCCCCTCGTCGTCACCGAGGGCCGTTCCGTGGATGGGTGGGGGCGCCGCGGACGCCTCCTATGCTCCTGCTGCCCCGTCCTCCCGCCGTGGGAGGACGGGGCAGCGGCAGGCCATCGGCCGCCGCCCGGGTAAGGGGGAGGGGAGCCGTGGGGGAACTGGCGGAGCTCGAGGAACGGGTCGCGGTGATCGACGCGTACATCGAGCCCATCGCGACGAGGCCGGTGGATCTCACCGACCCCGACTGGACGCGGAGGATGCAGGAGGGCCCGCGGCCGCTGGACGAGGCGGGGATCCGGCCGGAGGCCGAGACGGCGCTGCGGGACGTGCTCTCCCTCTATCAGGAGGGCGACGAGGGCGACCGGGTCGCCCTGCGCGCGCTCCTGCAGCGGTACCACTCGTTCACCTGGGCGACGACGCTGCCCTTCGAGCCCACGCCCCGGGGTTTCCGGCAGCGGCTGCTGGAGATCTCGGTCGAGGACCAGGGCCGCGACACCCGGGACATGATGGTCGACCTGCACGGCCTGTGCGGGGACGCCCACGACGCGGGTGTCGACATCCGGCCGCTCCTGCTGGAGGTGGCCGAACTCTCCAGCGAGGCCGACAAGTACGGGATGGGTTCCACGCGGGACATCCTGCTCCGAGCGGCCGGAAGGAAGCCCAGCGGGCTCTGGTGAGGAGAGCCCAGCGGGCTCTGGTGAGCTGACCGGAGGAGCCGGGTGCCGCCCCTCAGACGGTCACAGGGGTCTGGGAGGAGACCGCCGGTTGGCGGGGGCGGAGCTGCTCGGTGGCTTCGGTGAGGTCGGTGATGAATGTGTCGGCGAGCTGGGCGGTGAGTCCGGTGCGGACGACGAGGCGGAGGACGGAGATGTCCTGGCACGGGGTGGGCAGCGCGTAGGCGGGCAGGTGCCAGCCCCGTGTGCGCATGGCGTGCGAGACGTCGTGGACGGTGAAGCCGTGGGTGCCGGGTGCGAGGCGGAAGGCGAAGGCGGGGAGCTGGGATCCGTCGGTGACGAGTTCGTACGGCGGGATGGCGCGGACACGGGCGGCGAGGGCGTGCGCTGCCGTGCGGCTGCGGAGCGCGAGGTGGTGCAGGCCTTCGAAGCCGTAGCGCAGGAAGGTGTAGTACTGCGCGGCGACGTGGGCACCCGGGCGGGAGAAGTTGAGGGTGAAGCTGGGGGAGCGGCCGCCGAGGTAGTCGATGTCGAAGACGAGGTCGTCGGGGAGGGCATGGGTGTCGCGCCACAGGGCCCAGCCCAGACCGGGGTAGACGTGCCCGTACTTGTGGCCCGAGGTGTTGATGGAGGCGACGCGTTCGAGCTGGAAGTCCCACATGAGGCCGGGGTCGAGGAAGGGGGCCACCATGGCGCCGGAGGCACCGTCGACGTGGACGGGGATGTCGGTGCCCGTGGCGGCCTGGTAGCCGTCCAGGGCCATGCAGATGTCGGCGACGGGCTCGTAGGAGCCGTCGTAGGTCGAGCCGAGGACGGTGACGACACCGATCGTGTTGTCGTCGCAGTAGGCGGTGAGGGTGTCCGGGGTGAGGTGGTAGCGGCCCGGTTCCACGGGGACGTAGCGCGGTTCGACCTCGAAGTAGTTGGCGAACTTCTTCCAGCAGACCTGGACGTTGGCGCCCATCACCAGGTTGGGGCGGGCGGTGTCCTTTCCCTGTGCGCGCCGGCGCTGCTGCCAGCGGCGTTTGAGGGCGAGGCCGCCGAGCAGGGCGGCCTCGCTGGAGCCGGTGGTGGAGCAGCCGCGGACCTGTTCGGGGTGCGGTGCGTGCCACAGCCGGGCGAGCATCCGTACGCAGCGTTCTTCCATGGCGGTGATCTGGGGGTACTCGGCGCGGTCGGCGAGGTTCTTCTCGGCGGTGTCGGCCATCAGCCGGCGTGCCTGCGGCTCCATCCAGGTGGTCGCGAAGGTGGCGAGGTTGAGCTGTGGGTTGCCGTCGAGTGCGAGTTCGTCGCGGAGCCGCTGCAGTACCAGGTCGGGTGCGGACGCCGAGTGCGGCAGTTCGTCGACGGCCGGGTACGGGTCGGTGGCGGCGGGCGGGGTGAGGGTGTCGAACGCGGTCGCGGAGATGACGTCGGTATCCGGGATGGGCATGTGTGCCTCGGTGCTTTCTGGTCCGTGTGGCCCCCGTGCGCTTTCGACGCTAGATCGCCGCGCGGTCCGACATGTGTGCCGATTACACCGATCCAGCGATCGATTTGCGCACCGATGAACTGAATTTTCCCTTGCGTATACGGGCGGATGGGGTCGGCAGGGGATTACGGGCGGCGGGGCCGCGGCGAGGCGGGGCGCGGCCCCCTGCGGTGCCGGTGGGATGCCGGACGGTCAGTCCGCGGGGCCGCGCCGGGCGACGGTCTGCTGCATGGCGTTGTCGAGGTGGGTGATGACGGCCGGTACGTCGTTGTTCTCGGTGTGGCGGATGACCTCCAGGGCGGGGCGGAGGAGGCCGCCCGGTCGTGTGATGAGCCGTGCGAGCACGGTGGCGCGGACGTCGAGGCGTTCGATGGTGGCGGCGCGTCCGGTGTCGTCCTGGCCGGCGAGGAGGAGGGCGTTGTGCCAGGCCTCCTGGCGGGACTGGCGGATGCTGAAGTCGAGGATCTGTTCGTCGGTGCGTCCTCCGGCCCGGTCGAGGAGGGACATGAACGGGGACAGTGCGTCGACCGAGTCCTGCACGGCCAGGACCACGCGCGCGAGGATGTCGTTGATCAGCTGGAAGTCGTGGTGCAGTGCGTGGATGTCGCTGCCCGGGCTGGTCCGGGCGGCGGCGATGGCGAGGTCGAGGTTGATGTGCGCGTTCACGCCGAGGAGCAGGTGCTGGACGATGATGGTGTCGGCGTCGTCGAGGAGCCCGAAGGTCTCGCGCCAGCAGCGCGGTCCGCTGCGGTCGCGGCGCCAGGCGTCGTACGCGTCGAAGTAGCGGTTGCCGAAGAGCGTGTCGAAGCGGTCCATCCGGGCGCCGTCCTCGAACAGCCCGCTGTGGATGGCGGTGCGGATCTCGACGGTCACCTGCCGGTAGAGGGCCGCGAAGTATCCCGCCCGGTCGCCGGCGCGGCCGGCTTCCTGCACGATCCCGGCGAGCCCGTCCACGACATCGTCGATGTTCTGTGCCGTCATGTCCCTTTCCCCTCCCGTGGTGTGGATGTCCGGCCCGCACACGGTGTGCTGTGGGTGTGCGGGTGGCAGCCCTGTCCTACCACCGTGCACCGGGTGGAGATCCCGCCGTGCGGGAAACGGGACGCGGGCCCCGCGGACTTGCCGCCACAGCCGGGGCGCACCCGGTGCCGGGGGCCGGCGCGGGGCCGGCCGCACTCGGCTACGCTGACCCCGGAGGTGCCAAGTGGCCGAAGGCGCACCGCAGTTGGACGAGACGCAGGAATCCGCCACCGTCGTGGTGATCGGCGCGGGCCCGGCCGGGCTGACCGTCGCGAGTCTGCTGCGCAGGTGCGGTGTCGACTGCGTCGTCCTCGAACGCCGCAGCCGCGAGCACGTGGCGCAGCGCCAGCGGGCCGGCATCGTGGAGGCCCGCGCCGTGCGGATGTTCGAGTCCTGGGGGCTGGCCGACCTGGTGCTGGGCGGCCCGCCGCACGACGGCATCCTGGAGTTCCGGGTGGACGGCGAGAGCCATCTCGTCGACGACAGCGACGGCTCGGAAGGCCCCGGCGCGCGGCTGTGCCCCCAGCAGGTCCTCGTGCAGAAGCTCACCGCCGCCCACCTCGCCGACGGCGGCGACCTGCGCTACGAGGCGGCCGATGTCACCCTGCACGACCTGACCGGCGAGCGCGCGACGGTCCGCTACCGCGCCGCCGACGGCACCCCGCACGCGATCACCTGCGCCTTCGTCGCCGGCTGCGACGGCGAGCACGGCGTCACCCGCACCGCCGTCCCCGACGGCCACCTCACCGCCCACCCCCTCGACTACGGCATCAGCTGGCTCACCGTCCTCGCCGACGCGCCGCCCCCCGCCCACCCCCTGCTCGCCGTCAGCCCCCAGGGCTTCGCGGCGCACTTCCCCCGCGGACCGCACAGCAGCCGCTACTACCTCCAGTGCCCGCCCGACGACGACCTCGGCGCCTGGTCCGACGCCCGCATCTGGGACGCGCTGCGCACCAGGCTCGCCGACCCCGCCCTGACCGCGGGCCCCGTCACCGACCGCGAGACCTTCCGGCTGCGCGGCCTCGTGAACGACCCCATGCAGTACGGCCGGCTGTTCCTCGTCGGGGACGCCGCGCACATCGTGTCCCCCATGGGCGGCAAGGGCATGAACCTCGCGCTGTACGACGCCGACCTCTTCGCCCGCGCCGTCCGTGACCACGCCCGCGACGGCGACGACACCGCCCTGCGCACCTACTCCGAGCGCTGCCTGCGACGCGTGTGGAGCGACCAGGAGTTCTCCCACTGGCTGACCCGGACGGTCCACGACGCCGGCGACGCCACCCACTGCGGCCCGTTCCTGCACCGTCTGGCCCGCGCCCGCCTCGACCGGCTCTTCTCCTCCCCGGCGGCCGGGCGGGCCTTCGCGGAACTCATGACCGGCCTGGACCCGGCCCAGGACCGCCCCGCCTCCACCGCCCGCTGAACCACCGCCACGGGAACGCCCGGGCGCCGGCACAGCCGCCCTCTGGTGCCCGTTTTGCGTGCAATACCCGACTGATCCCTCCTGGTCAAGTCACGACCGCTCGGAACGTGACCCCGGGTCGCCCGCGGGGCCTACTTGAAGTGCGGGCCTCACCGGAACGGAAATCCCGAAGAGGAATTCCTCTTTCGCTGAAACCGCGACCCGTATATCGACAATCGACAGGAGAGAACTCATGACCCGTATTTCTCGTACCCGCAACGGTATTCGTGCCAAGCGCCGGGGCTGTGGCCTCGCGGCACTCGCCGCCTCGGCCGCGCTGATCACCGGGGGCATCATCCTTCCGGCGTCCGCCGCGGTGGCCGCCCCGATGCCGGCCCATGCCGTGAGCTTCGTCCAGGGCGGCGGCGCCGGCGGTGACGGAGGTGCCGGTGGCGGCGGCCTGATCGGCGGCGGCGGGGGCTCCGGCGGCTCCGGTGGCGGCAGCGTCCTGGGCGTCGGCGGCGACGGAGGCAAGGGCGGCAACGGAGGCGACGGCATCCTGTCCGGCGGTGGTGGCGGCGGCGGTGGTGGCGGCGGTGACGGTGTCATCGGCGGCAACGGCGGCTCCGGCGGGAACGGCGGCTCCGGCCTGTTCGGCGGCAGCGCCGGCAACGGCGGCTCCGGCGGCTCCGGCATCCTCAAGGGCGGCAACGGAGGCAAGGGCGGCAACGGCGGCTTCGGTGTCTTCCAGGGCGGCAACGGCGGCAAGGGCGGCGCGGGCGGGCTCGGCGTCCTCTTCGGCGGCCGGGGCGGGGCCGGCGGGGCCGGCGGCGGCAGCATCTTCTGACCGTCCCGCCCCGGTGGGGGCGAAGGCCCGAGCGGCCTCCGCCCCCACCCCCCACCCCCCAGAGTCACGATCTTGATCAAGGAAAACGGAGAACCCCCATGTCCAGAACTCGCTGGCAGCGTCCGTTCGTCCTGGCGGTGGCCTCGCTGGCCCTGGCCACCGGCACCGCGTGCGCCGCCCAGGCGGCACCGGGTGTCACCACGGGAACCAGCCTGACGGCCCCGGCCGCCGCGTCCCACTGCGGCCACGGCGGGGAAGGCGGGAAGGGCGGAGAAGGCGGGAAGGGCGGTGCCCCCGGTCAGCCGGGAGAACCCGGCAAGCCCGGCAAGCCCGGCAAGCCCGGCTGCTTCCGGTTCGACGACCTGCCCGACAAGCCCAGGTCGGAGCTCACGGGCCTGGACAAGGCGCGGATCGTGCTGACCGTCGAGTCCGGGCAGGCGAAGAAGTCCGAGGTCGTCAAGAAGTACAAGATCTCCGAGAAGGAGTTCGACACCTGGGACAAGCAGCTCCGCGACGGGGACTGGGCCGCGCTGCTGGGTCTGAATTCCCTCTTCGGCTCCTGAGGGAATTCCAGGGAAATTCCCAGGACGCCCCGGCCCGATGCGGGCCGGGGCGTTTCTGTCAAGCCCCGAGTTCCCGGACCGTGACGGCACGGCTCATGACCGGCTTTATTTGATACAGCGGAAACCACACTACGGAAATAAGTTCTTCGGAAAGAGGAATGCCATGCGTATGCGTTCTTGGAAGGTCCGTCTCGGTCTCACGGCCTCGGCCGCCCTGACCGCCGGTGTCACGGCCGGCGCGCTGGCACCGGCCGCGATGGCGGCGCCGGTGCCGCAGAGCCGTACGGCCACGGCGGCCGCCCGGCAGCTTCCCGCCGACAGTGCCCGGCCGGGCGGCGGCTTCGGCCAGTTCGGGCCCATCAAGGGGGGCGACGGCAGTGTGCGGATCGGCGACCGGGTGTGTGCGGGCAACTGCAGCGGAACCGTCAACGGGAGCAACGGCAGCCAGGGCGGGATCTGCGCCGGACTGTGCAACGGCAGTGCCAACGGCGGCACCGGCACGACCGGCACGCCCGGCCGCGAGGGCGGCACCGGCGGCGCGGGCGGGATCTGCGCCGGGATCTGCGGCGGCAGCGCCGACGGCGGCACCGGCGGCACGGGCGGGGTCGCGGTCGGTACCGGCGACGGCGGCCGTGGCGGCACGGGCGGCCGCGGCGGGATCTGCCTCGGGATCGGCTGCGAGAGCGGCGGGCGCGGCGGCACCGGAGGCACGGGCGGTGCCGGCTGACGGGCCGGGCCCTGACGGACCACGCGCTGAGGGGCCAGGACGAGACGAAGGGGAGCGGCGGCCTGAGCGCTGGCGAAGGAGCAGGTCGCAGCCAGGTGCCGGGATCCCGACCGCTCGCACTGCGCGGGCGGCGCCACCGGCTGTCACCGGCTGTCCGGAATCGGCTGCTATTTTCGGTCAAAAGATCTCGATAATCGGTCAGGCGGCTTGCAGGTGGGTGGGGGCTGGCAGAGCATCGGGATGCACCCGGCGGGGAGGCTGGGGGTCAGGGGAGGGGAATGGCCGAGGGCATTCGGTTCGTCGTGCTCGGGGCCGTGCAGGTATTACGGAACGAGACGGCGCTCCCCACGAGGTCTCCGCAGCAGCAGGCACTGCTGACCGCCCTGCTGCTCAGGTCGGGTCGGGCGGCCTCCGCCCACGAGCTGATCAGCGCGGTCTGGGGCGAGGAACCCCCGGACTCCGCCCTCTCCACCCTGCGCACCTACGCGTGGAGACTGCGGCAGGTCATGGAGGAGGACCGGGCCGCGCCCAAACTCCTGGTGTCGCTGCGTGACGGCTATCAACTGACGGTCCCGCCCGCGTCGGTGGACGCGGTCCGCGCCGAGGAACTCGCCGCCGAAGCCCTGCGGGCACGCGACGCCGGCCGGGAGGCGGAGTGCGGCAGCCTGCTGAACGAGGCGCTCGCGCTCTGGCAGGGCGAACCCCTGACCGGTGTGCCGGGACCGTTCGCCGAACAACAGCGCTCCCGGCTCGGCGCGCTGCGGCTCACCCTGATGGAACAGAGATTCGAGCACCGCCTCCGGGAGGGACAGCACGGGCTGGCCATACCGGATCTCATCGCCTTCACGCACGAGCACCCGATGCAGGAGAGACCCTACGGCTTCCTGATGCGAGCGCTCTACGCCGCCGGACGCCAGGCCGAGGCGCTGGCGGTCTTCGGCAGGGCACGCCAGGTGCTCGCCGAGGAACTGGGCATCGACCCCGGCCCGGAGCTGACCGGCCTGCACGCCCGGGTCCTCGCGGGCGATCCGCAGTTGATGGGGCCCGCGGGGGGCCGGGCCACGGACACCGCCAGGGCGTCGGCGACGGTCATGCGGGCCGCACCCGTGGCCGATGAATCCGCCGAGCGCCGCCAAGGCCGCGAACGCCCCGAACCCGCCGATCCCGTCGAACCGGCCGAGGCGCCCGCGCCCGCCCCATCCCTGCGGCCGGCCCAGTTACCCGCCGACGCGGCCGACTTCACCGGACGGACGACCGAGGTCGAGGCACTGTGCAGCGCCCTCACCGACCCCACCCGGGTGGCCCTGCCCGTCGTCTCCATCAGCGGCATGGGCGGCATCGGCAAGAGCACCCTCGCCCTCCGCGGCGCGCACCGGGCCAAACCCGACTTCCCCGGCGGGCAGCTCTACGCCGACCTGCACGGCAACGGCCTGGAACCCGCCGACCCGGCCACCGTCCTGGGCAGCTTCCTCACCGCGCTCGGGACCCCCGGACACAGTCTGCCCGCGGCCACCGAGGACCGCGCCCGCCTCTTCCGTACGACGCTCGACGGCCGTCGCATCCTGCTCATGCTGGACAACGCCCGCGACCCCGCCCAGGTGAGACCGCTGCTGCCCGGCTCGGCCGACTGCGGGGTGATCATCACCAGCCGGGGCCGGCTCAGCGGACTGCCCACCATCCTCCAGACCGATCTCGACGTCTTCGACACCGACGAGGCACTCGCCCTGCTCCGCTCGATCGCCGGCGCGGGGCGCGTCGCCGAGGAACCCGGAGCCGCCGCCGAGCTGGTGGCCCTCTGCGGACACCTGCCGCTCGCCGTGCGGATCGTGGCGTCACGGCTCGCCGCCCGCCCTCGGTGGCGGATCGAGGTCATGACCGCCCGGCTCACCGACGAGCGACTGCGCATCGGAGAACTGCGCGCGGGAGACCTGGGCGTGGCCGCGGCCTTCGAACTCGGCTACCGCCAGCTCACGGACGACCAGGCCCGGGCCTTCCGGCTGCTCGCGCCGCTCGCCCGGCCCGGCATCGGCATCGAGGCCGCCGCGGTGGTGCTCGAACTCGACGAGTACGAGGCCGAGGACCTGCTGGAATCGGTCGTCGACGCGGCCATGCTGGAGGCACCGCTGCCCGGCCGGTACCGCTATCACGACCTGCTCCGGTCCTTCGCGCTCCAGCTGACCGCCCCCGCCGTGGCACACCGCACCGGCGAGCCGTCCGACACGGCGGGGGCCGAGGGCACCGCCGCCCTGGGCCGGCTCCTCGACCATCTGCTCGGCGTGGCCTGTGCGGCGTTCCAGAGCATGGTGCCCGGCGATCCCGTCGGCGCCATCCTCGGCGGCGGCGCCACGCCCGGACACCGGTTCGGCACGCTGGCCGACGCCCGCGCCTGGGTGACCTCGGAGTTCGACTGCACCACGAACGCGGTGACCGCGGCCGCCCGGCTCGCGCTCGGCGGCGACACCCCCATGCTGCGCAAGGCCAGCGACCTACTGGTCGCGATCACCCCCTTCGGACGGGACATCCCGTACGCGCAACTGGCCACCGCGGCCCGGATGGTGGCCGAGGCCGCCGCACTGCGGGGCGACGACCAGGCCGAGGGCCGGGCCCGGTTCGTGTGCGGCAACGCCGCGCTGCAGAACACCCAGCTCGCCGAGGCCGAGTCGCAGACCCGGCTGGCCACCGAAGCCTGCCGGCGGGCCGGCGACACCGTCATCCTGCGGCAGATCCTCAACGACCGCGGTCTGATAGCCCAGTTCCAGCACCGGTACGCCGACGCCGTGGACTCCTACGACCGGGCCATCGAACTGGCCAGGGAACTCGGCCACCGCTCGGGGGAGTTGGTGACCCGGCTGAACGCCGCCCAGGCACGGCTGCGCAGCGGCCGCGCGCCGGAGGCCGTCAGCATGTGCGAGGAGGTCCTGGCCGAACTGCGGGACGTCGCGGACCCGCACGGCACCTCCTACGCGTGGTACGTCCACGGCATGGCACTGCACGAACTCGACCGCCACCCGGACGCCGTCACCAGCTACACCAGATGCCTGGAGACCTGCACGGCGTTCCGTATCCGGGGCCGCGAGGCACAGGCCAGGTCCCGGCTCGCGGCCACCTGGCGGGTCATGGGGAAACCGGACCTCGCCCTGTCCGAGGGAGAGGCGGCCCTGGCCCTGTGCGAGGAACTCGGCGCCGAGCGCGAGAAGGGCAACGCCCTGCTGGTCCTCGGCCGGGCGCTCGCCGACCTCGGCGACAACCCGGCGGCGCTGTCCCGGGCCCGCCAGGCGGTCGCCGTCTTCACCCGCCTGGGACTGCCCGACGCCGACGAGGCGGAGCAGCTGGCGGCAAAGCTGCCGGACGCGCCACCGGGCCGGTGAACCGGACCCGCCACCAGGCCCCTGAGAGCGTGAACCCCCTTACGCAGGAGGCCCGTTGAACGAATGAGCGGCCCAGCCGAAGGTCGGCTGAGCCTCTCACCCGTACGGGCGGGCCGTCCGGGGTCAGCCCGTGCTGTTCCACTCCTCCGGGGCTCCGCCGTCGGCCAGCACGGTCGTGGAGTGGGCCGGCTTCGGGGCGTCCGGGTGCGTGCCCACCGGCACCGCTGCGGTCAGCGCGGCGGCACAGCAGCCCACGGTGGCGATCAGGAGCGCGGCCTTACGCGGGACCAGGGACTTCGGGAGTGCCTTCATCAGGTGCCGTCCGCCTTCGGGATCGGGCCCAGGAGCTGGGTCTCGGGTACCGGGAGGAGCCCGGTGAGGCCGTGTGCCTCGTTCTGGTCCAAGACTGCCGATGGCCGATCTACACAGGATGGAGGCCCGATCACCACCGCGCCCCCGCGGCCGAGGACGGCTGATGATCCCCCGTATATCCGTTCCCACCACCATCCATTCCAGGCGGAGACCGGACCCGGCCTCGGCCCGATCGTCGGTGTGGTGATGTGAAGGGAAAACGGCATGGATGGTGGTCAGCCGGTGTCCGGCTTCGGCGAACTGCTCAGATCCCAGCGTGAACGCGCCGGAATGACCCAGCAGTGCCTGGCCGATCACGCCACGCTGAGCGTGCGTGCGGTACGGGACATGGAGGCCGGCCGGGTCAGGCGGCCCCGGCACGAGACCGTACGGCTGGTCGCCGACGCGCTGCGGCTGACCGGTCGCGCACGCTCCGCCTTCGAGGCGTCGGCACGCCGGCAGGCGCCCGCCGAGGAGCCCACGGCCCCGCCCGCCCCGCGCACCGCGATCGTCGGGCGCGAACGGGAGACCGCGACGCTCGCCCGCTGCCTCACCGGAGACGGCGACCGGCTGGTGTCCGTCGTCGGCCTGGGCGGGGTGGGCAAGACCCGGCTGGCCCTGGAGGCGGCCTGGCACACGCACCGCTCCGAGCGCTGGCCGGTGCACTGGGTCTCCCGCGGCGACCGGTCGTCCCTCGCCGCGCCGGCCGGCGGCACCGGCCTCCTCGAAGCCGTCGGTGACAGGCCCGCGCTGCTGGTGCTCGACGGGGCCGACGACGGGCTGGACCACACCCTGCTGGACCGCGTCCTCCACCGCCGCCCGGGCCTGCGGGTCCTGGTCACCACCCGGTCGCCGCTGTCCCTCGACGGCGAACAGGTCGTCCCGCTGGCCCCGTTGGACACCCCCGGCCCGGCCACGGCACCGAGCGAACTGGCGGACGTGCCCGCCGTCCGGCTCATGCTGGCCCACATGCGGCGGCTCCGCCCCGGCCTCACCCTGGACCCGTCCGACACCCTGGCCATCGCCGGACTCTGCGCCCACCTCGACGGACTGCCCCGCGCACTGGAGTACGCGGCCGGCTGGACGCTCCTCGAATCCCCGGGCCGGCTGACCGAACGGCTGTCCGCCGCCCCGTTCGGGCTGGCCGCTCCACCGGTGACGCACTGCGAACGCGGGGACGTGCGCGAGGCCCTGGACGAGGCCCTGCGCTCGCTGACCGCCGATCAGCTGGCCTTCGTACGACTGCTGTCGGACTCGGAGTCCGACTGGTCCCTGGAAGAGGCCGCGGCGGCCGACGGCCGCAGCGCACAGCGCTGTCACCAGTCCCTCCACGAACTCCTCTGCCGCGGCCTGCTCCGCCTGACCCCGGACCGCAACAGCGCCCGGTTCGCCGTACTCAACCTCGTCCGCACCGTCTGCCGCGAGCAGTACGGCACCCCGGGCCTGGCGCCGATGCCCGGCGAGCCCCTGCCCGGCGAGCCCCTGCCCCGCACCCCGTTCCCGGCGGCGCTGGTCTCCTGACCCGCCACGAGCCCCCTCACCCCGCCGCTCACCGCTCCGCCGTTCCCCCCACCTCCCCATCCCTACTGAACCAACGAGGAATCTCCGTGGAACTGGGAAAGGCCGAGCGCGTCGGCCTGGACGTCGTCGTCTCGACCATGGCGTCGGACGCACACACCTGGAATCTGGTCTTCCTGCAACTGCTGCTGGAGGAGCTCGGCCACCGCGTCACCAATCTGGGCGCCTGCGTCCCGGACGCCGAACTGATCGCCGAGTGCCGGCGACTGGCCCCCGACCTGATCGTCCTCAGCAGCGTCAACGGACACGGGTTCATCGACGCCCGGCGGGTCGTCCCCGGCCTGCGCGCCTGTCCCGAACTGCTGCGCACCCAGCTGGTGATCGGCGGCAAGCTCGGCATCACGGGCGCCGACGACGGGTCGGTCGCGCGGACCCTGCGGGCGGCCGGCTTCGACAAGGTCTTCGAGGAGAGCGCGTCCGCCGACGAGTTGCGCTCGTTCGTCCGCGCACTGTCCCGGGCGGTGCCGGTATGACTGCCGGGCCGGCCGCACCGCCGGTGCCGTTCGGGCGCTTCGTGACCCAGGCACAGGCCCGGGGCCGCCTGGTGGTGCAGCCGCGGATGGGAATGAGCCGGACCGACCGGATGCGGGACGGCCTGCGGGCCACCCGCGGCGCGGCGGCCACCACGGTCGGCACCATCACCGTGGACAGCTACACGAGGACCGGCGACGCCGTGGCCGCGCGGCGGGCCGTCGCCCAGGGCGTGGCGCTCAACGGCTACCCGATCACCACCTACGACCCGGCCGTGACCCGGCAGGTGCTGCGCGGTGTCGCGGACGCCGCGTTCCCGGTGCAGGTCCGGCACGGCTCGGCCCGCCCCGAGAAGATCGTGACCGCGCTGCTGGCCGCCGGACTGGACGCCACCGAAGGCGGGCCCGTCTCGTACTGCCTGCCCTACAGCCGGGTCCCGCTCAACGTGGCCGTGGCCGCCTGGGAACGAAGCTGCGCGCTGCTCGCCGAGGCCCAGCAGACCGGCGCGCGCCCCCATCTGGAGACGTTCGGCGGCTGCATGATGGGCCAGCTCTGCCCGCCCGGCCTGCTGATCGCGCTCAGCGTGCTGGAGGCCCTCTTCTTCCGGCAGCACGGACTGCGCAGCGTCTCCCTCAGCTACGCGCAGCAGGCCAACGCCCGCCAGGACGAGGAGTCGGTCACCGCGCTGTCCCGGCTCGCCGCCCGACTTCTGCCCGACGTCGAATGGCACATCGTCGTCTACGCGCACATGGGGATGTACCCGCTGACCCCCGAAGGGGCGCGGCTGCTGCTGCGGGAGGCGGCCCGGCTGGCGGTCCGCACCGGCGCGGCCCGGCTGATCGTGAAGACGACCGCCGAGGCGCACCGCATCCCCACCGTCGCGGAGAACGTGACGGCGTTGGAGACGGCCGCGGCGGCGGCCGCCGCGGAAGCCTGCGCGCCGACGCCGCCCGGCGTCCCGGACACCGGGATCCACGCGGAGGCGAGCACCCTGATCGACGCCGTCCTCGACCTCGACCGGGACATCGGCCGCGCCCTGGTGACCGCCTTCGCCCGGGGCTACCTGGACGTGCCGTTCTGCCTCCACCCCGACAACGCCGGACGCGCCCGCAGCGGCCTGGACGCCGACGGCCGCCTGTACTGGTCCGCCGCCGGAGCGATGCCGCTGCCCGGCAGGCCCGAACGGGGCCGGGCCCCGATCCTCGGCTCGGACGGCCTGATGGCCGCCCTGTCGTACGTACAGCGGACCTTCGACCGGCGCGCCCGGACCGAAACCGTCCGGTGCCCGTCCCACCCCGTCCACGCCCACACCACCGACAGATGGGATCAGCAGCCATGAGCCACGACACGCCCCAGTCACCGCCGGCCGCGCCCGACCCCCGGGCACACCTCTCGTCCCCGGCCACCCGCAGTACCCTGCGCATCCAGAACCAACTGATCGCGGCCGCCCGCGAGTACCTGACGTCGGCCGGGTTCACCGAGATGCTGCCGCCGGTCATCGGGCCGGTCACCGACCCGGGCAGCCGCGGCTCCAAACAGGTGGACATCGACTTCTACGGCCACCGCTACAAGCTCATGACCAGCGCCATCCTTTACAAGCAGGCCTCCCTGCTGGCCTTCGACAAGATCTTCTGCATCGCCCCCAACGTCCGTCTGGAGCCGCTGGAGACCACCGACACCGACCGGCACCTCGCGGAGTTCCACCAGCTGGACGTGGAGGTGGCCGGCGCGGACCGGGAGCGGATCACCGGACTCCTCGAGGACCTCGTCGTCCACATGGTCCGCGCCACCCGTGACGCGCTGCCCGCCGACTTCGAACTCCTCGGCCGGGACGTCGACGCCTTCACCGAGCTGCTGCGCGGGTCGTTCGGCCGGCGCACACACGCCGACGCGGTCGCCGAACTGCGGGCCGTCGGACACGACCAGAACCCGGACGCCGAGATCGACTGGACGGGCGAGGCACTGCTGTCGTCGAAGGCCGCGCGCCCGTTCTTCGTCACCGACTACCCGAAGGGATCCCGCGGCTTCTACGACCGCGAGTCGCGCACCGAGCCCGGTGTGCTGCGCAACTTCGACCTCATCGCCCCCGAAGGCTACGGCGAGCTGTGCAGCGGCAGCGAGCGGACCAACGACTACGCGCAGATCGTCACCCGGATGCGGGAGACCGGCGAGAACCCGCAGAAGTACCGCTGGTACCTCGACCTGGTGCGCGAGGGCGTCCCCGCCAGCGCGGGCTTCGGCATCGGCGTCGAGCGGCTGACCCGGTACGTCGCCGGACGCGACGCGGTGTGGCAGGCCAACGCCTTCCCCAAGCTGCCCGGGGTGGTCTCGCCGTGAGCCCGAGCCCCGTCGCCCCCGCCTTCCCCGAGGCCGAGGTCCGCCACCGGGCCCGGTCGGGAGCCGCGGCCGCGTTCCCGGCCGCCGAGGACTACGGGCACGTGCTCTTCGGCGCAGGCGCCGGCGCCCCCACCGGTCCCGAGGACGACCTGGACCGGACGCGGCTCGTCCCGCCCGTCTTCATGGCGGAGCGGCTGAAGAAACTGATCGAACTGGGCCGCGAGCCGATGTACGACGACGTCGAACTCACCACGCGCATCGGCGGCTTCACCGCCGCACTGCCCGTGTACGTGTCGGCGCTGGGCTCCACCCGGGCCGCCGGCGGCGACCCCGGCCTCGCGCTGAGCCGCCAGGCCGGCCGCCTCGGACTGCCCATGGTCATCGGCGAGAACGTCGTCCCGGTGCACGGCTACGGCCGCCTGAACGGACCGGCCGGACCCGGCGGCCCGGACGGCGGCGCCTCGACCACCCTGCTCGGCCGACTCCGCGCCTACACCGGTGAACTGCCCGACGGGCTCGGCGGAGTGGCCGTGCAGCAGAGCACCGAGGACGCCGACGCCGAGGTCTGGAACCTCGTCTACAGCGACCCCACCGCCAGGCCCCTGCTGGATTCCGGACGGCTCGCCTTCGAGCTCAAGACGGGGCAGGGCGCCAAGCCCGGGCTCGGCGGGATGACCGTCCTCGACACGGCTGCGGCAGCACGGTTCGGCGACCGCTACGGCCTGGACGCGGCGGCCCTCGGCGAGCGGCACGTGCTGCGCTCCAGCAGCCCCGGCACGTTCACGGCGGAGATCCTCCGCCAGCAGATCCGGCTGATGCGCAACAACTTCCCCCGGGCCCGGGTCTGGGTCAAACTCCACCCCGGCCGCGATGTCGCCGAGGCGGCGCGGGTGGCCGTGGACGCGGGCGCGGACGCGGTGACGGTGGACGGCGCCGAAGGCGGCACCGGCTGGGCGCCCGTCGCGTTCACCGGCCGGGTCGGGCTGCCGCTCGCCGCCTGCCTGCGGCGCCTGGCCGCCGACCCGCCGCCCTGCCTGCTGGTGTCCGGCCGGATGTGGGAGGGCTCCCGCGCCGTCAAGAGCCTGGCGCTCGGCGCACGGGCCGTCGGGCTGGGCCGGGCCGCGCTGCTGTCCGTCGCGGAGGACCCGGACCAGGGGCTGATCCGCTTCACGGAATGCCTCGCCATGGAAATGCGGCTGCTGATCAGCGCATTGGGAAAATACGCCCCGGACGCGCTCGACGAGCAGGACGTCTGGTCCCCGGACGGCAATTGACCGGGCCGTCGAAATTGCCGTTCTTCTTCCTCTCCATCTGCCCGTCCACCGAATGAGCGCGGCCTAGCGTTTCTCGCGTCGCCCATTCTGCGGGCTATTCCATCATCGGGGTGAACCCATGTCCTCACGCGGTATTCCCTTCGCATTCGCGGCGGCCGTACGCCGCCATTCCGACCGGCCCGCCGTGCGCGCCGCGGGCCGGACCCTCACCTACGCCGAACTCGACGGGCTGACCGGTGCCCTGGCGGCGGGCATCGCCCCGGGCCAGGTCGTCGCGGTTTCCGGCCGGGACCGTCTCGACCACGTGATCGGGCTGCTGGCCGTGCTGCGGGCCGGCGGGATCCACCTGCCGGTCGACGCCGACGCCCCGGCCGAGCGCACCGAGTTCATCGTCCGGGACGCCGGGGCGACGGCCTTCCTGACCGACGGCGAACTCACCGCCGGGGCCGCGCAGTCCGGCACGGCCGGCGGCTCCGGCTACCTCGTCCACACCTCGGGCACCACCGGCCGCCCGAAGGGTGTCCACGTCGCCGCGTCCGTGCTGGCGGAGCACATCGAGGCGGCCACCGCCCGGTTCGGCATCACCCACCGGGACGTCGTCCTGCACCTGGCGCGGCCGTCCGTGGACGTGGCGGTCGAACAGGTCCTGACGGCCCTGACGACCGGCGCCTGCCTGGTCGTACCGGACCGGGGACTCCTCGCTGCCGGTGAACTGCTCGCCCTGCTGACGGCCGAGGAGGTCACGGTCGCCAACCTGTCCGCCGGCTACTTCCAGGAGGTCGTCGCCGCCCTGCGGGCCGGCGCCCGCGTCCCCGGGTCGCTGCGGCTGATGATCTCCGGCAGCGACCGGCTGTACCCGGAGACCGCGGCCGCCTGGGCCGAACTCACCGGCGGCGTCCCGCTGCTGAACGCGTACGGACCGACCGAGACGACGATCACCGCGACCGTCCAGGACGTCCGCGAACCCGTGGATCCGGCCGACGGCGAGCGCCGCGTCCCCATCGGCGAGGCGCTCGGCGACCGCGCCCTGTACGTACTGGACGACGCCCTGCGCCCGGTCCCCGACGGCACCGCCGGCGAACTCCACGTCGGCGGCCCGCTGCTGGCGTCCGGCTACTGGCACCGACCCGCGGCGACGGCCGAGCGCTTCGTCGCCGACCCGTTCTCGGCCGTGCCGGGTGCCCGCATGTACCGCACGGGCGACCTGGTGCGGCGGGCCTCCGGCGCCCTGGAGTTCGTCGGGCGCACCGACCACCAGGTGAAGATCCGCGGCTTCCGCGTCGAGCCCGGCGAGGTCGAACAGGCCCTGGCCGCCCACCCGTCGGTCGCCGCCTGCGTGGTGACCGCCCACGAGGGCCGGCTGGCCGCCTACGCCACCACCACCGCGCCGGTGCCGCCGGAGTACCGCGAGATCCGCGCGTTCCTGGCGGACCGCCTGCCCGAGCACATGGTCCCCGGCAGCCTCACCGTCCTGGACGCCTTCCCGCTCACCGCGGGCGGCAAGATCGACCGCACGGCCCTGCCGGACCCGGACACCGGGAACACGTCGGTGCGGGAGGGGTACGTCGCCCCGCGCACCGAGGCCGAGCGGCTGCTCGCCGGGGTGTGGTCCGACGTCCTGGGCGTGCCCGACGTCGGCGTCCACGACAACTTCTTCCACCTCGGCGGCGACTCGCTCACCGCGGTGCGCGTCGTCGGGCGGGTCGCGGACGTCTTCGGCGTGGTCTCCCCGTACGCGATCTTCGAGGCCCCGACGCTCGCCGAGTTCGCCGCCGTCGCCACCGCCCCCGAGGGCGAACGGCTCCCGGCCCTGACCCGGTCGGGGCGCACCGAGGCACCGCTGTCGGCGTACCAGCGCGGCCTGTGGTTCCTCGACCAGTGGAACCCGGGCTCGGCCACCTACAACGTGCCCTGGGTGTTCCGCTTCGCCACGGACCCCGACCTCGGCCTGCTGCACCGGGCCCTGGAGACCGTGGTCGCCCGGCACGAGAGCCTGCGCACCTGCTTCGTCCTCGACGACAACGGCCCCCGCCAGGTCGTGCGTGAGCGCGTCACCGTCCCGTTCACCGTCACCGAGGCACCCCGCGAGCGGACCGGCGAGCTGATCGCGGCGGCCGCCGTCGAACCGTTCGACCTGGAGACCGGACCGCTGTTGCGCGCCCACGCCCTGCGCGTGCCGGACGACGGGACCGTGCTCCTCCTGGTCATGCACCACATCGTCTGGGACGAGGGCTCGCTGTCGGTCCTGGAGACCGAACTCAAGGAGGTCTACGAGGCGTTGCGGGCCGGGCGCCCGCACCGGCTGGCCGAACTCGACGCCCAGTACGCCGACTACAGCGCCTGGCAGTACGACGACGCCGTGGCCGCCGCCACCGAGGCCCAGCTCGCCTACTGGGACGGGCAGTTGGCGGACGCGCCGCAGACCACCGCGCTGCCCACCGACCGGCCCCGCCCCGAACTCCAGGCGTTCCGGGGCGCCCACCACGGCTTCAGGATGCCGGACGCGGTCGCGCGGGCGGTGCGCGAGCTGGCCCGCGAGGAGGACGCCACCCCGTTCATGGTGCTGCTCGCCGCCCTGGCGACCACGCTGCACCGGCGCTCGGGGGAGCGGGACATGGTCATCGGCTCCCCGGTGAACGTGCGCGGCCGGGCCGGAGCGGCCGGCCTGATCGGCTACTTCGTCAACCTGCTGCCGCTGCGGCTGCGGGTCGACCCCGACCTGCCGTTCCGCGACCTCGTACGCCACGTCCGGGACGTCTCGGTGGGCGCCTACCGCAACCAGGACGCCTCCTTCGACACGATCGTCGACCGCACCGTCACCGACCCGCCGCGGGACCGCAACCCGCTCTGCCAGGTCCTGCTCGAACTCCACCCGCTGGACACCCGGCCGCTGGAGGTCGACGGCATCCCCGTCACCCGTGAGCTCCACATGCAGGGGGTCTCCCGGTTCGACCTGTCGGTCTCCGTCGACGACCTGGGCACCGGTTTCACCGGCCGCTTCGAGTACGACAGCGACCTGTTCGACGCGGAGACCATGGCGGCCCTCTGCGACAGCTGGCTGGGCGCACTGGCCGCGGCCGTCGCCGCCCCCGCGCACACCCTGTTCGAGGCGGCCGCCGCCCGCACCCCGGACGCCACCGCCCTGATCGCCGGAGACGAGGAACTCACCTACGGACAGCTCAACGCACGGGCCAACCGGCTCGCCCACCACCTCGCCGCCCGGGGCGCCGGGAGCGGCACGGTCGTCGCGGTGCTCGTCGAGCGCGGCCCCGACCTCGTCGCGGCCCTGCTCGCGGCACTGAAGACCGGCGCCGGATACACCCTGCTGGACCCCGACTTCCCGGCCGAACGGCTCGCCGGGGCCGCCGCCGACAGCGGCGCCGGACACCTGATCACCCACCGCGGACAGGAGGTCCCCTTCGCCTGGCAGGGCACCCACATCGACCTGGACGCCGTCGCGGGGGAGCTGGCCCGCCATCCGGAGCACGATCCCGGGCTGCCCGTCACCGGCGACGACCTGGCCTGCGTGATGTTCACCTCCGGCTCGACCGGCCGGCCCAAGGGCGTCGCCGTGCCGCACCGCGCCCTGACCGGCACCTACGCGGGCCAGGACTACGCCCGGTTCGGACCGGACGAGGTCTGGCTCCAGTGCTCCCCGGTCTCCTGGGACGCCTTCGCCCTTGAGCTGTACGGCGCCCTGATGTTCGGCGGCACCTGTGTCCTGCAGCCCGGGCAGCGGCCCGACCCGCAGACCGTCGCCGAACTCACCCGCCGCCACGGGGTCACCCAACTCCAGCTCTCCGCCAGCCTGTTCAACTTCCTGCTGGAGGAGTTCCCGGACACGTTCGCCGGACTGAGCACCGCCTTCACCGCCGGTGAGCGGGCCTCGGTGACCCATGTCGCCAAGGCGCTGGAGATGTTCCCCGGACTCCGGGTCGCCAACGGCTACGGCCCCGTCGAGAGCCTCGGCCTCACCACCTGCCACACCGTCGTGCCCGAGGACGTCACGACCGCCTCCATCCCCATCGGCCGTCCCCTGCACGGCAAGGACGTCCTCGTCCTCGACGAAGCCCTGCGACCCGTCGAACCCGGCGGCACCGGCGAGCTCTACACCTCCGGCTGCGGCCTGGCCCTCGGCTACACGGGCCGGCCCGGCCTCACCGCCACCCGGTTCGTCGCCGATCCCGGCGGCTACGGGCAGCGGCTCTACCGGACCGGGGACCTCGGGCGCCGTACGGAGGACGGTTCGCTGGAGATCACGGGCCGGGCCGACGACCAGGTCAAGATCAGAGGCTTCCGGGTCGAACCGGGCGAGATCGAGGACCTCCTCACCCGTCACCCGGACGTCCGGGAAGCCGTCGTCACGGTGTACGAACCCGCCCCCGGGGACCGGCGGCTCGCCGCCTACGTCACGACCGTCACCGCCGTCACCGACGGCTCTGCGACCGCCGACCCCGACGCCCTCCTCCGGTACCTGTCCGGGCGGCTCCCGGAGTACATGGTCCCCGCCACCGTGGACGTCCTGGACGCGCTGCCCCTGAACGCCAACGGCAAGGCCGACCGCCGCGCCCTGCCGGCCCCGGCCACCGCCACCGCCACCGCTGGGGACGGAGCCGCCGCCCTGGTCGGCAGGGAACGCCTGGTGGCCGACGTGATGCGGGAGATCCTCGGCCTGGACGAGGTGGGCCGCCACGACAGCTTCTTCCGGATCGGCGGCAACTCCCTGTCGGCCGTACGCGTCGCGATGCGCCTGTCCCGGGAGACCGGCACCCGCGTCCCGCCGCACCTGGTGTTCCGGGCCAGGACCGTGAGCGCGATCGCCGAACTGCTGCCGGCCTGAGCACACGGCACACCGCGTGTCCGACACGCGCCCGTGCCGGTTCCACGACGGACCGGCACCCCGCTCCCGACAAGGAAGGCAGAAGGACAGTGAGTTCGCCCACGGACACGGCCCCGCCGCCCGTTCCCACCCCGCCGCCCGTTCCCACGCCGCCATCGGCCCCGGCACCCGCCAGGACCGCACCGCTCTCGGGCCTCCAGCGCGGCCTGTGGTTCCTGGACCGCTGGCACCCCGGGACCGCCACCTACAACACCCCCTGGGTCTTCGAGTTCACCGGCCCCCTCGACACCGCGCTCCTGGAGCGCTCCCTCAACACGGTCGTCGCCCGCCACGAGGCGCTGCGCACCACCTTCGCCCTGGGTCCGGAAGGCCCCCGCCAACTCGTCCACCCCGGCCTCACGATCCCGCTGACCGTCGTCGACCTGCGGGACCTGCCGGCGGACGAGCGGGAACGGCAGGCCGGGCAGCGGCTCGCCGCCGAGGCGTCGGCCCCCTTCGACCTGGCCGCCGGACCCCTACTGAGGGCGACGGCCCTGCTGCGGTCGGACACCGGGACCACGGTCGTCCTCGTCGTCCACCACATCGTCTGGGACGGCTGGTCGGCCGACGTCTTCGAGACGGAGCTGGCGGAGACCTACACCGCCCTGACGGAACGCCGCGAGTCCCGGTTGCCCCACCTGGCCGTCCAGTACGCCGACTACGCGACCGGGGAACAGAGCCGCTCCTTCGAGGACCACCTGTCCTACTGGAAGGACCGGCTGGACGGCGCCCCCGGCCTGCTGGAGCTGCCCGCCGACCGGCCCCGCCCGGCGGAGCGCGGCCACCTCGGTCGTACCGAGCCCTTCGACCTGCCGGCCGGCACCGCGGCGCGGGTCCGCGCACTGGCCGAGAGCGAGGGCGTGACGCCGTTCATCGTGCAACTGGCCGCCTTCGCACTCCTGGTGAACCGCCACACCGGCGCCCAGGACATGGTGATCGGCACCCCGGTCACCACCCGCGACCGGCCGGAACTGGAGAACCTGGTCGGCTACTTCGTCAACCTGCTGCCGCTGCGCATCCGGCTCGGCGCCCGCACCACCTTCCGCGAACTCCTCGCCCACGTCTCGGACGTCGCCTTCGAGGCGTACGGCTATCTGGACGTGCCCTTCGACACGATCGTCGACCAGCTCGCCCCGGACCGCTCCGCCGCCCACCCGCCGCTCGTCCAGGTCGTCTTCGGCTCCCACACCGAGAACCGGGCGCCGCTGGCCTTCGGACCCGCCTCGGCCGACCGGCGGGTGCACTCCAACGGCACCAGCAAGTTCGACCTGACCTGGTCCGTCTACGACGACGGCGAGCTGCGCGGCGAGGTCGAGTTCAGCTCCGGCCTCTTCGACACCGCGACGGTACGCCGGATGACCGACGACTGGCGGGCCCTGCTGACCGCCGCCCTCGACGACACCGGCCGTACCGTGCGTGAACTGACCCGGGCGGCCGACCTGCAACCACCCGCAGCCCCCGCCCGCATACCCGAAGGCCGCCTTCTGCACCGGCTGTTCGAGGAAGCGGCCGACGCGCACCCCACCCGCACGGCCCTCACCTTCGGCAACCGGTCCCTGACCTATCCGGAACTGGACGAGCGGGCCAACCGGCTGGCCCACGCGCTCATCGCCCGGGGCGTCCGTCCCGGCGACCGGGTCGGCCTGCTCCTCGACCGCACGCACGAGATCCCCGTCTCGGTGCTCGGCGTGCTCAAGACCGGTGCCGCCTACGTACCGGTGGACCTGACCGCCCCCGCCGACCGGGCCGCGATGGTCTTCGGGGACACCGGGGTCCGGGTCGTCGTCACCGACCGGCCCGACCGCGTCCCGGCCGGCCCCTGGCAAGTGTTCGAACCGGCCCTCCGGGAAGGCGAGTTGGCGGCCCTCCCGGCCACCCGCCCCGCCGTTGAGGCACGCCCCTCGGACATCGCGTACATCATCTTCACCTCGGGCTCCACCGGCCGTCCCAAGGGTGTCGCGGTCGCCCACGAACACGTCAGCCGCCTGATGGACGCCGGCGCCCGGCACTTCGCCTTCGGCCCCGACGAGGTGTGGACCCTCTTCCACAGCTACGCCTTCGACTGGACGGTCTGGGAGCTGTGGGGCGCCCTCCTGCACGGCGGACGGCTGGTCGTGGTGCCGTACCTGACCAGCCGCTCGCCCGAGGAGTTCACGGAACTGCTGGCCGCCGAGGGCGTCTCGTTCCTGTGCCTGACCCCGTCCGCGCTCCGCCAGCTCGAACTCGCCCTGCGGCAACGGCCGCGCGCCCTGCCCGCGCTGAAACAGATCATGCTCGGCGGGGAGGCGCTCGACCCCGCCGTGGTCCGGCGCTGGAACGCCCTCGACCCGCTGCCCCCGGCCCGGCTGTGCAACCTGTACGGGATCACCGAGACCACCGTCCACGTCACCACCCACGACCTCGGCCCCGCCGACGACTTCGACCGCAGCCTGATCGGCACACCGATGCCGCACCTCGGCGCGATGGTCCTCGACGACTGGCTGCGACCCTGCCCGGTGGGCGTCCCCGGCGAGCTCTACATCGGCGGCGGCAGCCTCGCCCACGGCTACTGGGACCGGCCCGGCCTCACCTCCGGGCGCTTCGTCGCCGACCCCCACGCCTCCGCTCCCGGCGCCCGGATGTACCGCACCGGGGACGTGGCCAGGCGGCTGCCCGACGGCGGCCTGGAGTACCTGGGGCGCGCCGACTTCCAGGTGAAGCTGCGCGGCTTCCGCATCGAACTCGGCGAGATCGAGAACGCCCTGGCCGCCCACCCCGACGTGGACACCTGTGTGGTCACCGTCCACCAGCAGCGGCTGGCGGCCTACGTCACCGGCCGGGAGCCGGCCGGGATGCGGGAGTTCCTGGCCCGTTCCCTGCCCGACTACATGATCCCGGCGACCGTCACCCTCCTCGACACCCTGCCGCTCACCGTCAACGGAAAGGTCGACCGCCGCGCCCTGCCCGACCCGAGCCCGCACGGCACCGCGCCCACCGGCTCCGCGGCCGGACACGTGGCCCCCCGCAACGACACCGAGCGGGACTTCGCCGCCGTCTGGTCGCGGGTCCTGGGCGTCTCCGGCATCGGCGCGCACGACGACTTCTTCCACCTCGGCGGCGACTCGATCCGCGCCGTGCAGCTCTCCGGAGAACTGCACGAGGCCGGCTGGACGGTCACCCTGCGGGACATCTTCAACGCGCCGACCATCGCCGCCCTGGCGCCGCTGGCCCGTCCGGTGACCGGTGCGGACACCGCCGACGGGCCCTTCTCGCTGATCGACGCCGAGACCCGGGCCGAGCTCCCGGCCGGCATCGTGGACGCGTACCCGATGGTGTCGATGCAGCTCAGCATGGTCTTCCACATGGAGATCGCCGGGTCGACCGACAGCTACCACAACGTCAACAGCTACCGGATCAGCGCACCGCTCGACGAGACGGCGTTCCGCCGGGCCGTGACCGAGGCGATGACCCGCCACCCCGTGCTGCGGACCGGCCTGGACATCTCCGGCTACGCCGAACCCCTCCAACTCGTGCACGGCGACCTGGCACCGCCCGTCACCTTCGACGACCTGCGGCGGCTGGCCGCCCACGAGCAGGACGCGGCGATCACGGCGGTCTTCGACCAGCACCGCAGTACCCCCTTCGACCTGTTGGAACCGCCGCTGTTCCGGATCACCGTGCAGCGGCTCACCGGCACCTCCTTCCAGCTCACCGTCTCCGAGCACCACGCCATCCTCGACGGCTGGAGCTTCACCTCGCTCCTCGCCGAACTCCTCGCACGTCACACCGAGTTGTCGGCCGACCCGGAGAGCGCCCCCGCAGCCCCGCCGGGCTCCCGCTACCGGGACTTCGTGGCCGTCGAACGGGAGGCCGCGGCCGATCCGGCGTCCCTCGCGTACTGGCGCGGCAAACTCGACGGCGTCAGCGGCGAGCTGTGGGACGGTGCCGGCGAGACCCACGAACTGGCCCGCATCGTGGAGCGGGTGCTGCCCGAGGCCCCCGGCCAGTTGCGCCGCGTCGCCGACGCCACCGGCGTGCCCGTCAAGTCCGTGGCGCTCGCCGCCCACGTGCACGCGCTGGGGGCGATCACCGGCCGCCGCCGGATCACCACGGGCCTTGCGATGAACGGCCGCCTCGAACGGCGCGGCGGCACCGAGGTGTACGGGCTCTTCCTCAACACCGTGCCCCTGGCCGCCGGAACCGGCGCGGACCGCGACGATCCGCTGGCGCTGGTGCGCGAGGTGCACCGCGAGGAACTGGACATGATGCCGCACCGCCGGGTCCCGATCGCCCGGCTGGCCCGGCTGATGACCGGCACCCGGCTGGACAGCCAGTTCGGCTTCCTGCGCTTCCACGCCCTCGGACACCTCGGCGACGCGCGGATCGAGGACGACCGGATCGGCTGCGAACCCACCATGCGCCACGAACCCAACAGCTTCGCCTTCGGCGCCTCACTGATCCAGGACCCCGTCTCCGACCGTGTCCTGCTGGCCGTGGACCACCAGCGGTCCGTGGTGCCCGACGCGCTCGCCGAGGCCTACCTCGACGCCTACGAGACCGCCCTCCGCGCGATGGACGCGGCCCGGTGACCACCCGCGCAGACCGAGAAGAGAGCGAGACAAGCCCCATGACCGACACCCACGGACCCCGTCCGGCGGACCCGCTGGCCCGGTTCCTGGCCGCCGCCGACGCCACACCCGGGCGCACCGCGGTCGTGGCCGCCGACGGCCGGCTCACCTACGCCGAACTCGACCGCCGCACCGCGGAGCTGGCGGGCGCACTGCGCGCCCACGGCATCCGCCGCGGCGACCGGGTGGGCATCCACCTGCGCCGCACCACCGACCTGCCGGTGGCGCTGCTCGCCGTGTGGCGGGCGGGAGCGGCCTACGTACCGCTCGACCCCGCCTACCCGCAAGAACGCCTCGCGTTCATGGCCGAGGACTCGGGCCTGGCCCTGCTGCTCACGGCCGAGCCGGGCGCCGTACCGCTGCCCGACGGCGTCCCGGCCCTCCACCCCGACGCGACCGGCGACCTCGGCCCCGACACCCCGGTCACCGCGCCGGACACGGCCTACGTCATCTACACCTCCGGCTCCACCGGCCGCCCCAAGGGCGTCGAGGCCACCCGCGGCGGCGTCGCCGCCCTCCTGGCCGGTCTGGAGGAACGCGGCATGTACCGGTCCGAGGCAGGCGTGGTCGGCTGGAGCGCGAGCGTGTCCTTCGACGCCTCCGTCCAGCAGTGGGCGCGGGTCTGCCGGGGCGACACCGTCGTCGTGGTCGACGAGACGACCCGCACCGACCCGGTCCGGCTGGCCGCCCTGCTCGACGAGCACGGCGTCACCGACCTGGACCTCACCCCCTCGCACTGGGAGTTGCTGCGCGAGCCGCTCGCCGCCCGCCCGGTCCGGCTGTTCATGGGCGGTGAGCCCGTACCGCAGGCGACCTGGGACGGGCTCACCGCCGGCGGAACCGACGCCCTCAACCTGTACGGCCCCACGGAGTGCACCGTCGACTCCACCGCCACCCGCATCGCCGGGCCCCGGCCGCACATCGGCGACGCCCTGCCCGCCGTGACGCTGCACCTGCTGGACGAGGAGCTGCGACCGGTGGGCCCCGGTGCCACCGCGGAGCTCTACATCTCCGGTCCCGCGGTCGCCCACGGATACGTCGGCCGCCCCGGCCTGACCGCCGAACGCTTCGTGGCCAGCCCCTTCGCGCCCGGAGCACGGATGTACCGCACGGGCGACCTGGTCCGCCGCGGCCCGGACGGCACTCTGGAGTTCGCCGGCCGCGCCGACCGCCAGCTCAAACTGCGCGGCTTCCGCATCGAACCGGGTGAGATCGAGGGCGCTCTGACCCGTCATCCGCGGATCCGCGAGGCCGCCGTCAAGGTCCACGAGGCCGCCCCCGGAGACCAGCGGCTCATCGCCTACGTCACCGCTTCCGGCACTCCCTACCTCGCCACCGACGACATCCTGGCCCACGCCCGTACCCTGCTGCCCGCCCACATGGTCCCGGCCGCGGCCCTCGTCCTCGACGCGCTGCCCCTCACCCCCAACGGGAAACTCGACCACGCAGCGCTGCCCGCCCCGGCGCCCGCCACCGCGTCCCGGCCGGAGCCGGCGGACCGGTCGGGGACCGGTACCGGTCCGGCGGGCACCGGTCCGGTCGGCATCGGCCTGGCGGAACAGGTCGCCGACGTCTGGCGGACGGTCCTCGGCCGCGACGACGTCCGCCCCGACGACGACTTCCTCACCCTCGGCGGCCACTCGCTCGCCGCACTGCGGGTCATCCACATCCTGCGCCGCACCCTGAGCATCGAACTCCAGCTGCGCCACCTGCTCGACGCCCGCGACCTCGCCGACTTCACCGAGGCGGTCCGCACGGCAGGCCAGGCCCCGGCGACCCGGCGGCCGGCCCTCGTCGGCGGCGCGGCGGCTGCCCGGTGACCCCGCCACGGCCACGGATCGAGGGGGACTGGCTGCTGGTGCCCGCACCCCAGGACCACCGCCCGTACCGGCTGTTCTGCTTCCCGCACGCCGGCGGTGACGCCACCGCCTTCGCCCCGCTGGCCCAGGCGCTCGCCCCGGCCGCCGAGGTGTGGGCCCTGCGCATGCCGGCCCGGGGCGGACGCAGCCGCCACCCGATGCCCGCCACCTTCGACCAGCTGGTACGGACGGTGACGGACGCCCTGCTCCCGCACCTGGACGGCCGCTTCGGCTTCTACGGACAGAGCTTCGGCTCCCTGCTCGCCTACGAGGTGGCACGCGCCCTGCCCGCCGGGCACCGCCCGGAGACGGTGATCGCCGCCTCGGCGTCCGCGCCCGGCACCTGGTCCGCCCCGACCCCGCCGCAGTACGGCGCCGAGGATCTGCTCCGGACCTGCGGAATGGGCGAACTCGTCGCCTCGGAGCCGGAGTTGCGGGAGCTGGCGCTGCGGGCCATCCGTAGCGACCTCACGGTGCGCGACACCTACCGGTACCGGCCCGGCCCGCTGCTCGACACCGCTCTGCACGCCGTCGCCGGCGACGCCGACCCGATGCTCGACGCCACCCTGCTCGCGGGCTGGGCGGAGCACACCTCGGGCGCCTTCGACCTCACGGTCGTTCCCGGCGGCCATCTGCTGGCGACCGTACAACGGCCCGGACCCGTGGGCCTGCTGACCTCGATCGTCGGGCACCGGCCCGATCCGACCCCCAGGGAGCCCCGATGGCCACGAGCACAGCCCCTCGTCCACTGACCTCCGGCCCGGCGCCGGCCGCCCCCGTCGACCTGAGCGACCCCGCCCTGTGGACCCGCCCCGACCTGCCCGCCGTCGTCGACCGGCTGCGGGCGGCGGGCCCCGTCCAGCGCACCGGGACCGCCGACGACGGGCCGGTCTGGTCGGTGCTCTCCTACGACCTGGCCGTCGAGGTCCTCAAGGACGCGGCCACCTACAGCTCGGAGGGCGGCTCGCTGCTCGGCGCAGGAGCCGGGAACACACCCGTCGGCGCGGGCCGCATGATGGCCTTGACCGACCCGCCCCGGCACCGTGAACTCCGGGCGCCCGCCACCCCGTTCCTCTCGCCCGGAGGGGCCCGCGGCGCCGCCCCCGGCATCACCGAGCTGTCCCACCGGATCGTCACGGCGGCCGTGGAGCGGGGCGAGGTCGACCTCGTCGACGTCGTCTCCCCGCTGCCCCTGACCGTGATGTGCGACCTGCTCGACGTCCCGGACCAGGACCGCGAGATGGTCGTACAGGTCTGCGACGACGCCTTCCTCGGCAGCACCGCGCAGGAGCGCAGAGCAGGTCATCAGCGGCTCATCCCGTATCTCATGCACCAGGTCATGAAGCGGCGGGCCGACCCCCGTGACGACCTCATCAGCATGATGGCCACGTACCGGATCGCCGGGCGGCTGCTGCCCGTCGAGGACGTGGTCCTCAACCTGGACAACATCGTCGTCGGCGGCGTCCAGACCGTCCGCCACACCGCCGTGATGGGGCTGCTCGCGCTCGTACGGCACCCCGAGCTGTGGCACCGGCTGCAGAGCGGCGAGGCCGCCATGGGGCCGGCCCTCGACGAACTGCTGCGCTGGACCTCGGTCGGACTGCACACCCTGCGCACCGCCACCAGGGACACCGTGCTGGGCGGCCACGACATCCGGCGCGGCGAACGCGTCGTCGTATGGACCTGGGCGGCCAACCACGACCCGGCCGCCTTCGACCGCCCGCACGACATCGTGCTCGACCGCAGCCCCAACCGCCACGTGGCCCTCGGCCTCGGCGCGCACTACTGCATCGGCGCCCCGCTGGCCAAGACGGAACTGAGCGCACTCTTCACGGCCCTGCTGGACCGCGTCGAGCGGATCGAGCCGACCGGACCGGTCCGGTACAACCGCTCGATCATCAACTTCGGCCTGGACCACTTCCCGGTGCGCCTGCTCGCCCGCCGATCCCGCCGATCCAGCTGAACTTCCGCTCTCCTGCCGGAATTCCTGCCTGTCGGCCGTATCGGGCGCCGATAACTTCGAAAAGCCCGGACGGCAGTTCCACATCGCGGATTTCCGCGATTTCCGCCCCGCTCACGACGGAGGAAAAAGCCATCATGACGAATCCCTTCGAGGACGAGAACGGCACCTACAAGGTGCTTGTCAACGACGAGAACCAGCACTCCCTGTGGCCCGCGTGGATCGACGTCCCGGCCGGCTGGACGGTCGCCTTCGGCGAGGCCGACCGGCAGGCCTGCCTCGCCTGGATCGAGGAGAACTGGACCGACATCCGCCCGGCGAGCCTGCTCGCCGCCCTCGGCCGCTAGGAGGCCCCGCCGTGTCGACCGCACCGACCACACCGCGCTGGGAGACCGCTCCCGGCCGCCCGGCCCTGACCCGCGTGACCGGCGTCCACGACATGGACGCGGCCGTCGCATGGCTCCAGAGCAACAGTCCGCAGCTGCGGGCGGCGCTCGCCGAGCACGGCGCGATCTTCCTCCGGGGCCTGCCGGTCACCGGCAGCGAGGACGTCGCCCGGGTCCGCGACGTGCTGCTGCCCGAGCCCACCCCCTACCGGGAGAAGGCCACTCCGCGCAGCGACTTCGGCCATGGGGTCTTCTCCTCGACCGACCTGCCGCCCCACCAGCCGATCCGCATGCACAACGAGAACAGCTACACGCTCACCTTCCCCGGCAAGCTGCTCTTCGCCTGCCTCACCGCCCCCGCCGAGGGCGGTGCCACCCCCGTCGTCGACTGCCGCAAGGTCCTGGCGGACCTGCCCGCCGCCCTCGTGGACCGGGTGCGTGCGGGCGGCTGGACGCTCACCCGGAACTACTCGGAGTACGTGTCCCTGGACTGGCGCAGGGCCTTCGCGACCGACGACCCGGCGAAGGTCGAGGAGTACTGCGCCGAGAACCTCGTCTCCTGGGAGTGGCGGGAGGACGGGCGGCTGCGGACCCGGCAGCTGCGCCCCGGCACGATCACCCACCCGGAGACCGGCGAGGAGGTCTGGTTCAACCACCTCGCGTTCTGGAACGAATGGTCGCTGGACCCGATGATCCGCGAGGCCCTGACCGACGAGTTCGGCCCCGACGGCCTGCCCTTCAACACCGGCGTCGGCGACGGAGCCCCCCTCACCCGGGACGACGTGGAGACCCTCAACGCCGTCTACGAGGCGGCCACCGTCCGCGAACCCTGGCAGCGGGGCGACGTGATGCTCGTCGACAACATCCTCGCCGCCCACGGCCGCGACCCGTTCCGCGGCGACCGCAAGATCGCCGTCGCCATGGGATCGCCGGTCGACGTCCTGGACTGCCGGCCCAGCGTGCCGCCCGCGGCCTTCCGCGCCGCACCCCTGCCCACCGCCTGACCAGCCCCCGTGGCCCGTGACGTAAGGACAGATCCGTGATCCCGGTTTCCTTCGCGCAGCAGCGTCTGTGGCTGACCGACCAGATCGAAGGGCCTGGCCCGCTCTACAACCTGCCGTTCGCGGTCCGCCTGCACGGCGCACCGGACCCGGCGGCCCTGCGCGCCGCGGTCGTGGACGTCATCACCCGGCACGAGGCGCTGCGCACGGTCTTCCCGGCCGTGGCCGGCGTCCCCGTGCAACAGGTGGTGCCCGCCGGGCAGGCGGCGGCGGATCTCTCCTTCACGGTCGTCGACTGCACGGCCGACCCCGACGGCTATCCCGCGCGGCGCGACGCGGCGGCGGCCGAACCCTTCGACCTGCGCGGCGAACTCCCCATCCGCATCTGGGTGTTCGTCCTCGCGCCCGACGAGTACGTGCTGCTGACCGTGCTGCACCACATCGCCGGCGACGGCTGGTCGAAGGGGCCGTTCCTGCGCGACCTGGCCACCGCCCACACGGCCAGGCGCGCGGGCCGGGCCCCCGACTGGGAGCCGCTGCCCGTCCAGTACGCCGACTACGCGCTCTGGCAGCGCGAGTTGCTCGGCAGCGACAGCGACCCGGACAGCCTGATGGCGCGTCAACTCGGCTACTGGCGGGACAAGCTGGCCGACCTCCCCGAGGAACTGACCCTGCCCACCGACCGGCCCCGCCCCCGCGCCCTGGGCGGCGGCGCCGACGCGCTGCCCCTGCGCCTCGACGCGGACCTGCACGCCGGACTGCTGGACCTGGCGCGCACCCACCGGGTGACCCTGTTCATGGTGCTCCAGGCGGCCCTGGCCGCATTGATCTCCCGGCTGGGCGGCGGCACCGACGTGCCGGTCGGCTCGGTCGTGGCGGGTCGCTCGGAGGAGGTCCTCGACGACCTGGTCGGCTTCTTCGTCAACACGCTGGTGCTGCGCACCGACGTCTCCGGCGACCCGTCCTTCACCGAACTCCTCGCCCGGGTCCGGGAGACCCACCTGGAGGCCCACGCCCACCAGGACGTCCCCTTCGAACGGCTGGTGGAGGAACTCAACCCGGTCCGCTCGACGGCCCGCCACCCCCTGTTCCAGGTGATGGCCGTCCTGCAGAGCAACGAGAACGCCCCCGTCGGCCAGGCAGGACCCGACGGCCTGGACTTCACGCCCGAACCACTGGGGATCAGGGTCGCGAAGTTCGACCTCAACATCGGAATGGAGGAGAACCACACCCCGGCCGGCAGCCCGGCCGGGATCACCGGCTCCATCGAGTTCGCGGCCGACCTGTTCGACCCCGGGACGGTCACGGCGTTCGCCGCCCGCTGGGAGCGGCTGCTCAGGGCGGCCACCGCCGACCCGGACGCACCGGTCGGCCGACACGACCTGCTGAGTGAGGAGGAACGGGTCCGGATCCTGGGGGAGTGGAACGACACCGCGCGCCCGGTGCCGGGCGACGGCACCCTGACGGAGGCGTTCACCCGGCAGGTCGCACGCACCCCGCACGCCGTCGCCGTGGTGTCGGACGAAGTCACCTACACCTACGCGCAGTTGCAGACCCGCGCACAGAGCCTCGCGGCCCGGCTCGCCGCGCTGGACGTAGGCCCCGAGACGCCCGTGGCGATGCTGCTGGAGCGCTCGGCCGAGGTCGTGGTCGCCACGCTGGCGATCGTGCTGGCGGGCGGGGCGTACGTGCCGTTGCACGCCTCCCTGCCGGCCGACCGGCTGGAGTGGGTGCTGGCCCAGGCCGGGGCCCCGGTGCTGCTGACGGACCGCGACGACCTCGGCTTCGTCCCCGACGCCCTGGTGATGCGGCCCGAGGGCGACCCCGTACCCGGATTCCAGGCACCGGCGGCCCACCCCGACCAACTCGCGTACGTGATGTACACCTCCGGCTCCACCGGGCAGCCCAAGGGCGTCGCGGTCCGCCATCGCGACGTCGTCGCCCTCGCCACCGACCACCGCTGGCACGGCGGGAACCACCGCCGCGTCCTGCTGCACTCGCCGCACGCCTTCGACGCCGCCACCTACGAACTGTGGGCGCCCCTGCTGTCCGGCGGCACCGTCGTCGTCGCCCCGCCCGGCCACCTCGACCCCGCCGTCCTGCGCGACACGATCGAACGCCACGCGGTGACGGCGGCCTGGCTCACCAAGGGCCTGTTCGACGTCGTCGCCGAGGAGAGCCCGCACTCCCTCGCCGGCCTGCGCGCGGTCACCACCGGCGGCGACGCGGCCGCCCCGGCCATGCTCCGACGGGTCCTCGACGCCTGCCCCGGCCTGGTCCTGGGCAACGGGTACGGCCCGACCGAGACCACCACCTTCGCCACGTTCCGCCGGATCACCGAGGACGACCTCGGCGGAACCCGGGTGCCGATCGGCACCCCTCTCGACAACATGCGCGCCTACGTCCTGGACGGCGGCCTGCGCGCGGTGCCGCCGGGCGTCCACGGCGAGCTGTACGTGGCCGGAGCCGGCCTCGCCCGCGGCTACGCGGCCCGGCCCGCCCTGACCGCCGAACGCTTCGTGGCCTGCCCCTTCGAGCCGGGCGAGCGGATGTACCGCACCGGCGACCTGGTACGCCACCGCGCGGACGGCAGCATCGAGTTCCTCGGCCGCACCGACCACCAGGTCAAGATCCGCGGCTTCCGCATCGAACCCGGCGAGATCGAGGCCGTACTCGCCCGGTACGAGGGCGTCGGGCAGGTCGCCGTGATCGTCCGCGAGGACGACGGCGGGAAGCGACTGGTCGCCTACTGCACCCCCGCGGGCGAACAACCGGACCTGGCAAGCGCGTTGCACCGGTATGCGGTCGACACCCTGCCGGGCTACATGGTGCCCCTCGTGATGGTCCTCGACCGGCTCCCGCAGACCGCCAACGACAAACTGGACCGCGCCGCCCTGCCCGCCCCCGACCTGGGCGGACCGGCCGGCGGACGCGCCCCTCGCACACCCCGCGAGGAGATCCTGTGCGGCCTGTTCGCCGAACTGCTCGGCCTGGCCTCGGTGGGCGTGGACGACGACTTCTTCGCCCTCGGCGGCCACTCCCTGACGGCCACCCGGCTGGTCAGCCGCATCCGCACGGTCCTGGGCGCCGAGCTCCCGCTGGCCGAACTGTTCCAGGCCCCGACGCCCGCGGGCCTCGCCGACCGGCTACCCGACGGCACCGCAGGCACCGCGGCCCGCCCCGCACCCCGGCCGGCCGTCCGGCCGGAGCGACTCCCGCTCTCCTTCGCCCAACAACGACTCTGGTTCATCGGCCAGGCCGAGGGCCCCAGCGCCACCTACAACGTCTCCCTCGCCCTGCGGCTGCGCGGCGCCCTGGACACCACGGCTCTGGAGGCCGCCCTCAGGGACGTCGTCGGCCGCCACGAGGCCCTGCGCACCGTCTACCGCACCCTCGGCGGCGTCCCCTACCAGCACGTCCTCGACGAGCCGCCCGCCGGGCTGCTGACCGTCGCGGACATACCCGTCACCGCCGCCGCGGGCCATGTCTTCGACCTCGCCACGGACGTCCCCGTGCACGCCCATCTGATCCCCGACGGACCCGACGAACAGATCCTCGTCCTGGTCGTCCACCACATCGCCGCCGACGGCGCCTCCCTGCGCCCGCTGTTCGACGACCTCATCACCGCCTACCGGTCCCGCCGCGCGGGCACCGCCCCGAACTGGCGGCCGCTGCCGGTGCAGTACGCGGACTACGCGCTCTGGCAGCGGGAACTGCTCGGCACCGACCAGGACCCCGACAGCCTCCTGACCCGGCAGCTCGCCCACTGGAAGGACGCCCTCGCCGGACTCCCCGACGAACTCGGCCTGCCCACCGACCGGCCCCGCCCGGCCGTACCCGGCCACCGCGGCGACACCGTCCGCTTCGAACTCGACCCCGCCCTCCACACCCGCCTCACCGCACTGGCCCGCACCCACGGTGCCACCCTGTTCATGGTCCTCCAGGCCGCGTTCGCCACCCTCCTGCACCGTTTCGGCGCCGGTGACGACATCCCCGTCGGCACCCCCGTGGCCGGCCGGGCGGACGGCGCCCTGGACGACCTGGTCGGCTTCTTCGTCAACACCCTCGTCCTCCGGACCGACCTGTCGGGCCGCCCGAGCTTCACCGACCTGCTGACGCGCGTCCGCACCGCCGACCTCGCCGCCTACGCCCACCAGGACGTGCCCTTCGAACGGCTGGTGGAGGAGCTCAACCCGGTCCGCTCCCCGGCCCGCAACCCCCTGTTCCAGGTGATGCTGGCCTACGACAACACCACCGAGGCGGACATCGCCTTCCCCGGGGTGCACGCCGAGCACGAGACCACCGACTTCACGACCTCCCCCTTCGACCTGTGCCTCAACGTCACCGAACGGCACGGCCCCGACGGCGCCACGACCGGACTGGGCGGCGCGCTCGAATACGCCACCGACCTGTTCGACCGCGAGACCGCCGAGCGGCTCACCACCGCTCTCACCAGCGTGCTGAGCCAGGTCGCCGAGGACCCCGGCCGCGCCGTCGGCAGCCTGGACGTCCTGACGGCGGACGACCGTACGGCGCTGGAGCGCTGGAACGACACCGCCGTCCCCGAGTGCCCCGCCCTGCTGCCCGAGGTCTTCGCGGCACAGGCCGCCCGGACCCCCGACGCCGTGGCCCTGGTCAGCGGTGACACCTCGCTGACCTACCGGGAACTGGACGCCCGGGCCGACGCCCTGGCCGGGCGGCTGGCCGCCGCCGGTGTCGGACCCGAGGAGGTCGTCGCCCTCGCCCTGGACCGCTCGGCCGACTCGATCGTGGCGCTCCTGGCCGTGCTCAAGGCGGGCGGCGCCTACCTCCCGCTGGACGCCGACCACCCGGCGGACCGCCTCACCCACATGCTCCGCGACACCGCCCCGCTGCTCGCCCTCACCCACGCCGCCTGGCCTCTTCCGGACATCCTGGACGGCCTGCCCCGGCTGTCGGTCGACGAGCAGGGCTCCCTGACCGGCCACCCGGGCCCAGCCACGCCCCGGGCCGGCGCCCGCAACGCCGCCTACCTCATCTACACCTCCGGCTCGACCGGCCGGCCCAAGGGCGTGGTGATCGAGCACCGGGGCGTCGCCAACCTGTACGCCTTCCACCGGGCAAACATCATCGCGGAGGCCGAACGCGCCCACCCGGGACGGCGGTTCAGGTTCGCGCTGACCGCCTCGCTGTCCTTCGACACCTCCTGGGAGGGAATCCTGTGGATGGTGGCCGGGCACGAACTGCACCTGCTCGACGACGACTGCCGCCGCGACGCCGCCGCCGTGGTGCGCCACGTGGCCGAGACCGGGATCGACGCCATGGACGTCACCCCCACCTACGCCGAGCAACTCATCGAGGAGGGGCTGCTGGAGCGGCGCCGGCTCCCGGTCCTGATGCTCGGCGGCGAGGCCGCAGGACCGGCCCTGTGGACCGCCGTGCGCGAGACCCCCGGCGTGACCGGCCACAACCTCTACGGCCCCACCGAGTACAGCGTCGACGCCCTCCACGCCCGGCTGGCCGAACACGAAACCCCGCTGATCGGGACGCCGTTGGCGAACACCCGGGCCCATGTGCTGGACGAGGGCCTGCGTCCGGTCCCGGTCGGTGTGGCGGGCGAGCTGTACCTCGCCGGCGCGGGCATCGCCCGCGGCTACCTGAACCGCCCCGGCCTCAGCGCCGAGCGGTTCGTGGCCGATCCGTTCGCGGCGGGGGAGCGGATGTACCGCACCGGCGACCTGGTGCGCCGCCGCCCGGACGGCGAGGTGGAGTACCTGGGACGCACGGACCACCAGGTCAAGATCCGCGGCTTCCGCATCGAACTCGGCGAGGTGGAGGCGGTACTGGTCCGCTGCCCCGGTGTGACGCAGGCCGTGGTCGTCGCCCACGAGGGGCGGCTGGCCGGCTATGTGACCGGCGAGGCCGACGGCACCGCCGTACGGGAGTTCGCGGCGGGTGTGCTGCCCGGGTACATGGTCCCGGCGTCGGTCACCGTGCTGGACGCGCTGCCCCTCAACGTCAACGGCAAACTGGACCGCGCGGCGCTGCCCGCACCGCGCTTCGCGGGAACGGCGGCCGGACGGGCGCCCGCGAGCCCCCGCGAGGAGACCCTGTGCGGTCTGTTCGCCGACGTGCTGGGCGTGGAGTCGGTCTCCGTGGACGACGACTTCTTCGCCCTGGGCGGCCACTCGCTGCTGGCGACCCGGCTGCTGAGCCGGATCCGCGCCGTACTGGGCGAGGACATCGGCATCCGCGCCCTGTTCGAACACCCCACCCCCGCCGGTCTCACCCGCCACCTCGACAGCGAGCGCGGACCGCAGGACTCCCTCGGGACCCTGCTGCCGCTGCGGACCGGCGGCACCGCGACCTCCTTGTTCTGCGTCCACCCGGGAGCCGGCATCAGCTGGGTCTACTCGGGCCTGCTGCGCCACATCGACACCGCCCACCCGGTCTACGGCCTCCAGGCCCCCGGTCTGCGGGGCGCCACCCCCGACAGCGTCGGCGCACTGGCCGCGACCTACCTGCGGCACATCCGGTCGGTCCAGCCCCGGGGCCCCTACCACCTGCTCGGCTGGTCCTTCGGCGCCGTCGTCGCCCACGAGATGGCCGTACGGCTCCAGGCGGACGGCGAGGAGGCCGGGTCCCTGATCCTGCTGGACGGCTACCCGCCGACCCCGGTCCCCGACCGCGGCGACATCGCGGTCCCAGAGGAACGGCCGGACCCGCTCGCGGCACTGCTGGCCTCACTGGGCTACGCCTCCGACGGCCAGGCGGCCGGCGGGGACCGCGAGGACGCTGGGGACGGCGCGGACAGCGGGGAAGGCGCGGACGGACATGGCGGCGAGGGGGGCGTACCGGAGGCCCTGCGGGCCATGCTCGGCGATACCGCCGACGTCCTGCCCCGGGTCTTCGCCGACCACGACAGGCTGCTGGCCGCACACGTGCCCGGTGTCTACCGGGGCGACGCCCTGTTCATCGGCGCCGCGCTCGACAAGCCCGCCGACTGGCCGTACGAGAGCGCCTGGCGGCCGTACGTCACCGGCCTGATCGAACACGACCTGCTCGCCTGCGAGCACGGCGCGATGACCCGGCCCGGTCCGATCGCCCTGATCGCGGAAGCGGTCGCCAAGAAACTCCGCACCGCACAGCCGGGAGAACTCCGATGAGCCGCGCGTACGCCGATCCCGCCGCCCCCGGGCGGGAGGACGGGCGGCCCGCCGGCGGCCGCCTGGGCCTGTGGTCCGAACGGAACTTCCGCAGGCTGTGGCTCGGCGAGACCACGAGCGGCCTGGGCACCGCGGTCGGCCATGTGTCCCTGTCCCTGGTGGCGGTGGTCACGCTGCACGCCTCCCCGTTCATGATGGGTGTGCTGACCGCGGCGGCCTGGACACCGTGGCTGCTCATCGGCCTCCCGGCGGGCGCCTGGGTGGACCGCTGGCCGCGCCGCCGCACCATGCTGGTCTGCGACCTGGCGCTGATGCTCCTGTTCGGCAGTGTTCCCGTGGCCGCCTGGCTGGGGGTGCTCACCCTCACCCAGGTCGTGCTCGTCGCCCTGCTCACCGGCGCGGCGAAGGTGTTCTTCAGCACCGCCTACACGGCGCTGCTGCCCGCGCTCGTGACCGACGACGACATGCTGGAGGCCAACGCCAAGCTGCACGGCGCCGAATCGGCCGCGGACGTCGCGGGACCCGGCGTGGCGGGCCTGGTCACCCAGGCCTTGGGCGCGGTCACCGGGGTCCTCCTCGACGCGGCGACCTACCTGGTCTCCGCGCTCTGCCTCGGCGGGATCGACGTACACGAGAATCCGCCGGAGCCGTCGGAACGCAGGGCGCTGCGACGGGAGATCGCCGAAGGCGTCCGGTTCGTGGCCCGCGACCCGTACCTGCGGACGCTGGCGGGCTTCGGTGCCCTCGCCAACCTGGCCCTCAACGGCATCCAGGCCGTACAGACCGTCTTCCTCGTGCGCGACGTCGGCCTCCAACCGGGCGCAGTCGGCACCGTGTTCGCGGTGGTGAGCGTCGGCGGCCTCGCCGGGGCGGCCGTCGCCGGCCGGATCGCCCGCTGGTTCGGCACCGCCCGCGGACTGCTGCTGTGCATGCTGGTCGTGGCGCCCTTCATCTTCCTGCTGCCCTTCGCGGGACGGCAGTTGCCGCTCATGGTGAGCGCCCTCGCCTGGGGCGTCGCGGTGTGCGGCGTGGTCGCGGGCAACGTCATCGTCGCCGGCTTCTACCAGACGTACTGTCCCTCCCACCTGCTCGGCCGGGTCCGGGCGAGCGCGTCGACCGTCAACTACGGGGCGATCCCCCTCGGCGCCCTGCTCGGCGGCTGGCTGGGCGGCGCCGTGGGCAGCAGACCCACCATCTGGATCATGTCCGCCGTGCTGCTGACCGCCGCCCTCGTCCTGCTCGCGAGCCCCCTCCGCACCCTCCGCAACCTTCCCCGGACGTCGTAAGGACTGATGACCGCCATGGCACTCCGCACCCAGCGTTCCGCCCGCCCCCGCCACTACCTGATGTGCCGCCCGACCCACTTCGAGGTCACGTACTCGATCAACCCCTGGATGGACCCCGCCAAGCCGGTGGACACCGGACTCGCCGTCACCCAGTGGGAACAGCTCGTCGCGCTGCACCGCGAACTCGGGCACCACGTCGAGTTCATCGACCCGCTGCCCGGCTGTCCCGACATGGTGTACGCGGCGAACGGCGCCACGGTGGTGGACGGCAGGGTCCTCGGGGCCAGGTTCCGCGACGCCGAGCGGGCGGCCGAGGGACCCGCCTACCTGGAGTGGTTCCGCGAGCGCGGCTACCGGGTGCACGACCCGGTCCACGTCAACGAGGGCGAGGGCGACTTCCTGCTCGTCGGGGACCGGCTGCTCTGCGGCACAGGTTTTCGCAGCACCCCCGAAAGCCACGCTGAGGCCGAGGGGTTCCTCGGCCGCCCGGTCGTCGGCCTGGAGCTGGTCGACCCGCGCTTCTACCACCTCGACACGGCCCTGACCGTCCTCGACCACGACGAGATCATGTACTACCCGGGCGCCTTCGCCCCGCACAGCCAGGCTGTTCTCCGGCACCTGTACCCCGACGCGATCGTCGTCGACGAGGCCGACGCCGAGCACTTCGGCCTCAACGCGGTCAGCGACGGCCGCCACGTCGTCCTGCCCGAGTCGGCCGCCGGGGTGGCACGGCGCCTGCGCGACCGCGGCTTCGAACCCGTCGGCCTCGACCTGTCCGAACTGCTCAAGGGCGGCGGCAGCGTGAAGTGCTGCACGCTCGAGATCCGCGACCGTCCCGCACTCGACTGACATGCGGCGGACACCCAGGTACCGGACAGATGGCGGGATCGAGCGTCCATCCGCTGTAGATCGCCTCCCGGTTTCATCGACCGACGAGGGTCTCCGACGGGGGAGCCCGGAGAGGAACGACCAGGCATGACGAGCGAGGAGTTCACCCACCCTCCGACCGAGGAGGAGGCCCGGGCGGCCTTCGTGTCCCGGGAGGCCGGGCCGGCGGTGGACGCCGGGGAACTGGCCGACCGGGCGGCGGCCCTGCTGTCGTCCGCCGCCACCGGGGACCGGGCGGCCCGGACCGGCGGCGACGAGGAGGACCTGAACACACTGCTGGCCGCGCTGGCGGGACACCTGGCCGGCCGGTCCCGCCTCGGCGCGATCGCCCCCCGGTCCGCGGTGTGGGGGCTGGACCTGGACACCGGCGTCCTGCGCCGGGTCCCCGCCGGGCGGCCGGCCGTCACGGCCGACCCACCGGGGCACCCCCCGGTGGGAGTGGCGGCGGGCCTCACCTGGGTGAGCGCCCTGGAAACCGGCATGACCGCGCACTGCGAGGCCCTGCTGGCCCGGCTCCTCGCCGAGCCCGGTACCCGCGTGCCGCGCCTGTGCCTCGCGGGCCTGTGCGACGGCCGCTGTTCCCCCGGCGACTGCGCCAAGAGCGCCACAGGTGCGGCACGGCGGCTCTACGCGGCGGGCGAACCCGTCGCGCACGACCTGTCCGGCCTGCTCTCCCTGCCAGGCTGCGCGATCCGGGTGGGCCCCCGCCCGGACACGGTCGTCGCCACCGGCGCCACCCGCGCCGAGGCCGTCCGCCGAGCCACCGCACGCGCGCTGCGGGCCCTCACCGCTGCCGACCCCGGCCCTCGGACCCTGCCGGCGATCGGCCCGGACCAGGAACTCCCGCCGCCCGGAGCCGGACCGTCCCACCCCGTGCACTGGTCCCGGCCCCTCGACGCCCTGCGCGCCCAGGGACTCACCCCGGTGGCGGTACTGCTGGACCAGGACCCCCGCGTCAACGAGGTACTCCCGTACCTGGTCCACGTCGTGCTGCTCGACGGCCCTCGATGACGACGGGAACGCTCCGGTCGCGGACCGTGCACAACTGCCGTGCGCGATCAGGCAATTGACGGCGCGGTCGGGGGCTGCTTCACTGGTCCGGTGGCTGAGCCACTGGACCAGTGAGCCGCCGAACCACCGACCGAAGCCTGGGAGATCCTCCGTGGCCGTCGAGAGCATTCCGCGCAACACCGTGGTCGACCTGCTGGAAGCACGGCTGCGTGACGACATCCTGAGCGGCACGCACCGCCCCGGAACCCTGCTGCCCCCCGAGCGGGAGCTGGCCGCCGGGTACGGGGTCACCCGTACGACTCTGAAGCACGCGCTGACCCGGTTGGAGCAGGCGGGACTGCTGAGCACCCGGCACGGCATCGGCACGCGCATCCTGGACTACCTGCGGATCGGCGGCGCCGACCTGCTCCCGATGCTGGCCGCACAGGACCCCACGTGGCTGCGGGAGGTCTTCGAGGTGCGGCGGCACATCGGCACCCTGATCGCCGGCCGCGCGGCCGACCGGCGCACGCAGCGGCAGGCCCTGCGGCTGGAGCACCTGCTGCGTCAGGTCGCCGACGGCCCGGACGCCGACGCCGTCCAGCTCGCCGACGTGGAAGTGCACCGCGAACTGGCGCGGGCCACCGGGAACCGGGTCTATCTCCTCCTCACGAACACGCTGTTCAACGCCTACCTTCCGGTACGGGCCGCGCTGCGGGCGCCGTTCGAGGACGCGGCGCGGGCGACGGACCGGCTCGCGCCGGTGGTACGGGCCGTGGTCGACCGGGACGCCGAGGAGGCGCGGCGCGCGGCGGCGGCGTATCTGGCCGACACGGAGGAGATCATGCTCGGTTCGCTGAGCGGTCCTCACGGGCGACCGACCACCGACAGCCCCCGGTAGCCGGGTTTCCCGGCCCCGGCGAGGCCCCTTTCAAGCGTGGACGCGTGTTCGTTCCACGTTTCTTGTCATGTCATGAACAGGACAACTTCGGCCTCGGTCCGGGCCCATCACCCCTATGACGGCCGCCCGTTCACCGTGGGCGCGGCGGTGACCGACAACACGAGGAGCATGGTGAGCAGATCAAGCAGGAGACGCGGCGTCCTCATCGGCGTCATGCTGTCCGCCGTCATCGGCGGCACCGTCCAGCCGGCGATCGCCGCGCCGGTGCGGGACGCGGGAGACCGGGCCACGCCGTTCCGGAAGTCTCCGGTGGCGTCGACCGAGCAGGAGATCGCGCGGGCGCTGTCCGCCTCGCTGCGCGACCCGCGGTGGCGCGAACAGGTCCGTGCGGCCGCGCTCGGCACCGAGGACGTGGACCTCCAGGCGCTGGCGGGCGGCAGCACCACTGCTCCGGCGGGCAGGAACCTGTTCGCCTCCGTCTCCGCCGCGGACCGGCGCATCGCAGGCCTGAAGGGCCTGCCCGCGTCGACGGGGTCGCTGCTGCGCGTCCGGCTGGGCGCGCCGTCCATGCGCTCGCGCCTGGACGCCGGCGCGACTCCCTGGATCGCCGTCGCCGCGGCCGCCGACGACGCGAAGAACATCACGGCGTACGACAGCCGGGGCAACGCCCACGCCGTCGACACCGCGCGCGTCCCCGACCGCCCGCTGTACATCGTCGACATCGACGTCACCAAGGCCCACCGGGCCGGCCTGAAGGTGCTGCAGAAGGCCTTCGCCGACAAGGGCCTGACCTCCCTCCCGGCGAAAGCGGCGAACAGCGCCGCCGCCGCGAGCACGGCCGGCTGGTGGGCGACCAAGGTCACGGCCGTCGAGGTGAACGACGACCAGGAACCCTGGTTCAAGGGCGCCGCCGAGATGTTCTCGCTCGTGACCGGCTTCGGCCAGGACGGCACGGCACGCGTCGACTCGGTGGACATGCCCTATCTGGACTACGACGGCACCGTCTACTACCCGCACCAGATCCTGGTCAACTGGTCGAACTACAAGTACAACCTGGCCGACGTCGTCATGATGGAGGACGACGACGGCACCAACTACCGTGCGCTGGCCCAGGCGATCACCACGGCGCTGCTCACCGTGACCGACCAGGGCACGTACATCCCGTTGGTGAACGCGGTCCTGAGCGCGATCCCCGACAGCTGGTTCACCGACGACCCCGACTACGTGGAGTCCTGGTACACCCTCGCGCAGAACTCCACGGGCCGGCTGAACGGCGCCTCCGGCAACGGCTGGATGGCCGTCGAGCCCTACTTCGTCGAGGAGTTCTAGACCCCGCAGGCGAGAGCGGACCGGCCGCCGCCGCACGTCGGCGAACGCGCCGGTCCGCGCCGGGGACGCGGCCGTCCGAGCGCACGCTCGGACGGCGCGCAGGGCGCGGGCGACGTCACGGAGTACCGTCGTCACCGCCGGTGCTCTGGTCGCGGGCCAGGGCGTGGGTGACCGCGGTGGTGCTCTCGTACAGGGCCCGGTACTGGCTGAACCGGCGGTCGTAGACACCCGCGGCGGCGGGATCGGGCCGGACCACCGATTCCGCCGGATTCCAGGCCGTGATCTCCGGCCGGCCGATCAGCCCGGCCGCGAGGAAGGCGGCACCGTAGCTGGCGCCGATGGTCGTGCGGGCGACGATCTGTTCGAGACCGGTGACATCGCTGACGATCCGAGGCCACAGTCCGCCGCGGGTGCCGCCGCCGACCGCGACGATCCGCCGGATGTCGGCGCCGGCCGCAAGCATCGTCTCGACGTTGTGCCGGACTCCGTAGGCGGTGGCCTCCAGCGCCGCCCGCATCAGGTCGCCGCGGGTGTGCCCCAGAGTCAGTCCCGCGATCACGCCCCGGGCGTCGGGGTCCATGACGGGTGTGCGTTCCCCGGCGAAGTACGGCAGCATCACCAGGCCGTTCGCACCCGGGGGCGAGGCGGCGGCCTCGTCGAACAGCACGCCGGGGCCGACGTCCCCGAAGAGGTGCCCCAGCCAGTCGGTGACGGCTCCGGAGGTGGCCATGCCGCCGGCCAGGCAACGGGTGCCGGGCAGGGCCCCGACCGTGGACCACATCGACGGGCTGGTCACGAGCCGGTCGACGGTGTTCACCAGGAACATCGTGGTGCCGTACATCAGCATCAGGTCGCCGACGCCGTGGCCGCCGACGCTGATGGCCTCGCTCCAGGCGTCGATCGTCCCCACGACGACCGGTGTCCCGGCCGGGATGCCCGGAACGGGCGTGTTCACCCGGCCGGCCTCCTCGCCCGGCCAGCGCAGCGGGGGGAGTTCGATGCCGGGCGCGATGTGCTCGGCCCATTCGGGGATCCAGTGCTGCTCGTGGATGTCGAACAGCGGGGTGCACTGGCTGGCGGAATGCAGGTCCAGCACATAGACGCCGGTCAGCCGGTGGGCGAGCCACGACGCGGGCATGAGGAGGCGGCGGGCGCGGGTCCACGCCTCGGGCTCCCGCTCGCGGATCCAGGCGAGTTTCGGCCCGACGGCCTGGGACGACAGCGCCGACCCGCACCTGCGGAAGATCGTGTCCGGACCCAACTCCCGGTTCAGCCGTGCGATCTGCTCCTCGGCGCGGGTGTCCACGCCGTACAGCACCGCCGGACGCACCGGCTCTCCCGCGTCGTCGACCAGGAGGGTGCACGGGCCCATGCCGCTGACTCCGACGGCCCGGACGGTGATGTCGTCGCGGTCGAGCAGCTCGGCCGCGAGCGAGACGAACTCGTCCCACCAGACGTGTGCGTCCATCTCGACGTGCCCCGGCCGGGGCCGGTCGACCACGTGACGGCGTACGGCCTCGCCCAGAATACGGCCGGCGGCATCGACCACCACGCCCTTGGTGCTGGAGGTGCCGACGTCAACTCCGAAGACGACGTCGATCATGTCCTGCCTCCCCGTCCGCTGCAGTCGTTGACATGTTCCTGCCTTGTGGCTAGCTTCACGAACAGTTCCCGCTCTGCTCCCTGGGCGCCCATGGCCCCAGGGTCCCATCGAAGCGTTCCCATCCCAGGCACCTCATCTCCACGGTTGGACAACGTTGTCAGCCTTTGGTGATCAAGACATCTCGGCACGCCGTTCATCACCGGGGCCGCGTTCTCGACGCGGAGACAACGTTGTCGGACCTCCACTTCCGAGTAGAGGAGCAAACCCCGTGATCACACGACTGTCGAGACCTCCCGGAACCATGGCGGTCGGCCTCCTCGCCGCCGCGGCGCTGGCCGCGGCCGGGCTGTGCACGCCTGCGTGGGCGGCAGGGAAGGCCGCGCTCGTCACCTCGCCGGCGACGCTCGTCAATCCGTTCATCGGAACGTCGAACCAGGCAGACGACTTCCCGGGTGCCGACGTCCCGTTCGGCATGGTGCAGTGGAGCCCGGACACGCCGTCGCGTCCCGACGGCGGCGGCTACGAGTACAACGACTCGTCGATCACCGGCTTCAGCCTGACCCACATCGCCGGACCCGGCTGTGGCGCGGCCGGTGACGTACCGGTGCTGCCCACGGTGGGAGCCGTGAGCACCGGTGCCACGGACACGTTCTCGCACGCCGACGAGTCGGCGTCCGCCGGGTCGTACAAGGTCACGCTCGACAACCAGGTGACCACCGAGCTGACCACCACGACACGCAGCGGCATGGCCCGCTTCACCTTCCCGTCCACCAGCCAGGCCAACCTGATCTTCAAGTTGACGGGCAGTCAGAACGGCGCCAGCTCGACCCAGTTCACCAAGGTGTCGAACACAGAGGTGAGCGGGCAGGTCACCAGCGGCCGCTTCTGCGGCGCGGGAAACACGTACACCGTGTACTTCGACATGGTCTTCGACCAGCCGTTCACCACGCAGGGCAGCTCGCTCGCCAAGGCGTCGACCACCACTCCCACCGCGCCGGCCACGGCGTCGAAGAACGCCGCCGAGCAGCCCAACCAGCCGGTACTGCACGGCAGGACCCCCAGCACCACGCACCCGAAGTCGACGCAGACCACCAAGGACGGCGTTTCCCCCGACGCCGCCGCCTCGAACGGCTACGTCACCTTCAACACCACGAGCAACCCGGTCGTGCAGGCCAAGGTCGGCGTCTCCTACGTGTCGATCGCGAACGCGGTCGCCAACCGGACCGCGGAGAACACCGGTTGGGACTTCAACGCGACCCGCACCGCCGCACAGAACGCGTGGAACAGCACGCTCGGCAAGATGCAGATCGCCGGCGGGACGGCCGCGCAGCAACAGAGCTTCTACACCGCGCTCTACCACTCGCTGCTGCACCCGAACGTGATCAGCGACGCCAACGGCCAGTACTACGGCTTCGACGGCAAGACGCACACCGTGGACGCGGGCCACAGCGCGGTGTACGCGAACTACTCCGGCTGGGACATCTACCGCTCACAGGCCCAGCTCGAAGCCCTCATCGCCCCCCAGGTCGCCTCGGACACCGCGCAGTCGATGGTCGACGACTACGCGCAGACCGGCATCTTCCCCAAGTGGTCGGAGAACAACGGCGAGTCGTACGTCATGGTCGGTGACCCGGCGGACGCCATCATCGCCGACTACTACGCCTTCGGCGCCCGCAACTTCGACACCACCACCGCCCTCGCCGACATGGTCAGACAGGCGAGCACCACCAACAACGACCGGCCCGGCCTCGCCTATCTGAACTCGCCGGGATACATGCCGCACGACGGCAGCTACGGCTGCTGCAACTTCTACGGCCCGGTGGCCACCACCCTGGAGTACGACACCGCCGACTTCGCGATCTCCGCGATGGCCGGAGCACTCGGCGACACCGCCGACCAGAAGACCTACGCCAACCGCGCCCAGGACTGGCGCAACGTCCTCAACCCCGCCTCCGGCTTCGTGGAACCCCGGAACGCCGGCGGCTCCTGGACCGGAGGCTTCGACCCCACCAGCGGCACCGACATGGTCGAGGCCGACTCCTGGATCTACACCGGAATGGTCCCCTTCGACATCGGCGGCCTGGCGCACGCCAAGGGCGGCAACACCGCGATGAACCACTACCTGGACACCGTGCTGCGCAGCTACACCGGCGCCAACGGTTACGCCTGGGTCGGCAACGAACCGAGCATCGAACTCCCGTGGGAGTACGACTACACCGGGCAGCCCTACAAGACACAGGGCACGGTACGGGCGATCCAGGACCAGATCTGGTCGAACACCCCGGGCGGCCTGGCCGACGGCAACGACGACCTCGGTGCGATGAGCGCCTGGTACGTGTGGTCGGCACTCGGCATGTTCCCCGAGACTCCCGGCACCGCCGACCTCGCCCTCGGCTCACCGCTGTTCACCCAGGCAGTGATCACCCTTCCCTCGGGCGGGACGCTGACGGTCAACGGCAACGGCGCGGCCGACAACGCACCCTACGTCCAGTCCGCGGCGTGGAACGGCACGGCGTGGAACAACGCCTACGCCCCCACCACGGCGATCACGTCCGGCGGCACGCTCGACTTCACCCTGGGCACCAGCGCCAACACCTCGTGGGCGACCGCGGCCACCGCGGCACCTCCCTCCTACGCGGGTGACACCACCGCACCGGCCTCGCCGCGCATCGGTCCGCTCACCTCGTCAGTGGCCTCGACCCTCTGCGTGGACGACGCGTCCTCCGGCACCGCCGACGGCACCCACGTCCAGATCTGGGGCTGCAACAGCACCTACGCCCAGGACTGGATCATCGCCGGCGACGGAACCGTCCGGGCCCTCGGCAAGTGCCTGGACGCCGACCACAGCGGGACCGCCAACGGCACGCTGATCCAGCTGTGGACCTGCAACGGCACCGGCGCACAGCAGTGGACGACCGGCGGCAACGGGTCGCTGGTCAACCCCGAGTCGGGGCTGTGCCTGGACGACCCCAACTCCTCCACGACGAACGGCACCCAGCTTCAGCTGTACACCTGCAACGGCACGGCGGCCCAGAACTGGAAACTGCCGAGCTGACCCGTCGGCGGGGAAGCCAACCGCCCTGACGCCCTGACGCCCCGGAGCCGGCCGGGCATCTGCCCGCCCGGCCGGCTCCACGAACACACGGGGGAGGTCAGCAGTACAGGTTGGCACCGGGGGCGACGCCCAGGACGGAGGTGAAGCGCTGGTAGGCGTCGACGCGGCTCTGGACCTGGGCCGGGTTGCGGCCGTCGCACTCCAGGGAGCCGTTGATGGAGCGGATGGTCTGGCCGAATCCGGCGCCGTTGACCATGGCGTTGTGGGGAGTCATCGTGCCGGGGCCGCTCTGGGTGTTCCAGTACCACAGGCCGGTCTTCCAGGCCACGGCAGAGTCGTTCTGCACCAGCCAGGGGTTGTTGAGCAGGTCGATGCCGAGCGCGTCACCGGCCGCCTTGTAGTTGAAGTTCCAGCTGAGCTGGATGGGGCCGCGCCCGTAGTAGGCGGCCTGGCCGGCCGGGCAGCCGTAGGACTGGCTCCAGTCGCAGTACGTCGGGTAGTTGGCGGTGTTCTGCTCGACGACGTACACCAGTCCGCCGGTCTCGTGGCTGACGTTGGCGAGGAAGGCGGCGGCCTCCTGCTTCTTGACGGTGTCGCTGCCGGTGGTGGCGAAGCCGGGGTAGGCGCTGAGCGCGGCGGTGAGGCCCTGGTAGGTGTAGAAGGAATTCCGGCTCGGGAACATCTGGTTGAACTGCGCCTCGCTGACCACGAACCCGGACGGGTTGCCGCCTCCGCCGCCACCGGCCGGGGCGTTCCACTTCTGGTTGGCGGCGCCGGTGCAGGTCCAGATCTGCAGGCGCGTGGCGTTGGCGCTGCTGTTGCCCCGGACATCGAGGCACTTGTTCGCGGCGGGGTTGACGATGTCGTGGGCGGCGGTGACGACCCACTGCTGGTTCGCCCCGCCGGAACAGTCCCAGAGCTGCACGGCGGCCCCGTCGGCGGTGCCGCGGTCGACCACGTCGAGACACTTGCCGAGGGCGCGCAGGGTTCCGTCGCCGCTGTTGGACCAGCTCTGGGCACCGGTGCCGTTGCAGTCGTAGAGCTGCACGGCGGTGCCGTTGGCGCTGCTCGCGCCGGCCACGTCGACGCACTTGCCGGCCAGCCCGGTGATCTGGCCGGTCGCCGCCTGGGCCGGGGCGACGGTGAAGAGGGCGGACAGGACGGCGGCGAGGACGACGCCCAGCGTCAGTCTGCCGAGGACGGTTCGCCCGCGGAGGCGGGGCATGCGGAGCGTGAGGCGCATGGAGAACTCCTCCTGAAGTGGAACGCGGGGGGGTGGGAGTGCTGGGCGACCGGCCTGCGGCCTGCGTCCTGCGGTGTGGGTCCTGCGGTGTGCGTCCTACGACTTGCGGTCTGTGGGGGCCGGACGTCTCAGCCGACGACCTGCTGGGTCACGACGATGTGCCCGGCATCGGGGTCGAGGACGCCGCCGAGCCGGCTGAACGCGCCGTCGGTCAGATCGAGGCACTTGGGTTCCTGCGGGGTCTGGACGAACGTGCCACGGTCGTTGACCCGGACGGTCAGGGACCGGCCGTTGGCGACGTTGGTGACCAGGACACGCGTGCCGAAGGGCAGTTGGGGCTGGCGGGAGAGGGAGGTGGCGACCGTGTCGGCGTTGTTGTCGAAGACCTCGCCGCTGGCGGTCAGGGCGCCGGGCGGCTGGGGACCGTAGTGCGTGGCCCAGCACTGTTCGCCGCTCTGCTGCGAGGGAGCGTTCCACTTCTGGTTGGCTGCGCCGGTGCAGGTCCAGATCTGGATCCGCGCACCGTTCGCCGAGGAGCGGTCGGTCACGTCGAGGCACTTGTCGGCCGCGGGGTTGACGATGTCGTGGGCGGCGGTGACGGTCCATTGCTGGTTGGCTGCGCCGGTGCAGGTCCACAGCTGGACCTTGGCGCCGTCGGCGGTGGAGTTGGCAGTGACGTCAAGGCATTTGCCGAGGGCGCGCAGGGTGTTGTCGGCGCCCGGGGTCCACTGCTGGGCGCCGGTGCCGTTGCAGTCGTAGAGCTGCACCGGGGTGCCGTCGGCCGTGCCGGCGCCGGCGACGTCGAGACACTTGCCGGCGAGGCCCGCGACCGTACCGGTCGCCGCGGCCGCCGGCGCCGTGGCCAACGGGCTGAGCAGCAGGGCCAGCAGGGCTATGACAGGACTGCCGCGTAACGCGGTGGTGAGGAGGGAGGAACGATCGGCCATGGGGGAAAGCCCTTCTTCGGTGGCATGCAGGCGTGGCGGACACCGGGAAGGTAAAAGGTCTATACCAAGTCCGTCAAGATGTGAACATGACAGATACCTTCCGAGCCCCCCACGGCTGATCTTTGAACGCCGAGGGCGCCGAGGACGCCATGGTCTGACTCGAAGGGCCGCCCTCGCGCTGGCGGTCGCTCCCCGGCCTTCGCGAGTGCGAGGTGGGGCCGGGCCGCCGGCGTCGATGTCCTTGAGTGCGGTGCGGTAGTTCCCGATCAGGGCCTAGGTGAATTTCCGCGCGGCGACGCCGCCCATCCACACCACGCCGTCGTCGGGGCCGGGGCCGTCCGGCCATTCCATGCGCTTGGTCAGGTTCTTGAGATGCGACCGACTCGGCCCGTTGACGGGCTTCTTCAGCTGATCGAGATGTCCGACATCTCAACCATGCTGCTCGGGGGCCGCGCCGGTCGTCTGCCTGGCTCGCCGCAGCACTGCCAGGGCGTCACCTCATGAACAGAGAGGCTGGGCACGTTGGTTGCCGCGGCCGGCGACCGGGTGCAGCGAACGGTGCCGGCCGACTGGTTCGACCGCTCCCACCTCGACGCCCTCGCCACCCGGCGTCTCCTCACCCGCATCGGCTCGACCGAACTCCTGGCGTCGTACTCCTCGATCGCCCTGGTCTCCCTGGTCCCCGACGATCTCGCACGCGCAAGCCGCTACCTCCGCGACACCCTCGGCGACCTCGAAGCGGCAGATCTCCGGACCCGGGACGTGGTCCTCGCCTTCAACGTGCCACAGCCCAGGGCCACGGCACGGTGACGGCGGTGATGACGTGTCGAGTGTGACCCCCGGCGTGCCAGCGTCCGGTGAACCGGCTGATCCGGTCTCCGGCGACGACCGGTCCGGGCACAGTCAGGTCGGCCGTGAAGGTGTGGTGTTCCGGATCGGGCGTGATGATGCATTCCGTGAAGTCCAGCCAGTGGCCGGTCAAGGGAAACCACGCCTTGTAAACGCTCTCTTTCGCGCTGAACAGCAGCCGGTCCCAGTGGATGTGAGGGTGGGTTGCGGCCAGCCTGGTCAGGGTCATCCGCTCCTCGGGCAGCGCGGTCAGTTTTTCCACGCCGTCAGGCAGAGCGGCGTGCGGCTCGGCGTCGATCCCGATCGAGGCCAACGTGCCGCGATGAGCTACCGCCGCCGCTCGGTAGCCGTCACAGTGCGTCATGCTGCCGATCACTCCGTCCGGCCACTGCGGTGCGCCCTTGGGGCCTGGCAGGATCGGTCCGGGGGGCACTCCGATCCGTCTCAGGGCGGTGCGTGCGCAGAGACGGACGGTGGCGAACTCGCGGCGGCGCTTGTCGACTGCGCGGGCCACGACGGCCGCCTCCTGCGGGTGCAGGTCGATGTGCGGTGGGTCGGTGAACAGCTCGGACACGGCGACACCGGATGGCAGGAGGGCGTTCAGCGATCCGGTGCCGTCGGCTTCGGTGATCATGAATGACCATCCGCTTGATCGGTGTGGCGAATGTCGCACATCTCGTCCACTGCATCCTCCGAGTTCGAGTCACGAGGCGGGCGGTGGGGGCCCGGCGCCCTCCGGTGTGTGCTGCAGGAATGACCCGTCCCGTCCGTTTCCTGGGCGGTAGTCGATCACGCTCGGTAAGGCCAGAAGTGATCGCGAGGCGCTGTAGACGGGAGTGATCCACTGGGCTACGTTCTGCATTCGACGGATGACACGGGGGAGTGTTCTGATGCAGATGAGTGTGAGTTCTGGGCTGTTATATCACCGAATATGGAGGCAAGGCAGGCGGCAGCGCGGCTACGCGCAGCTCCTTGCTCTCCACCCCTCCGGTTCTGCCTCGTGACCGCCCGGCACGTCGTTCTGGGCCTGCCCACACTCGCCACCGGTGGTCTCTCGGAGAACTGGCTCTTACGCGAGTCCGGCGACCTCCACTGGTCGTTGATCGGTGAGTACTTCGGTACCTCGGTCAACAAACTCGCCGACGCCGACGGCACCCGGCTGCTCCCGGCCTTCGTCCGGGTCCGGCACACCGCGAGCGCCTCGCTCGCCTCCTTCGCCGAGCTCGACGAAGGCGAGATGAGCGGTCGACTGACCAGACTGGACGACCGGCGGTTCCTCTCCGACATCCGGTTCGCCACCGGTACGGCACACGTCGACGTCCGGCTGCTCACCGTCTTCGTCCGCCGCTCGGACCGCAACTGGCTGGTTCCCGGCGTCCCACAGCTTCCCGGCCGCCTGCCGGCCCGTGAACCGGACCCCGACCAACTGGCCTTCCTGCACGACTTCCAGGCGCAGAGCGGGCGCCACCTGGAAGGCCCCGGGCTGCACACCGAGCGTTACGAACTCAACCCGGTCGTCGACGTCAACGCCCTAGGCCTGCTCTACTTCGCCTCCTACCCGCACATCAACGACCACGGCGAGCGCCGGTACCTGCACTCGCTGGCGCCAGGCGGCGAGTGGGCCACCGCGGCCACCACCGTCAGCCGCGACATCGTGTATCTGGCGAACTGCGGCGCCGAGGACACCGTGCGATACCGGCTCGACTGCCTGCGCCTGGAGGACCGTCACCGGGCGGTGCTGACCTCGACGCTGCTGCGCGAGGACGACAACAGGCCGCTGGCGAGGATCGAGACGGTCAAGACACTGCGCGGACCCGGTGTGTTCGGCGGACTCTGGGGTGACGCCGTCACCCCCCGCGCCGCGACGGCCCCGCCGGACCCGGCACCCACGCCCGACGACCTGGACGCGGTCCTGCTCCAGCTGCTGGAACGGGCGCTGAGCCGGCCCACCGGCTCTCTGACCGCCGACGACGACCTGCGGCGGTACGGCCTGGACAGCGTCGCGCTGGCCGAGGTCGTGGCGCTGGCCCACGACGAGCACGGCCTGCAGATCGATCCCAGCGCCATGTTCCAGGCCTTCACCGCCGCTGCCATGGCGCGTGTCATACGCGGCGAGGACCGCGAGCCCGAACCGGTCGCGGTCACGGCGGCACCGAAGCCGGACGCCTCGGCGCCGATCGCGGTGATCGGCATGGCCGGACGTTTCCCCGGGGCGGACAGCGTGGGTGAGCTGTGGGACCTGCTCGGCCGCGACGAGGACGCGATCCGCGACATCCCGACCGACCGCTGGGACACCGGCGCGCACCCGGATCTGGTGGGACGGGCGGGGCTGCTCGACGACATCCGCCGCTTCGACCACGAATTCTTCGCCGTCAGCCCCCGCGAGGCCGCGCTGATGGATCCTCAGCAGCGACTCATGCTCGAGGTGGCCTGGGCGACGGCCGAGGACGCCGGAAAGGATCCCACCACGCTGGCGGGCACTGCGACCGGCGTCTTCACCGGGGTGTGCCACTCCGACTACGCCGCCGTGCTGGCCGAGCACGCCGGTCGCGACGAACCGCACCTGAGCGTCGCGGTCTCCCCGTCGCTGGTGGCCAACCGGGTCTCGTACGCCCTGGGCCTGCGCGGCCCGAGCGTCACCGTGGACACACTCTGCTCGTCGTCGCTGGTCGCGGTTGCCCAGGCCGTCGCGGCGCTGCGGGCCGGAGAATGCGACCAGGCCTTCGTGGGCGGCGTGAACGTGCTGTGCGACCCGGGCCGCCATGCCGCGTACCAGCGGGCCGGCGTGCTGAGCCCACGCGGTCGCTGCCACACGTTCGACGACGGCGCCGACGGCTACGTCCGCGGTGAGGGGGCGTGCGCGTTGCTGCTCAAACCCCTCGACCGGGCGCTCGCCGACGGCGACCGGGTGCACGCGGTGATCCGCGAGGTGGCGGTCAACCACGGCGGGCAGGCGCAGTCGTTCACCGCGCCCAACCCCGCGGCCCAGGCCGACCTGCTGGTCAGCGCGTACACCACGGCGGGCGTCGACCCCACCACCGTCGGCTACATCGAGGCGCACGGCACCGGTACCCGGCTGGGCGATCCGATCGAGGTGTCGGCCATGGTGGCGGCGTTCCGCCGGCTGTACGCCCGGACGCGGCAGCCGATGCCGGACGTACCGCACTGCGGCATCGGGTCCATCAAGACCAACATCGGTCATCTGGAGGCCGCCGCCGGTATCGCCGGAATGATCAAAGTCGTTCTCGCGATGCGCCACCGGACCCTGCCGGCCACCCGCAACGTGCGCCGGACGAACCGCATGATCAACCTGTCCGGGTCGCCGCTACGGCTCCAGCTGGAACGGGCCGCATGGGAGCCGCCGCCCGGCGGCGGCCCCCGCCGGGCCGGGGTCAGCTCGTTCGGCATGGGCGGCACGAACGCGCACGTGGTCCTGGAGGAGGCACCGCCCGCCGTCGCGGCGCCGGCGGCCGGCCGTGTGGCGGTGCCCGTGTCGGCCCGCACCCCGCAGGCGCTGCGGGACGCGCTCGTCGCGCTGCTGGACGTGGTGCGGTCACCGCAGGCGCCCCCGCTCGCCTCGATCGCCCGGACGCTGAGCACCGGCCGGGCCACGCTGGCCCGCCGCGTCATCGTCACGGCGGCCGACCTGGGCGAACTTGCGGACGCGCTGGCCGCCGCCGTCGTCGACGCCGAGTCGCCGACCGGCGAGGCCGGGATCGGGGGCCGCGTCGACGCCGGGACCGAGGGCCCGGTGCCGGACGCCCCCGTCGTGTCGCTGCCGACCTACCCGTTCCGCCGGGATCAGCACTGGGCGGCGCCCACCGCCGCCCCGCAGTTCCTCACCGCGGCCTGGCGGGACGCGCCGCCACCCGCGCCCGCCCGGCGCGGCCGCTTCCTGGTCCTCACGACGGACCCGGACCTGGCGTCGACGCTGTTCGGCGACGACGCCGTGGCGCATCGCCCCGGCGATCCGCTGCCCGACGTGCAGGACCTGGCCGGCGTCGCCGATCTGGTCGACTGGAGGGAACCCGGCGCGCTGGTCACCGAGCGGATCGCGGCGCTGCGCGAGGTGCTCAGCCGGTATCCGCGTACCGGCCTGCGCTGTCTGTACGTCAGCGGCGCCGGCCGCTCGGTGCTGGCCGGCTTCTACCGCGCCCTCTCCGGAGAGCTGCCCACGGTGGTCTCCCGCACCGTCCGGGTCGACGGCGACCTCGCCGACCTGGCCGCCGCGGTCGCGGCCGAGAGCACGGCCAACGACCAGGAGACCGAGATCCGGTACGCCGGCTCCCGGCGGCGGCGCCGCGTGGCCGGGTTCGCCCAGCCCGGCGACGTCGACCCGCTGACCGGCCTGGACCGGGGTGCCGTCCTGATCACCGGCGGCACCGGCGCGATCGGCCTGCGCCTCGCCGAGCACCTGGCCGACCGGGGTGCCCGGCACCTCGTCCTGATCGGCCGCTCCGAGCTGCCCGCCCGCAACCGCTGGGCAGCCCTGGTCGCCGACCCGTCGACCGACCCGCTGCTGCGCACCCGCCTCACCGCCCTGCTGGCCCTCGCCGACCGGGACGTGAGGCTCTCCGTCCACACCCATGCGCTGGACGACGTGGTCACGCTGCGCAGACTGATCAACCGGCATCGAAGCCGCGCCGACGGGATCGCGGCGGCCTTCCACTGCGCGGGGGTCATGCACCCGTCCCGGTCGTTCCTGGCCAGGACGGCCGAAGAGATCGACGACGTGCTACGGCCCAAGCTTGCCGTCGAGACGCTGTGGGCGGCGTTCGGCAGCCGGTTGCCGCGGCTCACGGTGCTGTTCTCCTCCATCGCGGCCGGGTCGCCCCGGCTGGCCGGGGGCTGTCTGGACTACGCGGCGGCCAACAACGTCCTCGACGACTTCGCCGAGGCGCACGCCGACGTGCCCGGGTGCGTGGTCCGGTCGCTGCGGTGGCCGCTCTGGCGGGACGTCGGGATGGGTGAGCGGTGTACCAGCGCCGGGAGCGAGCTGGGCATCCCCGACCTGGCGGAGGCCGACGCGCTGCGGCTGCTCGACCTGGCGCTGCGGGTGTCGAGTGAATCGATTCTGCTTCCCTGTCTGACGGGCCGGACCGCAGTGTCGGCCGACGAGCTGTTCCGGGCGCCCCGGCGGGCCCCCGGGACGCCCCCCGCGCCGGTCGCCGTCCCGGAGCCGGTTGCCGTCCCGGCGCCGGTTGCCGTCCCGGTGGACGAGGCCGAGCCGGCCGGCGTCGACTGGCTGGCCGACGTGGTCGCCCGGACCACCCGCACCGAACGGTCCCTGCTGCGACCCGACACCCATCTCGTCGACCTCGGCGTGGACTCGTTGCTGATGGCCGAGCTGGTCCGCGATCTCGAGGCGGCGCTCGGGCACGTCGTGGACCCCAGCCTGCTCCAGGAGCATCCGACCCTGGCCGGGCTCGCCGCCGCGCTCACCGCCGCGGGAGTGCGTGCCCCGGCCGCCCCCGGCCCGGTGCCGTCCGCGGCGCCGGTACGGATGCCCGCCGTGGACGGCGCGCCGACGCGGATCGCGGTCATCGGGATGGGCTGCCGGCTGCCCGGCGCCGCAGACCCGGAACAGCTGTGGCAGGCACTGCTCGCCGGGCGGGACCTGGTCGGCGACGTGCCGGCGGACCGCTGGGACACCACGGCGCTCTACCGGCCGGACGGCGGCCCCGGATTCAGCCAGAGCCGGTGGGGCGGCTTCCTCGACGACGCCGCCCTGTTCGACCCGGGCTACTTCGGCTTCGACGACGAGACGGCACGGCAGCTCGACCCCCTGGTGCGCAAGACGCTGGAGGTCGCCGTCGAGTGCGTACGCGACGCCGGGTACACCGGCGAGGAGTTACGCGGCCGCCGGGTCGGCGTCTTCGTCGGCGGCCGGACCGGCAACCACCGCGAACACCTGCGGCCGCTGACCCGCGAGGCCATCGTCGGGATCAACCAGAACTACATCGCGGCGCACGTGTCGCACTTCCTCGACCTCGCCGGGCCGAACCTCGTGGTCGACAGCGCGTGCTCGTCGGCGCTGGTCAGCGTGCACCTGGCAGCGCAGAGCCTGATGCTGGGCGAGTCCGAGATGGCGCTGGCCGGCGGCGTGGACCTGCTGCTGGACGAGGAACCGTACCTGATGCTCAGCGCCGGCAAGGCGCTGTCACCCACCGGACGCTGCCGCGCCTTCGACGAGTCCGCCGACGGCTTCGTCCCGGGAGAGGGCGCCGGGCTCGTGCTGCTGAAGCGTCTCGACGACGCCGAACGCGACGGCGACCGGATCCTCGCGGTCATCGAGGCGTCCGGTGTCAACAACGACGGCCGCACGATGGGCCACACCACCCCGAACGGGCACGCCCAACGGGCGCTGATCACCGATGTGCTCGCCCGCGGCGGCATCGACGCGCGCACCATCGGATACGTCGAGGCCCACGGCACCGGCACGATGATCGGCGACCCGATCGAGCTGCAGGCGCTGACCACCGTCTACCGGCAGCACACCGGCGACCGGGAGTACTGCGGGATCGGCAGCGTCAAGAGCTCGATGGGCCACCTGCTCAGCGCGGCCGGGATCGCCGGATTCATCAAGGCCGTGCAGACGCTCCGGCACGGGCTGATCGTCCCGACCCTGCACTGCGACCGGCCCAACCCGCGGTTCGCGTTCGCCGAGTCGCCGTTCTTCCCCGCGCGGACCACGACCGAGCTGCCCGCCGGCAGCCGCGTGGCGGTCAGCGCCTTCGGATTCGGCGGCACCAACGCCCATGTCGTACTCGGCGCGGGCGCGCCCGAGGGGACCGGCCGGGATCCGCTCCCGGCACCGGAGTACCGGCGCCGCCGGTTCTGGCCCCGCCCTGCCGGGATCCGTACGACTCCGGCCCGCCCCGCCGCGACACCGGTCCGGTCGGCGCGCCTCGATCTCTCCTTCACGCCGGTCGCGGCCCCCGCGCTCGACCGTTCCCACCGCTGAGCCGGGACCACCGGGAGACAACACGTGAACCGTCTGGCTGCTCGCTGCCTTCTCCGGCTGACCGGGGACAACCCCATCGTCGACGACCACCGCGTGCACGGGGTGCGCACGCTGCCCGGCGTGACCTTCCTCGACATCGTGTACCGCCTGCTCCGCGAGCGCGGTGTCGAGCCGGGCGACGCCGGGCTCAGCGACGTTCTCTTCGTCGAACCGCTCACCACCACCGAGGACTTCGACCGGGAGATCACGGTCCTGCTGGAGCCGGACGGCGACATCACCCGGGTCACCGCGACCAGCCGGCGCGTGCGCGACGGCGCCCCGGCCGACGACGGGCGGACCACGCACCTGCGGGCCATCCTCCGCGTCGGCCTGCCGGCCCTGACCGGATCGCCGCTCCCGGCGGGAGCCGGGCCGTCGCGCGACATCGGCGAGGTCTACACGACCGGCAGGTCGGTCGGGATCGAGCACCGCGACTTCATGCGCTGTCACGGCACCATGCGGGTCACGGCCGACACGGTACGGGCGCAGCTCGCGCTCGGTGCCGAGGCGCGGGCCACGGCGGACGACTTCATGCTGCACCCGGCCCTGCTCGACGGGTCGACCATGCAGGCGTACGCGCTGGCGTTCGCCGGGGCCGGAGCCGACGAGCGGCCGCTGATCCCCCTGCACATCGGGGAGTTCCGCGCGCTGCGGCCGCTCGGCGACACCTGCACGGTGGAGATGCGGCTCGCCCCGGCGGGCCCGGCCGCCGACATCGTCAAGGCCGACATCGACCTGTACGACGCCTCGGGCGCGCCGGCCGCCCGATTCACCGGCCTGGTCCTCAAGCGGGTCCGCTCCACCGAGGCGATCACCCGGCTCACCGCCTCGGCCACCGCGGCACCCGCGCCCATGGCCACACCCACCCCCACGCCGGGCGCCTCGCTGCGCGCCGAGATCGTCGAACTGGTCCGGCAGGTCGCGGCCGACCCGGACCTGCTGGAGGTGGAGGGCGACCGCGGCTTCTACGACCTCGGTCTGGAGTCGACGGACCTGCTCGCCCTGGTCCGCTCCTTCGAGGAGCGGTGGAACATCACGCTCTACCCGACGCTGCTGTTCGAGTACCCCACCGTCGACGCGGTCACGGAACACCTGGCCGGCCTCGTCCCGGACCGGCCGCACACCGAGGCGCCGACGCCGTACGACGACACCCCGGCGACCACCGCCTGCCTGACCGGAGCGTGGCAGCCGGCGGCCTGGCCGGACCCGCCGTCGACCGGGTCCCTGCTGGTCATCGGCGACGCCCGGCTGCGGCCGGATCAGATCACCGCCCGGCGCGGCCCGGCTTTCCGGCGGCTGGGGGAGCGGGAGTACGAGCTGCGCCCCGACGCGCCGGAGGACCTGCGCGCCCTGCTGGCCGACCTGCCCGGCGCCCCGGACGGGGTCGTGCAGGTGGGCCCGCCGGCCGGCGATGACCTGCCCGCGCGGGTGGAGACCGCGTGCCGGGAGATGCTGGCGCTCGCCCAGGTGCTGTTGGACGCGCCGGTGCCGGTGGTGCACGTCGCCCGGCCGCTGGTCGCCGCGGCGGTGGCCGGAATGGCCCGCACCATCCGCCTCGAACAGCCGCGCCTGGCCGTGACCGTGGTGGAGTGCGACGGCGACCCCGATCCGCGGGCCGTGCTCGCGGAACTGTCCGGCTCCGGCGAGACCTGGGTGCGGCACGACGGCGGCCGGCTCGTCCGTCGCTACCGCGAGACGGTGCCCGGCGGAACCCGGCCGCTCCGGCCTGGCGGTGTCTACCTGATCACCGGTGGCGCGGGCGGCCTGGGCCGGGCGCTCGCCGCGTTCTTCACCGCACAGGGCGCCACGGTGGTCCTCGCCGGGCGCACCCCGCCGAGCCGGGAGCCGGACGCCGAGTTCGTGCGCGCCGACGTCACCGTGGCCGCCGACGTGCGGGCCCTGGTCGACGGGATCGTCGCCCGGCACGGCCGCCTCGACGGGGTGGTGCACACCGCCGGGGTCCTCAGGGACGGCCTGCTGCCCGGGAAGTCACCGGCCGACCTGTCGGCGGTCCTGGCGCCCAAGGTGCTTGGCACGCTGCTGCTGCACGACGCCACCCGGCGGCTCGGCCTGGACTTCTTCGTCGCCTTCTCGTCGGTGACCGGCGTCGCGGGCAACATCGGGCAGGCGGACTACGCCGCGGCGAACGCCTTCGTCGACGCCTACGCTCGTGAGCACGGGTTCACCTCGGTCGCCTGGCCGCTGTGGGCGGACGGGGGCATGCGGACCGACGCGGCCACCGAGGCGGCGTTCCGGCGGCAGGGCCAGGTACCGCTGCCGACCGGCACGGGCCTCGAGATCCTCGACGCGATCCGGGACCACCGGGGCGGCGAGGTCGTCGTGCTGCACGGACGACCCGAGCACGCCCGCCGGGCCCTGGAACTGCGCGAGCCGCAGACCGACCCCGTGGCCACGAGCGCGGAACCGTCCGCGGCCGCGGTCCGCGACTCCGCCGCGGCGACCGTTCTCGAACCCCTCCCGGCACCCGCGGGCGACCCGCGGCCGTCCGGCCGGGACATCGCCGTGATCGGTGTGGCCGGCCGCTATCCGATGGCCGCGGACCTGGACCGGTTCTGGGTGAACCTGCTCGACGGCCGCGACTGCGTCACCGAGATCCCGGAACGGCGCTGGCGGCTGGCCGGCTTCTTCGCACCCGAGCGGGCCGCCGGGCGCTCGTACAGCAAGTGGGGCGGCTTCCTGGACGGGATCGACGAGTTCGACCCCGCGTTCTTCCGGATCACCCCGCGTGAGGCCGAGGGCATGGACCCGCAGGAACGGCTGTTCCTCCAGACCGCGTGGCACGCGTTGGAGGACGCGGGCATCACCCGCGCGGCGGTCGCCGGCCGGCCCGTGGGCGTGTTCGCCGGGGTCATGTTCACCCAGTACCAGATGCTCGGCCTCGGCGCCGAGGAGCGGCTGCCGGTGCTGCCGACCTCGTTCACCTCGGCGGTCGCCAACCGGGTCTCCTACTTCCTCGACGCGCGCGGCCCCAGCCTCGCGCTGGACACCATGTGCTCGTCGTCGCTGACAGCGCTGCACCTGGCCTGCGAGAGCCTGCGCTCCGGAGAGAGCGAGCTGGCGCTGGCCGGCGGCGTGAACCTGATCGTCCACCCGTACAAGTATCTGCACCTCAGCCAGGTCGGGTTCGTCTCGACGGACGGGCGGTGCCGGGCCTTCGGCGCCGGCGGCGACGGGTACGTCCCCGGCGAGGGCGTCGGCGTCGTCGTCCTCAAACCCCTGGCAGCCGCCGTGGCGGACGGCGATCGCGTGCTCGCGGTGATCAAAGGCAGCGCCGTCAACCACGGCGGGCGCGCCGGCGGCTTCTATGTCCCGAACCCGACGGCGCAGGCGGACGTGGTCCGGCAGGCGCTGCACCGCTCCGGCGTGGACCCGGCCACGGTGAGCTACCTGGAGGCACACGGCACCGGCACCGCCCTCGGCGATCCGGTGGAGATCTCCGCGCTCGGCCGGGTCTTCGCAACCGGCGGCACCCGGCTCGGCTCGGTCAAGTCCGGCATCGGGCACCTGGAGTCCGCGGCGGGCATCGCCGGGCTGACCAAGGTGCTGCTGCAACTGCGGCACCGCACCCTGGTGCCCTCGCTGCACGCCCGACCGGCGAACGAGGCGATCGACTGGGAGCACCTGCCGCTCAGCGTCCAGCAGGACGCCGGCCCGTGGCACACCACCGGGGACCTGCCCCGGCGCGCCGGCGTCAGCGCGTTCGGCGCCGGAGGCAGCAACGCCCACGTCGTCGTCGAGGAGTACCCGCAGCCGGCCCCGGCACCGGGCACCGGAGACGGCCCCCAGGTGGTGCTGCTGTCCGCGCGCACCCCGCGAGCCCTGCGCCTGCTCGCCGAGCGCTACGCCGAACTGCCCGTGGGGGACCAGCTGGCGGACCTGGCCGACGCGGCCGGGCTCGCCGGTGCCGACCGGGACGCCTCCTTCGAGGAGCTGGGCCTGGACGCGGACGATCTGCACCGGCTGATGCAGGCCGTGGCCGCCCGAAGCCACGGCCGGCCGCCCCGGGTGGACGCCCAGTCGAGCCTGTCCGCCCTGGCCGCAGCACTGGGCGGCGCCGTCTCGCTGGCGGACATCGCCCACACCACGCAGGTCGGGCGCGACGCCATGACCGAGCGGCTGGCCGTGGTGGCCACCGACGCCGAGGAACTCCGCGCGGCGCTGAGGGCCTTCCTCGACGGCGACGCGTCACGCGTGCACCGGGGACGCGCCACGGAGCCGGTCGACGCACCCGCGTCGACCGACCCGGACACACTGGCCGCGGCCTGGGTGAACGGCGCCGCCCCGGACTGGGGCGTGCTGCACCGCGAACGGCGGCCCCGCAAGACCTCCCTGCCCGGCTACCCCTTCGAGCGGGTGCGCTGCTGGGTCGGAACCGCCACCGACGCCACCGACGACACCGGTGCCACCGTCCCGGACACCGCTGACGCGCCCGCCGTGGCGGCGCCGCGCGCGGTGCCGGTGTCCCTGGGCGCCGACGTACCGCGGTGGGAGCCCTGCCCCGCCCCCGGACGGGTGACGCCGGACGGACCGGTCGTGGTGCTCCACGCACCGGAACGGAGGGCGCTGGCCGCCGAACTGGCCGTCCGGCATCCCGGCGCGCAGCTCGTCGAGATCGGCGACCCGGTGGCCGCGGACCCGCGGGTGGTGTACCTGCTCACCGGCCCGGCGCCCACGACCGGATCCGAAGCCGCGCGGGTCGCCGCCGGGGAAGCGGCCGGGGTCCGGGCGCTGGCCGCGTACGCCCGCCGCTGGGCCCGGCTGCGCGAGATCGACTGGATCGTGGTCACCGCGGGGGCGGCCGCCCCACCCGGACGACGCCTCACCGACCCGTACGCGGCCGGGGTCCACGGCTTCGCCCGGGTCCTGGAGAACGAACACCGCAAGTGGTCGGTCGCCGTCGTCGACCTCGACCCGGCCCACCTGAGCGCGGACCTGCCGGCCCCGGCGCCGCGCGGAACCCGGATCGCCTGCGCCGGGACGACCGTGCACCGGCAGGTGCTGCGCCCGGCCCCCGCCCCGCACGGCCCCGAGCTGCTGCGCCGGGGCGGCCGCTACCTGATCGTCGGGGGCGGCGGCGGTATCGGCCTGGCCATGGCCCGCAAGCTGGTCGTGGAGTGGGACGCGGAGGTCGTGCTGGTGGGCCGTCGGGAGCGTCCCGACCTGGCGGCCGAGCACCGGATCCGCTACCTCCGCGCCGACGCCGGAGACCCCCGGCAGCTCGCCGCGGTGCTGGAACAGGCCGGCCAGGTGCACGGCATCATGCACGCGGCGATGGTGCAGCGCTCCCGTCTGGTCCGTGACCTCTCCGACGACGATCTCACCGAGAGCCTGGCGGCCAAGTCCGGTGCCGCCGCCACCCTGGTGGACGCGATCGGCGCGTCCCCACTCGACTTCCTGCTCTTCTTCTCCTCCGCCCAGTCCTTCCTCGGCGAGCCCGGCCTCGGCAACTACGCCGCCGGATCGACCTTCCTGGACGCCTACGCGCACACCCTCGACGCACGCCTGCCCTATCCGGTCCGGGCCGTCGACTGGGGTTTCTGGGGCACGGTCGGCTCCGTCGCCACCGACAAGCACCGCGCCGCACTGACCGCGGCCGGATTCCACTCCATCACCCCGGACACCGGCTTCACCGCGCTGACCGAGGCGCTGCGCCGGCCTGCTCCGCAGCTCCTGGTGGTGCCCGGCACCGCGGCACTGCGGGAGCGGATGACCCCCAGCGAAGGGACGACACCGGCCGTGACACCTGCCGACGCGCTGCTGACCAGCGCCGACCTGCGGGTCGTCGACGATTTCCACAATGTGGACCAGGAGATGACCACCATCGCCCGTGGTGCGCTGCTGGCCGTGCTGCACGAGGCGGGCGCCTGGCACGGACCCGACCCGGACGCGGCCGAGGTCGCCCGGCGCGTGGGCGTCGCCCCCCGTTACGACCGCCTGCTGCACACCCTGCTGACCATGCTCGCCGACGGGGGAGCGCTCACCGTCCACCAGAACCGGTTCCGGCCGGACCGGGCCGCGCTGGGCGAGGCCCTCGCCGGAGGACACGCCGCACGCCTCGCCGCACTGGCCGCGGCCCACCCCGAGTCCGCGGTCTTCGTCGAACTGCTGCGCCGCTGCCTCGACCGCTACCCGATGCTGCTGCGCGGCGAACTGCTCGCCACCGACCTGCTGTTCCCCGCCTCGGGCACCTCCGCGATGGAGCGGATCTACCGGGGCAACCCGATCAGCGACCTGTACAACGACGTGCTCACCGCGCGGCTGCTGGCGCACGTCGGCCGTCGCCGGGAGCAGCTGCGAGCCGGCGAGCGGATCCGGATCGTCGAGGTCGGCTCCGGCACCGGCGGCACCACCGCCGGTCTGCTGCGTGCCCTGGCTCCCCACGGCGACCACCTGGAGTACTGGTACACCGACCTGTCGGTGGCGTTCCTGGCCCACGGCCGCCGGGAGTTCGGCACGCGGTACCCGTTCGTGCGGTTCAAGCGCCTGGACCTCGACACCGACCCCGTCACCCAGGGCTTCCCCGCGGACGGCTTCGACCTCGCCGTCGGCGCGAACGTCCTGCACGCCACCTCGGACGTGAGCCGCGCCGTGCGGCACCTGCGCACCCTGCTGCGCACCGGCGGGCAACTGCTGCTCAACGAGCTCACCACGGTCACCCTGGCCGCCACCGTCACGTACGGGCTGTTCGACGGCTGGTGGGCGCACACCGACACGCACCTGCGGCTGCCCGGATCGCCGCTGCTGGACGTGGCCGGCTGGAACGCGGTGCTGACCGGTGCCGGGTACGACCGGTTCCAGGCCCTGCCCACGGACGGTGCGACCAGCCGCAACTTCCAGCACGTCGTGGTGGCCACCGCCGCGGCACGCGTCCCGGAACCGGCACCGGCACCGGCACCGACACCCGTGCCGGTCACGGCGCAGGCCCCGGCTGACGACGCCGCCTCGTTCACCGCCGAGCTGCTGGCACTGACCTCCGCCGCCTCCGGCATCCCCGCCGCGGATCTCGACCTGGACACCGAGATCGGTGACTACGGGTTCGACTCGGTCAGCTACGCCCTGCTCGCCGGGCGGCTCAACGACACCTTCGGTTTCGACGTGACGCCCGCCCTGTTCTACGAGACCGCCACCCTGCGCGCGCTGGCCGCCCGGCTCCAGCGGGACTACGACGCCACCCTGCGGGAACGGTACGCGCGGGCCGTAGCGGAGACGACGGAGGCCGAGGCGCCGCGGGCCCCGGCGGCGCGGACCGTGAGCGACGACGCGGAGACGACGGAGGCCGAGGCGCCGATTCCCGCCCCCGCGCCGCAGACCGGAACCGACGACGCGATCGCGGTGATCGGCATGGCCGCGCGCCTGCCCGGCAGCCGCGACCTGGACGAATTCTGGAACCACCTGGTCGCCGGGGAGGACCTGGTCACCGATGTGCCCGCGGACCGCTGGGACTGGCGATCGCTGCCCGCCGACGTACCCGCCCGGCGCGGCGGCTTCATCAGCGACGTCGACATGTTCGATCCGCTGTTCTTCGGCATCTCGCCGCAGGAAGCCGCCGGGATGGACCCCCAGCAGCGGCTGCTGCTGGAGGGTGTGTGGACCGCGCTGGAGGACGCCGGTCTGCCGCCCGGCACGCTCGCCGGCCGGCCGGTCGGGCTGTTCGTCGGCGCGGGATCCAGCGACTACGACGAGATCCGGCGCCGCTCGGACCTGCCCGTCGACGCGCACGCGGCCACCGCGACCGCACACTCCATCCTGGTCAACCGGGTCTCCTACCTGCTGGATCTGCGCGGGCCGAGCGAACCGGTCAACACCGGCTGCTCCAGCTCCCTGGTCGCCGTCCACCGCGCCGCCGCGGCGATCCGCTCCGGGGAGTGCGACATCGCTGTCGCCGGCGGCATCAACCTGATCCTGTCGCCGCACAACCACCTGCTGCTCAGCCGCACCGGCATGCTCAGCCCGTCCGGGCGGTGCCAGGCGTTCGACGCCCGCGCGGACGGGTTCGTCCGAGGGGAAGGGCTGGGCCTGGTCGTGCTGACCCGGGCCGGTGCGGCGGGCCGGCACCGGATCCGGGGGCTGCTGCGCGGCTCCGCGGTCAACCACGGCGGCCGGGCCCGTTCGCTGACCGCGCCCAACCCCGCCGGACAGGCCGCGATGATCGTGCGCGCCCACACGGAAGCCGGCGTCGACCCGGCCACCGTGGGCTACCTGGAGACCCACGGCACCGGCACCGAGCTGGGCGACCCCGTCGAGATCAACGGACTGCGGCTGGCCTTCGACGAGCTGGCCCGCCGCCACGGTGGGCCGCTGCCCGGGGAACCGTTCTGCGGGCTGGGCGCGGTCAAGGCAAACATCGGGCACCTGGAGTCCGCCGCCGGTGTCGCCGGGTTGCTCAAGGTCCTGCTGGCGATGCGCCACGGCATGCTGCCGCCGGTCGCCGGACTCGGGGAGCCGAACCCGCACCTGCGGCTGGAGGGCAGCCCGTTCCAGCTGATCCGGCAGGCGACCCCCTGGCATCGCCCGCCGGGCGGTGGCCGGCGTCGCGCCGGGATCAGCTCCTTCGGCTACGGCGGAGTGAACGCCCATCTGGTGGTGGAGGAGCCGGACGAGCCGGCGGTCCCGGCGGCGTCGGCGCCCTCGGCGGGTCCGCTGGTGTTCCCGCTCTCGGCCCGGACCCCCGAGGCGCTGCACCGCTATGCGACCGCGCTGCGTGCCGCCCTGGACTCGGACGTCGAACTGGTGGACGTGGCCCACACGCTGCGGCACGGCCGGGACGCGATGACCGAACGGCTGGCGGTGACCGCCGCCGACCGGCCGACGCTCGTCGCGGCCCTCGGCGCGGCGATCGACGGCACCGGCCACCCCGCGCTGGCCCGCCCCGACGGCGTCGCACCCGCCGACCGGTGGGTGGCCGGAGCCGAGGCCGGCTGGCCGGACACCGGCGGCACGCTGATCCCGCTGCCCACCTACCCGTTCGAACGACGCCGGTGCTGGGTCGGCGCGGAGCCGGAGCAGCCCGCCGTACCCGGCGAGCCCGCGGGCGTCTACGCGCCGCGCTGGCAGCCCGTCGCGGACATGAGCACCCGGCCGCCGGCCGACGGACCGGTCTGGCTGCTCGGCGGCGACGACTACCCGGCGAGCGACGTGCACCGGGTCACCTCCAGGTCGTTGGACTCGCTGCCCACACCCACCGTCGTGCACGCGGTCGTCACCGGCGGCGAACCCGCCGTCCGGGAGCTGTTCCGGGTGATCCGGCACCTGCAGACCCGCCCGGCCGGCGCGGGCGAGCTCACCCTGACCGTGGTCACCCGCGCCGCCGCGGCGGTGGACGGACCGATCACCGACCCGGTCGCGGCGGCCGCGCACGGGCTGCTGAAATCGGCCCGTCGGGAGTGCGAGAGGTGGCGGATCAGCGCGATCGACGTCGGCCCCGGTGACCCCACCACGGTCGCCGCCGCCACGCCGGGCGACTACGCCCTGCGCTCGGGTCGCTGGTACCAGCAGGTGCTCCGGCCGCTCGACGACACCCGTGCCCGGCCGGTGTTCCGCGACGGCGGGACGTACGTGCTGGTCGGCGGCGCCGGGGACGTCGGCCTGGACCTGGCCGAGCACCTGGTCCGGGAACACCGGGCCAGGGTGGTGCTGATCGGCCGGACCCGCCCGGACGGCGCCCGGGCCGCCCGGATCGCCGCGTTCGACCCGGCCGGCACGTCCGTGGAGTTCCACCAGGCCGACGCCCGCGACGCGGAACGGATGCGGGCGGTGTTCGACCGGATCGGCGTGATCCACGGGGTGGTGAACGCGGCGACCGTGGCGCGGGACCGCTCTCTGGCGGCGCTGGACGAGGACTGGTTCGCCGAGGGGCTGCACGCGAAGACCCGGACCACGCTGGCGGTCGCCGAGGCGATCGGCGGCCGCGACCTGGACTTCTTCGCGATCTTCTCCTCGCTGCAGTCGTTCCTGGGCAACCCCGGCCAGGCCGCGTACGCCGCCGCCTGCACGGCCCAGGACGCGATCGGGCAGGCACTCGCCGCCCGGCTGCCCTTGCCGGTCCGCGTCCTGAACTGGGGGCCGTGGTCGGGCTCGGCGCTCACCGAGCGCCACCGGGACCGGCTGGCCGCGGCCGGTCTTCATCCGCTCCCGCCCCGTACGGGCATCGAGGCACTGGCCGGCGTGCTCGGCCGACAGGAGGTTCAGGTGGTGGTCGTGTCGGGTACCGAGAAGGCGCTGGCCGGAATCGGCGTGCGCACGCCCGACCCGGAGCCGGCCCCGCCGGCTGTCACGTCGGCCATGCCGCGGCCCGGTTCGCCGGATGCCGAACCGTGGCGTGCGGCGGTGGCCGCCGACCTGCTGGCTCTGGTGCGGGGCGTGGCCGGGCTGCGCGCCGACGAGCTGACCGAGCACGACCAGCTCAGCCGGTTCGGCTTCGACTCCATCATGTACACCAAGCTCAGCCACCAGGTGAACGTGCGCTGGAACCTGGACGCGACCCCGGCGGCGTTCTTCGGGGTGGCCACCGCCGGCGAGCTGGTGGCGAAGATCATCGAGGAGTACGGGGAAGAGCTGGCCCGGCACTTTCTGCCCACGGCACCGACCAGCTCTCTTCCCGAGCCTCCCACCAGCTCTCTTCCCGAGCCTCCCACCAGCTCTCTTCCCGAGCCCCCCACCGGCTCGCTTCCCGAGGCGCCCACCGCTGCGGTCGTCGCCACGGCTGCGGCTGTTCCACCAGGGGCCGCCCCTTCGTCCGGACCGGTCTTTTCCGGCGGGGCCGTCGCACCCTCCGGTCGGATCGCGGGCGCCGGAGCCGCCAGGGTGACGGAACCCGCCGGTGCCGACGGCGTCGCCATCGTCGGCATGGCCGGGATGCTGCCCGGCTCCGACGACCTGGACGAGTTCTGGGCCCACCTGGCCGCCGGCGACGACCTGGTCACCGAGATCCCCGCGGACCGCTGGGACTGGCGGCGCATCCACGGCGACCCCGAACCGGGGGAGTTCCGCACCACCGCCCGCTGGGGCGGGTTCCTGCGCCGGGTGGACCTGTTCGACGCCGACTTCTTCGGCATCTCGCCCACCGAGGCGGTCGCGATGGACCCGCAGCACCGGCTGGTGCTGGAAGCGACCTGGACGGCGATCGAGGACGCCGGTATCCGGCCCTCCGACCTGGCCGGCACCGACACCGGTGTCTTCGTCGGCAGCAGCACCTACGACTACTTCGAGCTCCAGCACGCACTGGGGGTGCCGCTCGACGGGTACAACACCGTCGGCCGGGCGCACGCCATCCTGTCCAACCGGGTGTCGTACCTGCTGGACCTGCACGGCCCGTCCGAGACGATCGACACCGCCTGCTCGTCGTCACTGGTCGCCGTGCACCACGCGGCCGAGGCGATCCGGCGCGGGGAGTGCACGGTCGCGCTGGCCGGCGGCGTCAACGTGATCGCGTCGCCGACGCTGTTCGTCGACATGAGCCAGGCCGACATGCTCAGCCCGGACGGCCGCTGCCGCGCCTTCGACGCCCGCGCCAACGGCATCGCCCGGGCCGAGGGGGTGGGTGTCGTGGTGCTCAAGCGGCTCGCCGCGGCCCTCGCGGACGGGGACGTCATCCACGGCGTGCTGCGCGGCAGCGCGATCAACCACGGTGGCCGCAGCAACTCGCTCACCGCGCCGAACCCGGCCGCGCAGGCCGCCTGCATCGTGGCCGCGCACCACCGCGCCGGGACCGACCCGCGCACGGTGACCTACGTGGAGACCCACGGGACCGGTACCGAACTGGGCGATCCGGTCGAGATCGAGGGCCTCAAGACCGCCTTCCGGCGGCTGTACGCCGAGCACGGCACCGACGGCACCGGCCACCGGGTCGCGCTCGGCGCGGTGAAGAGCAACACCGGTCACCTGGAGGCGGCCGCCGGCGTGACCGGGCTGATCAAGGTGCTGCTCGCCATGCGCCACCGCGAACTGCCCGGCAACCCGCACCTGGAGACGCTCAACCCCTACCTGCGCCTGGACGGCAGTCCGCTGCACGTGCTGCGCGACCGTGAGCCGTGGCGGCGCGTCACCGGCCCGGACGGCACCGAGGTGCCCCTGCGCGCCGGGTTGAGCTCGTTCGGTCTCGGCGGTGTCAACGCGCACCTCGTGCTGGAGGAGTTCCGCACCGGGCCGAGCGCCGGTCGCACCGGGCCGTACCTGTTCGTGCTGTCCGCCCGCGACGCCGAGCGGCTGCGCGGCACCGCCGAGAACCTGGCCTGCTGGGCGCGGGACGCCGACGCGGTGGACCCGGCCGCCCTCGCCTACACGCTGCAGACCGGCCGGGAGGTCTTCGCCGAGCGGCTCGCCGTGGTCGCCGACGACCTCGCCGGACTGGTCAAACGCCTGGAGGAGTGGCTGGCCGGCACGACCGCAGACGGCGTCAGCGCGGGCGACGGGCGGGGGACCGGCACGGCGCTGCTGCTGGACGGCCCCGAGGGACGCCAGTACCTGCGCACCGTCGTCGCGGCCGGCAAGCTCGACAAGATCGCCCGGCTGTGGGTGGACGGCGTCGCGATCGACTGGGCCGAGCTGTGGCCGGGGGAACCGGTCCGCCGGGTTCCGGCGCCGACCTCCGCCTTCGCCAGGCAGAGCCACTGGATCACCCCCGGGCCACGGTTCGACCAGGCGCAGGCGGCTGCGGCCGGGCTCGCCGGAATCGACGCGGAGCAGGCGGCCGACGTATGGACCGAGCCGGCGCCTGCCGTACCGGTACCCCTGTCCGAGCCCGCGCCGGCACCGGCCGGTACGGACGCCGCCGCGTCGGCACCGGTCGTCACGGACGCCGCCGCGGCGGCCGTACCGGTACCCGCGTCCGAGCCGGCGCCGGCAGCGGCCGGTACGGACGCCGCGGGCGACCCGGAGGCGGCTGTGCGGGACCGCGTCCGCACCCTGCTCGCCGCGCACCTGGGCATGGCACCGGACCGACTGCCGCCCGACCGGGTGCTGTCCGACGTCGGTGTGGACTCGCTGGGGCTGCGCCGCCTCAGCCGTCGCCTCGGCGCGGCCTACGGCGTCGACATACCGGCCCGCATGTTCGGCGTCGGACAGACCGTGCGCGCTCTGGCCAGGGCCGTGCACGACAGGTACGGACCACTGCCCGCGGCCGCCGCACCCGAGCCGACACCCACGCCGACCGCCGCGTCCGGGCCGGTGTCCACGCCGGTCGTGGTGTCCGAGCCGGCGTCCATGTCGGCCGGGGCATCCGAATTGGCGTCCATAGCGATCGCCGCGTCCGAGTCGGCGGCCACGCCGGGCGCCGCGCGTGAGTCGGCGGCCACTCCGGTCGCCGTCCCCGAGCCGTCCCCCGCACCCGCCGCCGCCAACGGAGTCGGCGCACTGCTGGCCGGGCTGCGCGACGGATCGGTCACGGTCGACGACGCGCTGGCCGAGCTGCGGCAGGGGAGCGTCCGATGAGCCCGGCACTGCGCGAGGTCCTCGCCGCGGTCGCCGCCGGCGAGCTGCCGGACGAGATCGCCGAATCGCTGCTGCGCGGCCTGACCGAGCCGGTGCCCCAGCCGGTGCCGGGGCCCTACCCGCTCAGCCGTGGCCAGGCGTCGCTCTGGGCGATCCACGCGAACCGGCCCGGCACCACCTCCTACAACCTGCCGCTGGGGCTGTGGCTGGGCGACGGGATCGACCCGGACGTGCTCACGCGGGCCCTGATCGCCGTCGTGGAACGGCAGCCGGGACTGCGGATCGCCGTCCGGCTGGACGGGACCACGCCGGTGCAGGAGATCACCGAGCGCCCCGCCGAGGTGATCCGCCTCGACCTCGGGCATGTCACCGACGGGGAGTTCGCCGCACGTGTCCGGCGCCTGGTGCACACCCCCTTCGACCTGGAGCACGACCCCCTGCACCGGATGTGGCTGATTGCGGCCCCCGGTGGCCGGACCCTGCTGCTCCTGGTGTTCCACCACATGATCACCGACGGGATCTCCAGCCACCTGCTGCTGCGCGACATCGTTGCCTGCCACGACGCGCTGGCCGGACGAGGGGTCCTGCCGCCGGTCGAGCCGGCCACCCCGTACCGCGAGTTCGTCCGCAGCCAGCGGGAACTGCTCGACGGGCCGGAGGCCGAGAACCACCGCCGCTGGTGGCGCGACCGGCTGGCCGGTGCCTCCAGCGGTCCGGTCCTCGACGCGATCACCGATCGGCACCGGGGCGGGCCGCCCACCGCCGACACCGGCGAGATGGTGCAGTTCCGGCTGCCGGAGGCCACCTGGGCGGCCCTCCGTCAGGTTGCCGGCGCGGCCGGGCTGACCCCGTTCAGCGTGCTGCTGGGTGCCTTCGCCGCCCTGCTGCACCGGCACTCCGGTCACCGCGACATCAGCGTCATGGTGCCGACCGACGGCCGGATCTCCGAGCGGTTCGACCGCACCGTGGGCTATCTGATCAATCCGGTGGTGGTACGGGTCGACTGCGACCCGCGGCGCAGCGTCGCCGAGCTGATGACCGCCGTGCACGACCACATGGCGCAGGCCGAGGAGCACAGCTCCTACCCGTTCGCCGCCGTGGTCGGTGACCTGCGCGGCGCCGGTGACACCGCGGCCTCCTTCGACATCGGCTTCTATCTGCAACAGGGCGTCGGCGGCGACCAGGACATGGCCGCCGGGCAGACCGTCTTCCGCGACGCCCTGGCGCTGACCCAGGAGGGTGAGAACCCGCTGGTCGTCGAGGTGGTGGTGCGCGGGCCGGAGGCGCTGGTCTACCTCAAGTACGACCGTGAGCTGTTCGACCCGGCCACCGCCGAGCGGCTGGCCGAGCACTACCGGCTGCTGCTGGAAACCGTGGCCGCCGACCCGCGGCAGCCGATCGGCGGCCTGCCCCTCACCACCGCGGCGGAACGCGCCCTCGTCGACCGGGCCAACGACACCCGGGCCGCCCGGCCGCGCGCGACGACCGCGGCCGGCCTGGTGCTGGCCCGCGCGGCGTCGGCCCCGGAGCGGCTGGCGGTGGTGGACGCCGACGGTGCCACCAGCTACGGCGAACTGGCCCGGCGGGTGCACGCACTGGCGCGGACCCTCGGCGCGTCCGGCGTGGGCCGCGGCGACCTGGTGGGTGTGCTGTCCGGACGACGAGCCGCCATGATCGTGGCGATGCTGGCGGCGCACACCGTCGGTGCGGCCTACGTGCCGCTCGACCCGGATTTCCCGGCCGCCCGCCTCGCGCACATCTGCACCGACGCCGGTCTCGCCGCGGTCCTGGTCGACCCGGCGTACGCCGACCGCCTGCCGGCCGGGACACCGGGCGCCCGCATCCCGCTCGGCGACCCGGGCGACGCCGCCGCGGGCGACGCCGCCGCGGGCGACGCGGCCCCGGACAGGCAGGGCGCCTGCCACGACGACGATCTCGCGTACGTGCTCTACACCTCCGGGTCCACCGGCCGTCCCAAGGGCGTCGAGGTCACCCACGGCAACCTGGTCAACTTCCTCACCGCGATGGCCGACCGGCCCGGGTGCGCCGCCGACGACGTACTGCTTGCCGTCACCACGGCCGGGTTCGACATCGCCGGCCTCGAACTGCTGCTGCCGCTCACCCGGGGCGCCACCGTCCACATCGCCCCGGCCGAGGTCACCCGGGACGGCTTCGCGCTGGCCGGCCTGCTCGACAGCAGCGGCGCGACCATCGTGCAGGCCACACCGGCCACCTGGCAGATGCTGCTTGCCGCCGGCTGGCGCGGCCGGATACCCAGGCTGCTCTGCGGCGGGGAGGCGCTGAGCACCGAGCTGGCGGCCGACCTGCTCGACCGCTCCGGCGAGCTGTGGAACATGTACGGCCCGACCGAGACCACCATCTGGTCCTCGGCGCTGCGGGTACGCCGCGACCGGCCGATCACGGTCGGCACGCCGATCGCGAACACGACCTTCCACCTCGCCGGGCCGGACGGTGGCCCGGTCCCGTTCGGCGCCACCGGGGAACTGCTGATCGGCGGTGACGGCGTCGCCCGCGGCTACCGCGGCCGCCCCGAACCGACCGCTGAGCGTTTCGTCGAGGAGGACGGGCGGCGGCGCTACCGCACCGGGGATCTGGCCCGGTGGACCGAGACCGGCGAGATGCTGCTGCTCGGCCGCGCCGACCGGCAGATCAAGCTGCGCGGGCACCGGATCGAACTCGGTGAGATCGAGGCGGCGATCCGGCGTACCGGCGCGACCGGCGAGGCGCGGGTGGTCCTGCGCGAGGAGCGGCCCGGGCATCCGCGCCTGGTCGCCTTCGTCGTCGCCGAGCCCGCCGCGGCCGCGACGGTCGCCGGGCGGATCGAGGAGTGGCTTCCGGCGTACATGATCCCCTCCCGAACCGTGCCGATGACCGCGCTGCCGATGACCCCGAACGCCAAGATCGACGCGGTCCGGCTCGGCGGCGGCTCCCTGGACGAACTGATCCGCGAGTTCGGCCACGCCGAGCTGCCGCGGGAGCCCCGGCCGCACGACGACGGCCGGCTGCTGGCCGTCCTGCGGGAGCTGACCGCGGGTGTGGCCGGGGTGGCGCCGCAGGACATCCCGGTGGACCGGCCGCTCGGCGAGGCGGGTTTCGACTCGGTCGGTTTCACCCGGCTCGCGATGGCGGTCCGCACCCGCTTCGGCGTCCCGATCAGCCCCACGCTCTTCTACGCGCACCCCGCGCTCAGCGCACTCGCGGCCCACCTCGACGCCGACCACCCGGGCGCCTTCACCGAGACCCAAGGCGGGGCCGCAGCCGAGACCGGCGCCGGGACCGCAGCCGGAGCCGCAGCCACGACCGAAGGCGAGGCCGAGTCCGTCCCGGCGGTGGCCGCCGCCCGGGTCTCCGGGCCCGCGGTACCTCCCGCGGCCCTCGGCTACCCGCCCGTGGCGATCATCGGCGTCGGCGGTCGGCTGCCCGCCTCCGGGTCGCTGCACGAGTTCTGGACGCACCTCGCCGAGGGCCGCGACCTCACCGCGTCGTACCCGCTGGAGCGCGGCTTCTCCGCGCGGGTGTTCCCGGAGCGCTTCCGCGGCTCGTTCGTGCGAGACGTCGACGCTTTCGACGCGGGGCGGTTCCGGATCTCGCCGCGCGAGGCGGCCCAGATGGATCCGCAGCACCGGCTCCTGCTGCACGCCGCGGACGAGGCCCTGCTCGACGCCGGACTCGTGCCCGCGGCGCTGGCCGGGAGCCGTACCGGGGTGTTCGTCGGTCTCAGCGGCGCCGACTACCTGAGCCTGCTGGGCCCGGGCTCGCCGGAGATGGGCGATCACTTCCTGATCGGCAACGTCGCCTCGATCGCGGCCAACCGCATCTCCTACGTGTACGACCTGCACGGCCCCAGCGCGGTCTACGACACCGCCTGCTCCAGCTCCCTGGTGGCCATCCACCGCGCGGCCCGCGCCCTGCACCTCGGCGACTGCGAACTCGCCCTGGCCGGCGGCGCGAACCTGTTGCTGTCCCCGCACGGCTTCACCGGTCTGCGCCGCGCCGGCATGCTCAGCCCCGACGGGCGGTGCAAGACCTTCGACGAACGTGCCGACGGCTACGGCCGGGGCGAGGGCGTGGTCCTGCTGGCGCTCAAACTGCTGGAGCGCGCGATCGCCGACGGCGACCCGGTGCAGGGCGTCCTGATCGGCTCGGCCGAGAACCACGGCGGCCACACCCACTCGCTGACGGTGCCCAACCCGCAGGCCCAGCGGGACGTCCTGCTCGCGGCGCACCGGGCGGCGGCGGTGCCGCCCGACACCATCGGCTACATCGAGGCGCACGGCACCGGGACGCCGCTCGGCGACCCGATCGAGGTGGACGCGCTGCGGGAGGCGTTCGGGCAGCTCTACCGCGACTGGGGGCGGCCGGTCGTGGCGGGACGCACCGGGCTCGGCTCGGTCAAGTCCAACATCGGCCATCTGGAGGCCGCCGCCGGCGTCGCCGGCGTGGTGAAGGTGCTGCTGAGCATGCGGCACCGCCTGATGCCCGGCCTGGCCGGCCTGGGTACCCCCAACCCGATGATCGACCTGGCCGGCAGCCCGTTCCGGCTCCAGGCCGAGGCACAGCCCTGGGAGCCGCCGGACGGCGTGCCGGCACGCGCGGGCGTCAGCTCCTTCGGGATGGGTGGCAGCAACGTACACGTCGTCGTGGCGGAAGCGGAGAAGCACTGATGGGTATCAGCACCGAGGACCGTGCCGCCCGGCTGGTCGTCCTGTCGGCCGGCGGCCGCGACCAGCTCGACCGGTACCGGGCCGAGCTGGTCAACTGGCTGCAGGCGCACCCGGAGGCGGCGCTCGACCGGATCGAGAGCACCCTGCGCACCGGCCGCGAGGAACTGGCCGAACGCCTCGCCGTGGTCGTGACCAGCGTCGCCGAGCTGACCGATCGGCTGCTCGACGGCACCGGGGTGGTCACCGGCACCGCCGGGCCGGCCACCGGCGAGCCGGTCCAGGCCTCCGACCTCCACGAGACCGCCCGGCTCTGGGTCGCGGGCACCCCGGTCCGCTGGCCGGAGCGGCCGGAGCGGCCGGAGCGACCGGAGCGGCCCGAGCGGCATGGCCGGCGTCCGGCCCGGCTGTCACTGCCGCAGCCGCCGCCGGTGACCCGCCGGTACTGGATCAAACCGCCCGCCGCCCTCACCGCCGGGCCGGCCGAGCGGCTGCTCACCGGCGACGAGTTCTTCCTGCGCGACCACGCGCTGGGGCAGGTGCGCATCCTGCCCGCCGTCGCGGCCCTGGAGTTCGCCGTCGACGCCGCCGCCCGCGCCGGGCACGGGCGCGCCACCGGCGTCGAGAACGTCCTCTGGGCCCGGCCGGTCCTGTGCACCGGCGAACCGGTCCGGGTACAGCTGCGCTTCGTGCCCGTCGCCGACGGTGTCGCCTACGAGCTGCGGCGCGTCGACGGCACCCCGGACGGCGAGCTGTGCTCCACCGGCACCCTGCGTTTCGGCGCCGCCGCACCGGCCCCGTCCCTCGACCTGGCCGCGATACGCGCCCGCCTGCCCCGGGCCGCCTCCGCGGACGACTGCTACGCGGTCTTCGCCGCGCTCGGCGGCGGGTACGGACCGAGCCTGCGCGGGCTGCGGTCCATGCGGTCCGTCCAGGGCGAGGCGCTGGCCGAGGTCGCCGTTCCCGACGCCGCGGACCTGCCGTTCGACGACTTCACCCTGCACCCGTCGCTGCTGGACGCCATGCTGCAGGCGGCGCTCTGGACCGCCGCCGACCCGTCCGCGCCCCGGCCCCGTGAACTGCCCTTCTCCATCGACCGGGTGGAGATCCTCGGGCCGCTGCCGGATCACGGGTACGCCCATGCCGTCGCCACCGCGTCGGGCCACGACATCGCACTCGCCGACACCGACGGCCGCATCGCCGTCCGGCTGCACGGCGTGGTCACCCGCGCCGTCAAGGATCCGGCCGACGCGGTGGCCACCCACCTGCTGGCGCAGCGCTGGCAGGACGCCCCCGCCCGCCGCGGCGCCCCCGTCGGCCGCACGGTGTTCCTGGGAGCCGACGAGGACGCGCCCCTACCGGACTCCGGCCCGCTGGTGGTGGTCCGCCTGGGCGACGACGACCCGGTGCCCGGCCTGGTCCGGCTCTTCCGGACCTGGGCCGCGCGGCCCAACCGGCAGCCGGTCCGGGTGCTGCATGTGTTCCGCCCGTCCGGTACCGCCGCCGACGCCCGGCTGCTGGCTCTGGACGGCATGGCGCGCAGCATCGCCAACGAGCACCCGGACTTCCGCGCCGCGGTGATCGCGACCGACGACACCGACCTGCGGGCCGTCGCTGACGTCGAGGCCGCGGCGGACCACGAGTTCCGGGTCCGGTACACCGCGGCCGGCCGTCAGGTCCCCCGCTGGGAGCCGATCGTGCCCGCCCCCGCACCGGTGCCGCTGACACCGGCCGGGACGGTGCTGGTCACCGGTGGCGCGGGCGCGCTCGGCCGGCACCTCGTCACCCATCTGGGCCCGTCGGCGCGGTACGTGCTCACCGGCCGGTCCGCCGACGCCGACCTGACCGCCCTGCGCGACGCCGGGCTCGATGTCCACTACCTGCCCTGCGACCTGGGCGTACCGGGCGCGGCCGAGCGGCTGGTCGAGCACGTCCACCGGATGTTCGGCCCGTTGCGCGGGGTGCTGCACCTGGCCGGGACCACCCGTGACGCGTTCCTGCTGCGCAAGACCGACGAGGACATCGCCACGGTGCTGGGGCCGAAGGTCGACGGCACGCTCGCACTGGACCGGGCCACGGCCGCGGATCCGCTCGACTTCTTCGTCTGCTTCTCCTCGATGTCCGGCGCGGGCAGCCCGGGCCAGGCCGACTACGCGTACGCGAACCGCTTCCTCGACGCGTTCGCGGCCTGGCGGCGCGGCAGCGACCGGCCCGGCCGCAGCCTCAGCGTGCTGTGGTCGCTGTGGGCCGACGGCGGCATCCGGATGGACGCCGACGACGCCGCCCAGGCCCGTATCGCCGGCCGCGCCGGGCTCCGTCCGCTGCCGACCGCAGACGCCCTGCGCGCCTGGGACCGGGCGCTGGGCCACGACGGCGATCACGTGCTCGTGGCGCACGGCGAGCCGGATCGCATCCGCGGTCTGCTCGACCCGCCCGCGCAACCCGCGCCGGCTCCGGTTCCGGTTCCGGTTCCGGCGGCGGCCACCGGGCCGACCACCGCGGCCGCCGAGGACTTCCTGCGCGGCGTGCTGGCCGAGGTCCTCGACTACCCGTCGGAGGACATCGACGCGGACACCGCCTTCGAGCAGTACGGCATCGACTCGCTGCTGATCATGGATCTGACCCGGCGGCTGGAGGACCACTTCGGATCACTGCCGAAGACCCTCTTCTTCGAGTACCAGGAACTGCGCGGGCTCGCCGGCTGGTTCGCCGAGCAGCATGGCGGCCGCCTCGCCGAACTCACACCGGCTCCGGCTCCCACGCCGGTTCCGGCGCCGGAACCGTCATCGGTGTCGGCACCGGCACCGGTCGTCCCGGAAGCCGTAGCGGCCGTACCGGTCGCCGTCCCGAGGGGCGACCGTCCCACGCCGCCCGCCACGAACGTCCCGGAGCCCATCGCGATCATCGGCGTCGCGGCCCGGTTCGCCGAGTCCGACACCCTCGACGAGTTCTGGGCGAACCTGCGCGCCGGCCGCGACCTGGTCACCGAGATCCCGGCGGACCGCTGGGACTGGCGCGCCTACGACAAGGCCACCCCGGCGGACCGCGCCGCCGAGTACAGCCGGTGGGGCAGTTTCCTGCGCGGCATCGACCGGTTCGACCCGCTGTTCTTCGGTATCTCCCCGCGGGAGGCGGAGATCATCGACCCGCAGGAGCGGCTGTTCCTGCAGACCGCCTGGCACGCCATGGAGGACGCCGGGCTCACCCGGGCCGACCTGCGCGCCCGCCGCGTCGGTGTGTACGCCGGCGCCATGTACGGCCTCTACCAGCTCCACGAGGCCACCGACGGACGTATCGGAGCGTCGTCGCACGCGTCCATCGCCAACCGGGTCTCGTACACCCTGGGCGCGACCGGCCCCAGCCTGGGCGTGGACACCATGTGCTCCTCGTCGCTGACGGCCATCCACCTCGCCGTGCGCGACCTGCGGTCCGGTGAGGCCGAGATGGCCCTCGCCGGGGGCGTCAACCTGCACGTCCACCCGTACAAATACCGGTTCCTCGGCCAGGGCAGCTTCACCTCCAGCGACGGGCGCTGTCGCAGCTTCGGCGCGGACGGCGACGGCTACGTGCCCGGCGAGGGCGTCGGCGTGGTGCTGCTCAAGCCGCTGTCGGCCGCCGTCCGCGACGGCGACCACATCCACGGCGTCGTCCTGGGCAGCTCCGTCAACCACGGCGGCAGGACCAACGGCTTCACCGTGCCCAACCCGGTCGCCCAGAGCGACCTCGTCGAGCGGGCGATGGCCGAGGCCGGGGGCGACGCCGCCACACTCGGGTACCTGGAGGCGCACGGAACCGGCACCGCGCTCGGCGACCCGGTGGAGATCCGGGCGCTGGGCCGCGCGCTGGGCGCCTCCGGCCTGCCCCGGGGCAGCCTGCCGATCGGCTCGGTGAAGTCCAACATCGGCCACCTGGAGTCGGCCTCGGGCATGGCCGGGCTCTGCAAGGTGCTGCTGCAGATGCGGCACGGGGAACTGGTGCCGTCGCTGCACGCCGACCCGGTCAATCCGAACATCGACTTCGACTCCACGCCGCTGCGGGTGCAGACCGAGGCGGCCCCGTGGCCGCGCCGGGACGGCCTCCCGCGCCGCGCCGGGATCAGTTCGTTCGGCGCGGGCGGAGCCAACGCCCACCTGGTGGTCGAGGAGTACGTTCCCGGGCCGGCGCCGGCCGCCGCTCCGGGACCCTGGCTCTTCCCGCTCTCCGCCCGCACCCCGGAGAGCCTGCGCGCGCTGGCCGAGCGGTTGGCCGACGCCGTGCAGAACGGCCTCGCCGACCGGCTCGCCGACGTGGCGCACACGCTGCAGCACGGCCGCGAGGCCTGGGCCGACCGCATGGTGGTGCTCGCCGCCACGGCGGACCAGCTGGTCGCTCGGCTGCGCGCGGGCACCGGGCCCGGCGTGTGGACGGGCACCGTCCGCGGCCGTGCCGCCTCCCGCGCCACCGCTCCGACCGCCACGGACCCGGCCGCCACCGACCCGGCGGTCCTGGCCGCCGCCTGGACCGCCGGCGCGACCGTGACCTGGCCCGGCACCGGCCGGCGGCTGCCCCTGCCCGGCTACCCGTTCGAGGAGCTGCGCTGCTGGCTCACCGAGCGGATCTGGGCGCCGCCGGCGGCGCGCGGCCCGGCCCCGCATCCGCTGCTGGACGAGATCGAGCCGGCCGACAGCGTGGACGGCCTGACCTACCGCACCGCCTTCCCCCCGGAGCACCCGCTGATCGACGGACACCGCGTCGGCGACCTGCGGCTGCTTCCCGCCGCGGCGGTCCTGGAGATGGCCCGGGCCGCCGCCGCGAGCGCCGGGTACCGGGCGCCGGTGCAGCTGCGCGACGTCCGGTGGCTGCGTCCGCTCGTGGTCACCGAGGCCGCGGCCACCGCCCGGACCCGACTGCACCGCGACGGCGCCGGCCTGGCCTTCACCCTGCTCGGCGACGGCGGCGACCGGCTGGCCGAGGGCGTTGTCGAGGCGATGGCCGACGACCTGCCGGAGCCGGAGCCCGTACCGGTCGAGCTGATCCGGGCCACCCTGCCGCATCGGCACGACGGCGCGGACATCTACGCCGACCTGGCCGGAGCCGGCCTGGTCTACGGCCCGGCGCTGCGCGCCGTCGAGTGGATCGCCTCCGGCGCCGACGAGGCGCTGGCGAGCCTGCGCGTGCCGGCCGAAGCCGCTCGGTTCGCCGGCTGCGCACTGCCACCCGCCCTGGTCGACGGTGCCCTGCACACGTTCGCCGTGCTGCGCGACCGCGCCGGCGGCCCGCCCATGGTGCCGTTCGCACTCGCCGCCGCCGAGGTGTTCGGACCGCTGCCCGAACAGGTGTACGCCCATGTCCGCGCCGTCGGCCCGGACCGGTACGACCTGACTCTGACCGACCCGGACGGCACCGTTCGGGTCCGGCTGCGCGACCTGTCCCTGCGCCCGGCTCCCGCACCGCGGACGTCCGGCGCCGGGCCCGCGGAGCCCGCCGAGCCCGCCGAGCCCGCCGAGTCCGCCGTGACCGGGCGACCCGTCGACGACCTGATGTACCTGCCCCGCTGGTCCCCGGTACCTGCCGAGCCGTCGCCGGCGTCCGGCTCGGACACCTGGCTGATCCGTCCGGCCTCCGCCGCGCCGCTCGCCGCCGCCCTCGCCGCCCGGCTCGGCGGCTCCGTCACCGAGATCGAGCCCGAGCACTTCACGGCACCGGCCGGGCGCCCCGGCCAGGTGATCGTGCTCTCCGGCCCGGCGCGAGGACGCACCGATGACCCGGCCGCCCTCGAACTCGCGCAGGAGCGCGGCGTCCTGGCCCTGTTCCGTGTCGCCAAGGCGCTGCAACGGTCCGGCGCACCGGTACGGCTGACGGTGGTCACCGAGGACGCGCTGAGCACCGGCACCGAACCGGTCCGCAACCCCTACGCGGCCGGCATGCACGGGCTGGCCCTGTCCCTGGCCCAGGAACATCCACGCTGGCGGGTGGCCGTGGTCGACCGTTCCTCGGCCGACCCGATCTCCGCGGACGTCCTCGACGTGCCGGCCGGCGGCCCGTACGCCCTGCGCGCCGGTGTCCTGCACCGGCGGAGCCTGGTCCCCGCCGCCACGACACCGCGCGAGACGATCCGCCACGGCGGGGTCTACCTGATCCTCGGCGGTGCCGGAGGACTCGGCCTGGAGCTCACCGAGTGGTTGGTGCGCGGCTACCGGGCCAAGGTCGTGCTGGTGGGGCGCAGTGAACTCGACGCCGACCGCCGCGACCGGCTGCGCCGCCTCGACCCGGCCGGTGAGCTCGTCTCGTACCGGCGGGCCGATGCCACCGACCCGGCGGCGCTGGGCGAGGTGGTCGCGGCGGTCCGGGCCGAGCACGGCGCGCTGCACGGGGTCGTGCACGCCACCATCGTGCTGCGCGACCAGACCGTCGCCACGATGACCGAGGACACCTTCCGGGCCGTGCTGGACGCCAAGACCCGTACGTCGGTGGCACTTCACCGCGCCCTGGGCGATGCCGACGGGCTCGACTTCGTGCTGTTCTTCTCCTCGGCCGTGGCCCTGTCGGGCAGTGCCGGGCAGGCCAACTACGCCGCCGGATCGACCTTCGAGGACGCGTTCGCACACCACCTCGACGATGTGCTGGCCGCCCGCTCGGCCGTCATCAACTGGGGCTACTGGGGCACCGTCGGCATCGTCGCCGACGACCGGCACCGCGAGCGTCTGGCCCGGACCGGGATCCACTCGATCACCCCGGCCGAGGGCATGGCGGCCGTGCACGCCGTGCTCGGGCGCACCGACCGCCAGGTCGTGGTGATCAAGGCGACCGCCGAGGTGCTCGCCGCCGCCGGAGTCGAACGCCCCACCGCAGGGCAGCCCTGCGACGAGCTGGCACCCGCGGCGGCAGCGCTGCCGCCGGTGGCCCGGCTGTTGACCGAGTCCGACCAGGCACGTCTGGACGAGGTCGTGCTCGGCTGGCTCTGGGAACTGTTCCGGGGCGAAGGGGTGTTCCGGACCGGCGGCGAACGGTGGACCGCCGACGCGCTGCGGGAGCGGCTGCGGATCGCCGACGTGCAGTCCCGGCTCTTCGCCGAACTGCTGCGCGTGCTCACCGTCGCCGGTTTCCTGTACGACGACGGCGGCGCCCTGACCGCCACGGGCCGCCCGGCCCCCACCGACCCGGAGAACGACCTGGTCGCGCTCTGCGCACGGCAACCCGCGCTGAACCGCATCGACCGGCTGCTGAGGCCCTGCATGCACCATCTGTTCGGGGTGCTCCGCGGCACCGTCCGCGCGACCGAGGTGATGTTCCCCGGCGGCTCCACGGAGCTGGTGGAGGGCGCCTACAAGGGCAGCCCGGTGGTCGACCGCGCCAACGAACTCGTGGTCGCCGCCCTGCTGGACCGGGTGGGCCGGCTCGGCGGACCGGTCACGGTCGTCGAGGTCGGCGCCGGAACCGGCGGCACCACCGCGAGCCTGCTGCCCGCCCTGGCCGCCACCGGCGCGGAACTGGCGTACGTCTACACAGACATCTCGCCCGCCTTCCTGCAGCACGGCCGGCAGCGGTTCGCCGAGCGCTACCCGATGGTGCGCTTCCAGCAGCTCGACATCTCCGGCGACCCGCTCACGCAGGGCTTCCCGCCCGGCGGCGCGGACATCGTGGTCGCGGCGAACGTCCTGCACGCCACCCCGGACCTGACGCACACCCTGCGCGCGGTCGCGACGCTGCTCAAGCCCGGCGGGCAACTGGTGCTCAACGAGGCCACCAGCAACGTCGTCACCGCCACGCTCACCTTCGGTCTCCTCGACGGCTGGTGGCTGCACCGCGACACCGGCCTGCGTCTGCCCGGTTCGCCGCTGCTGTCGGGCCCCGGCTGGCGCACCGCGCTGGACCTGGCCGGGTTCGCCCGCAGCCGGGCGTTCCCCGCCGACGAGGGGCTCACCCAGCACGTCGTCGTCGCGGAGACGGGCCAGGCCGGGCCGGTGCCCGTCTCCGCACCCACGGCGGAGCCGGCCCCCGCCCCCGCCGCCGACCCCGCCCCCGCCGCCGAACCGGCGTCCGAGCCGCCCGCCGACGGCGCGGACCGGCTCGTCGAGGCCGCCCGTGAATACGTCAAGGACGCGTTCGTCCAGGTGCTCCAGGTGCCCCGGGACCGGCTGTGGCTGGACGAGACCTACGAGAACTTCGGGGTCGACTCGCTCACCGTGCCCCGCATCGCCGACCTGCTCGCCGAACGCATGGGGGACCTGCCGGCCACGCTGCTCTTCGAGCACCCGACCATCCGCGACGTCGCCGACCACCTGGTCGAGCGCCATCCGGACAGCGTGCGGGCTCTGGTGGCCGACCAGCCCCGGCCCGCGCCGCCCGTGGTCACCGAGCGCCCCGAAAGGCCGGCCGGGACGGCGCCGGCCGCCGACACCCGGATCGCCGTCATCGGCGTCGCCGGCCGGTACCCGCTCGCCGACGACGTCGACAGGTTCTGGACCAATCTGCGAACCGGGCGGGACTGCATCCGCGAGGTGCCGGCCGGGCGCTGGGATCCCACCCGGGCACCCGAGGTGAACGGCACACCGGTCAGCCGGTGGGGTGGCTTCCTCGACCGCATCGACGAGTTCGACCCGCGGTTCTTCCAGATGTCGATGCACGAGGCGGAGCTGACCGACCCGCAGGAGCGGCTGTTCCTGCAGACCGCCTGGCACACCCTCGAAGACGCCGGCTACCCGCGGGCCCGGCTCCGCGGCAGCCGAGTCGGGGTCTACGTCGGGGTCATGTACGGCCACTATCAGCTCTTCGAGGACGAGCGCGGCCTGGCCGGCGGGATGGGCTACGCGTCGATCGCCAACCGGGTCTCGTACGCGCTCGACCTGCACGGCCCGAGCCTCGCCGTCGACACCATGTGCTCGTCGTCGCTGACCGCCATCCACCTGGCCTGCGAGGCGCTGGCCGGCGGCAGCGCGGACTACGCGCTCGCCGGTGGCGTCAACCTCACCCCGCACCCCCGCAAGTACCGGCAGCTCGCGGCCGGCGGATTCACCGGAGAGTCCGGCCGCTGCCGCAGCTTCGCGGCCGGCGGCGACGGCATGGTCCCCGGCGAGGGCGTCGGCGCGGTCCTGCTCAAGCCGCTGGCCGCGGCCGAGCGCGACGGTGACCGCATCCTCGGCGTGATCCTCGGCAGCGCGGTCAACCACGGCGGCAAGACCGGCGGCTACGCGGTGCCCAGCCCCGGCTCCCAGAGCGAGGTCGTCACGAGCGCGCTGCGGGCCGCCGGCGTCGAACCGGCCGGCGTGTCCTACGTCGAGGCGCACGGCACCGGCACGGCGCTCGGCGATCCGGCCGAGGTCGCCGGACTGGCCCGGGCGTTCGGCGACCGCCCGGCCGGCTCGGTCGCCATCGGCTCGGTGAAGTCGTCCATCGGACACCTGGAGTCGGCGGCGGGCATCGCCGCCCTGACCAAGGTGCTGTTGCAGTTGCGCGCCGGGGAGCTGGCGCCGTCACTGCACGCCGAGCACCTGAACCCGGCCGTCGACTGGGCGGACGTGCCGTTCCGCGTCCAGCGGGAGGCGGCGCCGTGGACCGGCCCGCAACCGTTGCGCGCCGGTGTCAGCGCCTTCGGCGCCGGTGGCTCCAACGCCCACCTGGTCGTCGAGCAGTACCGGGCCGAACCGCGGCCCGGCGTCGCGCCGGTGCCCGCCGTGTTCCCGTTCTCCGGGCGGGACGCGCAGGCGCTGCGCCGGGTCGTCGAGCGGATGCTGAGCCGCCTGCGCGGTGCACCGGACGCACCGGGCGCGACGGGCCTGGCGGAGATCGCCGCGGCCGCCGGAGTGCCGGTCGGCGCCGTCGACGAGCCGCTCGACGAACTCGGCCTGGACCCGGCCACGATCATGCGGCTGGCCGGGCGGGACACCGCCCTGCACCCCGGCGCCGTGCACAGCGGATCGACCCTGCGGCAGCTCGCCGCGGCCCTGCCGGACGCGGCGGACCTCGACCTCGGCCGGCTCTCCTACACGCTGCAGACCGGGCGTGAGGCGATGGCACACCGGCTCGCCGTGGTCGCCCACCGGCCGGACGAGCTGATCGACCAGCTCGACGCCTTCCTCGCCGGGCGGCCCGCGGGCTGGACCGGCGTGGTGACCACGGAGCCGGGCGCCCCGGCCGCGCCGAGCGCCGATCCTCGCGACAACGCCCGCCGCTGGGTGCAGGGCGAGGTGATCGACTGGGCGGGCACGCCCGGCAGCGCGCCGGAACCGTTGTCACTGCCCGGCTACCCGTTCGAGCCGGTCCGCTGCTGGATCCGGCCCCCGGCGCCGACGGCCGCCACGCCGCCGCCCGCCCGCCCGGCCGGCTCCTCCGGCTCCGCGCTGCCCACCGTGCTGCGGCTGGTCAGCGGGGTCAGCGGCTACCCGGTGACCGACCTGGACCCGGCCGCCTCCTTCCACGATCACGGCCTGGACTCGCTGGCGTTGCTGAGGCTGGCCGGTGACGTCTCCGCGGCGTTCGAGGTTCCGGTCGGCCCGGACCAGCTGCTGGCCACCCCGACGGCCGCGTCGCTGGCCGACTGGCTCGCCCGCGAACACCCGCGGGACGTGCCCGCACCGTCCGCGACGCCGGAACCGGACGACCCGGTGGTGATCGTCGGCATGGCCGGGACGCTGCCCGGCTCCACCGACCTGGACGAGTTCTGGGCCGCCCTGGCACGCGGCGGCGACCTGTTCACCGACATACCCACCGACCGGTGGGACGCGGGGGAGCACCACGGCGACCCGGCCGCGCACCCGGAACACACCCGGGTGACCCGGGCCGGCTTCATCGGCGGCATCGACCGGTTCGACCCGCTGTTCTTCGGCATCTCCCCGCGCGAGGCCCGCTGGATGGACCCGCGGCAGCGGCTGCTGATGCGCACGGTGTGGGCCGCGCTGGAGGACGCGGGCATCGACCCGGGTGCCCTGGCGGGCAGCGACACCGGCCTCTTCGTCGGCGTCGGCTCCTCCGAGTACGCCGAACTGATCCAGCGCTCCGGCGCCGCCACCGACGCCTACTCGTCGACCGGCCTGGCCCCGTCGATGCTGGCCAACCGGATCTCGTACCAGCTCGACCTGCACGGCCCCAGCGAGCCCGTGGACACCGCCTGCTCCAGCTCGCTCGTCGCGCTGCACCGGGCGGCGGAGGCGCTGCGCCTCGGACGGTGCGACACCGTCATCGCCGGCGGCGTCAGCCTGATGCTGTCCCCGGTCACCTTCGCCTCGCTGGAACGCGCGGGGATGCTCAGCCCGGACGGCGTGGGCCGGGCCTTCGACGCCGACGCGGCCGGCTACGTACGTGGCGAGGGGGTCGGCGCCGTCGTCCTCAAGCGGCTCAGCCGGGCGCGCGCCGACGGCAACCCGGTCCTGGCCGTACTGCGCGGCACCGCGGTCAACCACGGCGGCCGCGCCAACTCGCTGACCGCGCCGAACCCGCGGGCCCAGGCCGACGTGATCCGGCGGGCCCACCGGGAGGCCGGGGTCGACCCGGCGACGATCGGCTACCTGGAGACGCACGGCACCGGCACGGTCATCGGCGACCCCGCCGAGACCAACGGGCTGCGCGAGGCGTTCGCCGACCTCTACCAGGACTGGGGCCACGACGCGCCGGCCCGGCCGCACTGCGCGCTCGGCGCGCTGAAGAACACCGTGGGCCATCTCGAACCGGCCGCCGGCATCGCCGCCGTGCTGCGCGTACTGCTGTCGATGCGGCACGGCCGGATCAGCGGCGACCCGCACGGGCCGCGGCCGAACCCGCACCTGGGCCTGGAGGGCACCCCGTTCGAACTCGCGACCGGGCCCCGGGAGTGGGCGCCGCCCGCACCCGGGGTGCCGCGCCGGGCCGGGGTGAGCGCCTTCGGGTACGGCGGAGTCAACGCGCACCTCGTCCTTGAGGAGTACCCGGCCGAGGAGCCGGTCCCGGCGCCGGGACCGGAACCGGTCGTGTTCGTCCTGTCCGCCCGGGACCCCGAGCGGCTGCGGGCGTACGCGCGCTCCTTCGCCGACCGCCCGGACCGCTGGGCGCACGACCTGGCGGGCACCGCGTACACCTTGCAGACCGGGCGTGGCGCGTACCCCGAGCGGCTGGCCTTCGTCACCGACTCCGCCGAGCACGCCGTCGCCGTGCTGCGGCGTTTCCTCGCCGGCGACACCGCGGGCCTGCACACCGGGCGGGTCGGACGGGACGCGGACCGGACTCCGTACGACGGCCACGGCGACGAGGAGACCGCGGCCGCCTGGATCCGGGGCGCACAGGTGGACTGGCAGCGCCGGTGGGCCGCCCCGCCGCGCAGGCGCTCGCTTCCGGCCTACCCGTTCGCGCCGGAACGGCACTGGTTCACCGAGGGCACGCCCGCCCGGCCGGTCAGCTGCTTCACGGCGACCTGGCAGGAGGAGCCGGTCCCGGCGGCCGGCGAGCACCCGGGCCGGGTGCTGGTCCTGGGGGATCTGCCGGTGCCCGGCGCGGTGCACGTCCAGGTCGGCACCGAGTACCGCGACGAGGGCTCGGTGATCACCGTCCGGCCCGGCGAGCAGGACGACTACGCGCGGCTGCTCGCCGAGACGCCGGCCCGGATCGTCCACCAGTGGCCGCTGCTCGCACCCGGCCGCGACGACCTGGGGATCGAGGCGATGTTCCGGATCGCGAAGGAACTGACGGCCGGCGGCGCCCGTACCCCGGTCCGGATCCAGGCCCTGGTGCCGGAGGACGCGCTTGCCGAGGCATGGGGCGGGTTCGACGCGTCGTTGCGGGCCGCGCTGCCGGGAACGACGTTCGGCGTCGTCCGGGTCGACGGTGCGGGCGACACCTCCGAGCTGCTCGCCGAGGTCGCCGCGCACCGGCTGTCGAGCGCGGCCGTGCGGCTGTCGGCGTCCGGCCGGACGGTGCGGGTGCTCAGCGAGATCCCCGCCCGTCCGGTGCTGCCCTCGCCGCTGCGTGACGGCGGCGTCCACCTGATCACCGGTGGCCTCGGCGGGCTGGGTGTCCTGCTCGCCCGGACGCTGCTGTCCCGTGGCGCCCGGGTGGCGCTGACCGGCCGCTCGCCGGCCGCCGAGCGGGCCGGGCAGCTGGCGGAGCTGCGCGCGCTCGGCACCGTCGAGTACTACCAGGCGGCCGTGGAGGACCGCACCGCGATGACCCGCGTCGTGGCCGAGGCGACCGCCGCCCTCGGCGGCCTCGACGGGGTGTTCCACCTGGCCGGCACCGCCTCGCGCACCCCGCTTCCCGGCAAGGACGTCGAGGAGCTGCGGGCGCACCTGCGCGCCCGGATCACCGGAACCGAGGTGCTCGACGAGGTCACCCGCGACCTGCCGCTGGACCTGTTCGTGCTCTACTCGTCGCTGGCCGGGCAGCTCGGTGACTACGGCCTGGTGGACTACGCGGTCGGCGCTCGCTACCTCGACGGGTTCGCGGACCTCCGGGAGCGGGAGCGTCTCGCCGGCCGCCGGCGCGGCCGTACCGTGTCGGTGGACTGGCCGATGTGGCGCGCCGGCGGGATGCACGTGGATGCCGAGGACGAGCGCCGCTATCTGGCCGGCACCGGTTTCCGCTACCTGGAGACGGCCGAGGGCGAGCAACTGCTCGACCTGGCGCTGCGCCTGGACCGCCCGCAGGTGGCCGTCCTGCCCGGTGACCCGGCCCGGATGCGTGAGCTGGTCGCCGGGATGCGCCTGCGCGACGACGGCGTGCCGGCCCTTCCGGCGCCGCCGCGGACTCCGGCGCCGGCCGTCGCCGCCTCCCCGGAACTGGCCACGCAGGTCCGGGAGCTGATCGGCGAGATCCTCGGGATGACTCCGTCCGCTCTCGACCCGGACGCCGGCTTCGGCGAGTACGGCCTGGACTCCTTCGGCCTGCAGAACCTGGCCGCGGCGCTGGCCGCCCGCTACGACGTGACCGTGGCGACGACGACGCTGTTCGGCGCCAACACGATCACCAAGCTCGCCGCGCACCTGGCGGACGAGCTGCCCCCGGCCCCGGCCGCGGTGCAGGCCGAGCCCGGCCCCGCGCCCTCGGAGCCCGTGCCCGCGGCGCCCGAGGCCGTGCCCGCGCTGCCGGAGTCCGTGCCGCACGGCGTGTCCGCGTCCGCGAGGGGCTCGCGGGGCGGCGCTCCGGCCGACCACGAGCCCATCGCGATCATCGGCCTGGCCGGGCGGATGCCCGGCGCGGACGACCTCGACTCGTTCTGGCGGCACCTCGCCGAGGGCCGGGACCTGGTCACCGAGACGCCCGCCGACCGCTGGGACTGGCGGGAGGTCGCCCGCCGCTTCGGCGGCACCGCCCGCTGGGGCGGCTTCCTGACCGGCGTGGACCACTTCGATCCGCTGTTCTTCCGCATCTCACCGGCCGAGGCGCAGGTCATGGACCCGCAGCACCGCCTCTTCCTGGAGCACACCTGGGCCGCGCTGGAGGACGCCGGGTGCCGCCCGGACCGGCTCGCGGGCGGCCGGGTGTGCGTCTTCGCCGGGGTGCAGTTCACCGACTACGAGTCGATGGTGCTGCGCGGCGAGCACGTCAACGCCCACGCCGGCACCGGTCTGGCCCGCACCATGCTGGCCAACCGCATCTCCTACCTGTTCGACCTGCGGGGCCCGAGCGAGAGCGTCGACACCGCCTGCTCCAGCTCGCTGGTCGCCCTGCACCGCGCCGTGCGGTCGCTGCGCGCGGGGGAGAGCGACCTGGCCGTTGCCGGCGGGGTGAGCCTCGTGCTGTCGCCCCAGACCGTGGTCGCCGGCAACCAGCTCGGCGTGCTCGCGCCCGACGGCCGGTGCAAGGCGCTCGACGAGCGCGCCGACGGGTACGTCAAGGGCGAGGGCGTCGGGGTCGTCGTGCTCAAGACGCTGTCGCGGGCTCTCGCCGACGGTGACCGGGTGCACGCGGTCCTACGCGGCAGCGCGGTCAACCACGGTGGCCGCGCGTCGTCGCTCACCTCACCGAACCCGCTCGCGCAGGCGGAGCTGCTGGTCGAGGCGTACCGGGACGCGGACGTGCCGATCGAGACGGTGTCCTACGTCGAACTGCACGGCACCGGAACCGCCCTGGGCGACCCGGTCGAGATCGACGGGCTGATCCGTGCCCACCGCACGCTGGCCGCCGGACCCGCGGTCACCTGTGGCATCGGCACGGTCAAGAGCAACATCGGGCACCTGGAGCCCGCCGCGGGCATCGCCGGCGTGATCAAGGTGGTGCTCGCCATGCGCCACCGGCAGCTGCCGCCGACCCTGCACCTGTCCCGGCTCAACCCGCTGATCGAGCTGGACGGCACCCCGTTCGAGCCGGTCCGCGAGACCCGGCCGTGGGCGCCGAGCGACGCCGACGGCACTCCCGTACCGCTGCGCGCCGGGGTCAGCTCGTTCGGCTTCGGCGGGGTCAACGCCCATGTCGTGCTGGAGGAGCCGCCAGCGACGCCCGCGCCGGTGGAGTCGGCCGGGCCGGAGGTCTTCCTGCTGTCGGCGCGGGACGAGGCCGCCCTGCACCGGTATGCCCGGGCGCACTGGACGTTCCTCGGCGACCAGCAGCCCGCGCTCTCCTCGCTCGCCCACACCTCGCAGGTGGGCCGGGTTCCGATGCCGGTCCGCCTGGCCCTGGTCGTCACGTCCGTGGCCGAACTGCGGGACCGGCTGGCCGCCTTCCTGGCCGGTGACATCGAGGCGACCACCGTGTCCGGCGACCACGACTGGCTCATCGAGCCGGAGGGCGTCAGCTACCTGCGCCGGCTGGCCCGGGAGGGGCGGCTCGACCGGATCGCCCGGCTCTGGCAGGACGGCGCGGCGGTGGACTGGGCCGCGCTGCGCACCGACCGGCCCGCCCTGACGTCCATGCCGACCTACCCGTTCGCACGCGAACGGCACTGGCTGGCGACCCCGTCAGCGGCACCGGCGGAGGACGATGCACGACGCCTGCTGGTCAAGGTGTGGGAACCGGTGCCCACGCCGCCCGGGCCGGCGCCGCACGCGCCGGTGGTCCTGGTCCGGGCCGAGACCGAGGCGCTGGCGACGGCGGCGTTCGGTGACACAGCCCGGGTGGTCCGCCTGGACGACACGGACGAGGAGAGCGGGCTGCGGGCCGCGGCGGCGATCGGCCGGGCGCCGGTCGTGATCGACCTCGTCGACCTGTCCGCGGTGCCGGTGTCCGACGTCCGCGTCGACTGGGCACGCATCGTGCTGGCCCGCGAGCTGACCGCGGCGAACCGGACCACCGGCTTCGCGTATCTGCACCTGACCCGGGGACTGGTCTCCTTCCGCGCGCACAGCCCGACGCTACGGGGCGCGGCGTTCGCGGGGCTGGTCCGGATGCTCTCCGCCGAGTACCGCGGGGTGTTCGCCCGCACCGTCGACGTCGACGTCATGGATCCGGACGCGCTGCGGGACGTGGTCGCCGCGGAGCTGGCGGCGACCGACCCGGTCACCGAGGTGTGTGTGCGTGACGGCGCCCGGTACACCCCGGCGCTCCGTCCCACCGCCAACGCCCCGGCGCCCGCCCGCTGGTCGGCCGACCTGGCCGGGCGGCCGGTGGTGATCAGCGGTGGGACCGGCGCGCTCGGCCGCCTGCTGGCCGCCGAGCTCGTCGAGCGGGGAGCGGACCGGCTGGTCCTGCTCGGGCAGTCCCCGCTGCCGGCCCGCGAGAACTGGGCGGAGCTGATGGCCGCGCCCGACACCGATCCGGCGCTGGCGACCCGGCTGCGCGATCTCACCGCGCTCGAACGCCCCGGGGTGCGCCTGCTGATCGAGAGCGTCCCGCTGGAGCGCGCCGGGGAGGTGCTGGACCGGATCCGGCAGGAGTGGGGACCGATCGCCGGGATCGTGCACTGCGCCGGTCTCGGCGTGATGACCGACCCGGCCTTCATCGGCAAACGCACCGCCGACATGCGGCGGGTGCTGGAACCGAAGACCACCGGCCTGCAGGCGCTCCTGGACGCGTGCGCGGACGACCCGCTGCGCTTCGTGGTGCTGTACTCGTCGGTCGCCGGTCAGGTGCCCGCGCTGGCGGCCGGGATGAGCGACTACGCGCTGGCGAACTCGGTGCTGGACCGGGTCGCCGAGCACCGGAGCGCCACCGGCGCCGGCACGCCGGTCTTCCGGTCGGTGCAGTGGCCGAGCTGGCAGGCGGCCGGCATGCCGGAGGTGGAGACCGCGGCGTACCGGGAGCTGGGGCTGCGGACCCTGGGCCCGCAGGACGGCGTGGCGCTGCTGGACGCGGCGCTGGCCGGGCCCGACCCGGTCGTGCTGCCGTGCCTGGTGGACCCCATCCGGTTCGACGCCCGCGCCCTGCTGACGGTCGCCGCACCCGAGCCTCCCGCACCCGCGCCCGCCGCGCCGGTCGCCGCCGCGGGCCCGCCCACGGGGCACGGGACCCGGGCCGGTGACGGCGTACGACGGCTCACCGAGGTCTTCGCGGCGACGTTGCGCCTTGACACCACCCAGATCCGGCCCGACGCCGACTTCGCCGACCTCGGTGTGGACTCGATCATGATCGCCCAGCTGCTCGCCGCGCTGGAACGTGACCTCGGGGTGGTCGCCGAACCCTCGGCGCTGCTGGAGAACCCGACCATCACCCAGCTGGCCGCCGCCCTCGACGACCAGCTGCCGGACGAGCCGGCGTCCGAGAAGCCCGAATCGGCGCCCGAGGAGCCGGAACCGGTGCGCACGCCGGAACCGGTGCGCACGCCGGGGCCGGTGAGCTCGCCGGGGCCGGTGAGCTCGCCGAAGCCGCGACTGCCGCGGGTGCGGGAGCCGGAGCGGGGAATCGCGGTGGTGGGCATCGCCGCCCACTTCCCCGGAGCGCCCGACCACGCCACGTTCTGGCGCAACCTGGTCGGCGGGGTGGACTCGGTGACCGAGGTACCGCCGTCGCGCTGGGATGCCGATCGCTTCTGGCACCCGGCCCCGGAGCCCGGGAAGACCGTCAGCAAGTGGGGCGGATTCCTGGACGCCATCGAGGACTTCGACCCGGACTTCTTCCGGCTCGACCCGGCCGGGGCCGCCCACATCGACCCGCTGGTACGGCAGTTCCTGGAGGCCGGAGCCGAGTGCCTGGCCGACGCGGGCCTGACGCCCGCCGAGGTGGCCGGTCGCCGGGTCGGGGTCTTCGCCGGCGCCCGGGCGGCGAACTTCGGCGCGCACCATGCCGCCGCGACGACCCACTCGATCAGCGGCATGGCGCAGAACTTCATCGCCGCCCACCTCTCGCACCACCTCGATGTGCGCGGCCCCGCCGTGGTGGTCGACACCGCCTGTTCCTCGGCGCTGGTCGCGGTGCACCTGGCCGCCCAGAGCCTGCGCACCGGCGAGTCCGACCTGGTGATCGCGGGCGGTGTCGAGATCCTGCTCGACGAGGTGCCGTTCGTCGGCATGAGCGGCGCCGGGGCGCTGTCGCCCAGCGGCCGGTGCCACACCTTCGACGAGCGCGCCGACGGCATCGTCCTCGGCGAGGGCGTCGGCGCCCTGCTGCTCAAGCGGGTCGAGGACGCGATCCGCGACGGCGACCGGGTGTACGCGGTGATCGAGGGCAGTGCCGTCAACAACGACGGCCGCACCATGGGCATCACCACGCCGAACCCCCGGGCGCAGCGCGAGGTCGTCGAGGCCGCGCTCGCCGCCGCCGAGGTGTCGCCGGCGCAGCTCGGTTACGTCGAGGCGCACGGCACCGGCACCATGATCGGCGACCCGATGGAGCTGAAGGCGCTCACCGAGGTCCTGCGCGGCGCTACCGACGAGCTCGGGTTCTGCGGTGTGGGCAGCGTGAAGACCAACATCGGGCACACGCTCAGCGCGGCCGGAATCGCCGGTCTGATCAAGGCGGTGCTGTCGGTGCACCACGGGCAACTGCCGCCCACCCTGCACTGCGCGACCCTCAACAGGCGCTTCGCCTTCGACCGGTCGCCGCTGTTCCCGGTCCGCGAGCTGCGGGACTGGACCGGGCGGGACGGCGTACGCCGCGCCGGGGTCAGCTCGTTCGGCTTCGGCGGCACCAACGCCCACATGGTGGTGCGCCAGGCTCCGGACGGCCACGTCCCGCGGCGCGAACCGCTGGACCCGCCGCGATATCGGCGGCGCCGCTTCTGGTTCGACGTGCCGGCACCGACCTCCGCCAACGGCAACGGGCGCCACGACGCCCCGGTGCCGCCGACGCCGTTCTTCCAGATCCAGTTCTGATGCGCGGGGAAGAGAACCTGATGGACTCCTTGGACGGGCTGACCTGTACCGTCGTGATCCGGGGCAGCGACCCCGTGCTGCGCGACCATCGTGTGCACGGCACCCGGATCCTGCCCGGGGTGGCGTTTCTCGACATCATCCTGCGGGTGGTGCAAGCCCGGGGCGCCGACCCCGGCGGGGTCGAACTGCGCCGTGTGCTGTTCCGCAACCCGGTCGCCGCCGGGCCGGACTTCGACACCGAGCTGACGCTGCGCTTCGCCCGCGCCGACGGCCACTTCCGGGTGTCGGTCACCGGCACCCGCCGCCCCTCCGGGCAGAGCGAACCGGTCCTGGACTGCCAACTGCACCTGGGCCGGCCGTTCCCGCAGCGCCGACGGGACCTGGAAGCCCTGCGCGCCGCCGCACGGCGGACCGTCGACATGGCCGACCTGTACGCGACGGTCCGCGCGACCGGTATCGAGCACGGCGTGTTCATGCGGGCCCTCGGCACCCTGCACGCCGGGCCGGACGAACTGCTCGCGGACCTCTCGCTGAGCGACCAGGCCGCCGAGTACGCCGAGTACTTCCACCTTCATCCCGCGGCGCTGGACTCCTCGACGCTGCTGCCGACCCAGTTCGCCGAGGCCGTGCCGGGTGACGGGGCACGCCCTTACATCCCGATGCTGATCGAATCGGTCCGGGCCGCGGGACCGCTGGGCGCACGGACCCTGGTGCACGCCACCCCGCCGCGCCCGGCCGGTCCCGACGGCGATCTGACCACGTGCGACCTGGAGTTCCACGCCCCGGACGGGACCGTCGTCGCCTGGCTGCACGGCCTGACCTCCAAACGGATCCGGGACGCCGCGGCGATCACCCGCCTCGACGCACACCCCCCGGCGGCGCAGGATGCCGACCGGATCGTGCATGAACTGATCGAGGCGAGGACCGGCCACGCCGACTTCGACGAGACGGCCGGGTTCTACGAACTCGGCCTGGACTCCACGGCGCTGCTGGGCATCGCCGCCGACCTGGAACGGGTCTTCGGCGTCGACTTCTCACCGACTCTGCTGTTCGAGCACAACACGTTCACCCTGCTGGCCGAACATCTCCGTCAGTACGAGGTCGTGGCCGCCCCGCCCGCGAAACCGGCGACCGAGACGGCCACCGGGCCCGAGACGGCCACCGGGCCCGAGACGGCCACCGGGCCCGAGACGGCCACCGGGCCCGAGACGGCCACCGGGCCCGAGGCGATCGGCGGGAGCGGGACGGCCGCCGGGACCGAGGCGAGCGGCAGGACCGGCACGGTCGCCGGAACCGAGGTGCTCGCCGGGACCGAGGTGCCCGCCGAGGTGGTGTGGTTCGAGGCGTACTGGCACGCGGTCGCGCTGCCGCCGCCCGGAGGGCCCGCGGCGCACTGGGTCACGACCGGCGCCCACACCCGGGCGGACTGGCCGTCCGCGCTCGCGGACACCGCCGCGACCGGTGTGCTGTGGCAGCCCGCCGACCCGGCCGACCTCACCGGTGAGGCCGTCGCGCTGAGCGAGTTCCTGGCAGCGGCGATCCGCGCGGGGCGGCGCACCCTGCGGCTGGTGTGCCACGTCGAGGACGACGACGCGCCGGTCACCGCGGTCACCGGTCTGTTCCGCACCGCGGTGCGGGAGAACCCGGGCCTGCGGGCCGCGGTGGTCCGTTCGCCCCGCCGGGCCGACGCGCTGGCCGAACTGGCCGCCGGGGCACCGGACGTGGAGGTGCGCCACGCGCACGGCACCCGCCAGATCCGGCTCGTCCGGCCCATGCCGGCACCGGCGGACAGGGCGTCGCTGCGGGAGCGCGGTGTCTACCTGATCACCGGAGGGCTCGGCGGGGTCGGGCTGGCCCTGGCCCGGCATCTGGCCCGGTCGGTACGAGCCCGGCTCGTCCTGTGCGGCCGTACCCCGGCCGGTCCCTCCGTGATCGCCGAGCTGACAGCCCTCGGCGCCGAGGTGGTCACCGAGGTGATGGACGTGACCCGCGCGGCCGACGTGGACCGGGCGGTGCGCACCGCGGTGGACCGCTTCGGAGCACTGCACGGCGTGGTGCACGCCGCCGGTGTGCTGCGTGACGGCCTGCTGGTGGGGAAGAGAGCCGATGACGTACGGACGGTGCTCGCCCCCAAGGTCGACGGCGCCCGGCACCTCGAGGCGGCAACCCGGGACCTGGGCCTGGACTTCCTGCTGCTCTGCTCGTCCACCGCCGGCACCTGGGGCAATCCGGGTCAGGCCGACTACGCGTGCGCCAACGCGTTCCTGGACCTGTTCGCCGGCACCCGCCGCGACATCGTGTCGGTGGGCTGGCCGGCCTGGGCGGAAGGCGGCATGCCGGTCGATGACGCCGCGCTGCGCCGGACGGGGCTGCGCGGGATGGAGACCCCGGCCGCCGTGGACGTGCTGCTGGCCGCCGTGGGCAGTGGCCGCTCCCACGTCGTGGTCCTGAACGGGGACGCGGCCCGGATCGCGGCCCAGTTCACCCCGCCCGGGACGGACCCCGAGCCGGTCGGCGCCGACGACGACGCGATCGCCGTGGTCGGCATCAGCGGCCGTTACCCGATGGCCCGCGACCTCGACGAGTTCTGGGCGAACCTGCGCGATGGCCGTGACTGCATCAGCACGGTGCCGGCCGACCGGTGGGACCACGCGGCGATCTACTCCGAGGACCGCCGGACGCCGGGACGCTCGTACGGCAAATGGGGCGGATTCATTTCGGGGGTGGACGAGTTCGACGCGGGGTTCTTCCACATCTCGCCGAACGAGGCGGCCGTACTGGACCCGCAGGAGCGGCTGTTCCTCCAGGAGGCGTGGCACGCGTTCGAGGAGGCCGGCCATGCGCCGTCGGCCTGGCGCGGCCGGTCCGTCGGCGTGTTCGCCGGGGTGATGTACAACCAGTACCAGCTGTACGGCGTCGGCGCGGAGCCGGGCCCGGTGCCCTCGTCGTTCAGTGCCTCGATCGCCAACCGGGTGTCGTACTTCCTGGACCTGCGCGGACCGAGCATCGCCCTGGACAGCATGTGCTCGTCCTCGCTGACCGCGCTGCACCTGGCCGTCGAGGCCATCCGCCGGGGGGAGTGCGAGGCGGCCCTGGCCGGTGGCGTCAACCTGGCCGTGCACCCGAACAAGTACCTGCTGCTGAGCCAGTCCTCCTTCCTGTCCACCGACGGGCGCTGCCGCGCCTTCGGCGAGGGCGGGGACGGCTACGTGCCCGGTGAGGGCGTCGGTGTGGTGCTGCTGCGCCGGCTGCGGGACGCCCTGCGCGACGGCGACCACGTGCACGCCGTCATCCGCGGTACCGCGGTCAACCACGGCGGCCGCACCGCCGGATTCTCCGTGCCGAACCCGGCATCGCAGGCCGCCCTGATCGCCGGGTCCCTGCGGCGCGCCGCGGTCGACCCGGCCCACCTCGGCTACCTGGAGGCGCACGGCACCGGCACCAGCCTCGGCGACCCGATCGAGGTCGCCGCGCTGGAGGACGCCTTCGACCGGATCGGTGCCGGCCCGGGCCCCTGGCCGCTCGGGTCGGTCAAGTCGAACATCGGGCATCTGGAGTCCGCGGCCGGCGTCGCGGCGCTCACCAAGGTCGTGCTCCAACTGCGTCATCGGGAACTCGTCCCGTCCCTGCACGCCGATCCGCTGTCCAGCGCGGTGCGGTGGGAGACCGCTCGGTTCCGGGTTCAGCGCGAACGGGCGCCGTGGCCGGGACGTGCGGACGCGCCGCGCACCGCGGCGATCAGCTCCTTCGGTGCCGGCGGGGCCAACGCGCACGTCGTCCTCGCCGACTGGCCGGAGCCGCCGGCCGTGCCGGAACCGGCCGAACTGCGGCTGTTCGTGCTGTCCGCCCGGGACGCCGCCCGCCTCGACGAGAGCGTGGCCCGGCTGGTGACGCACTTGGAGGGCACCGCCGCGGACGCGACCGCGGCCGTGACCGCGCTGCTGACCGAGGTCGGCGCCACCGCGGCACGACCCGACGAGCCGTTCGCCGAGCTGGGCCTGGACTTCCCACGTCTGGCCGACCTCGCCCACCGCGTCGAGGCGCTGTTCGGAAGCCGCCCGGCGATCGACGGGGAGACCACCGCCGCGAGCCTGGCCGCCGCCCTGGCCACGACCGCCGTCACGGTGGATCCGGCGGCGCTGGCGTACACGTTGTGGTGCGGGCGTGAGCACCTGGACGAGCGGCTCGCCGTCGTGGCCACGACCACCGCCGAGCTCGTGACGGCGCTGCGCACCGGGGTCGGCTGCCACCGCGGCCGGCGGCGCAAACCGGCCGCCGCGGTGACCGCCGACGGCCTCGACGCGCTCGCCGCCGCCTGGGTCACCGGGGCCGAGATCACCCCGCCGCTGCCGTCGCGAGCGCGCCGGCTGTCGCTGCCCGGCTATCCGTTCGCCCGGGACCGGCACTGGGTGGCCACCGGCACGGACCCCGGCCGGGTGCGGGACGACCTGGTGGAGCTGCCCGACGGGCACGTGCTGTCGGCCAGGATCTCCCGGGACGGCCACGGCTGGCTGGCCGACCACGCCGTCGACGGCAGCACGCTGGTGCCCGGGACGTTCTTCGCCGACCTGGCACTGCGGGCCGGCGCCCGGCTCGGCCGGCCGGTCGTGGCCGAGCTGGTGATCGAGGCGCCGCTGCCGTTCGGCGACGCCGACCTGCGGCTCACCGCGGCCCGGCCCGGCGGCGACGGGCGATGCGCCTTCGAGGTGCACGCCCGCGCCGCCGGAGAACCGGCCTGGACCCGGCACGCGACGGGCACCCTCGCCCCCGCCGACGGCGCCCCGCCCGGGCCGCCACCGCTTCCCGACGACGCCGAGGAACTCGACCTCACCGGCTTCTACGACCGGCTGCCCGGCTACGGTCCCGCCTTCCAGGGCCTGCGCCGCGCCTGGCGGGCCGGCGACACCGTGCATGCGGATGTCACCGTGCCCGGCGGCGGCGCCGGCCCGTACGCCGTGCACCCGGTCCTTCTCGACGCGGCGCTGCACACGGTGGCTCTCGGCGGATTCGTCCCCGGCGACCGGGCTCACCTGCCGTTCGCCTGGTCCGCGATCCGGGTCGCGGCGAGCGGCGCGGTCGCCGCGCGGGCCTGCGTCACCCCGGTGCGGCCCGGTGTCGTCTCGGTGCGGCTCACCGATGCCGACGGCGCGCCGGTCGCCTCGGTGGACGCGGTGACCCTGCGCCCCGCCGGAGCCTCGGCCGACCCGCTGTACCGCGTCGACTGGGCGCCCCTCGACGACGTCGTCCCCCTCTCGCGCGGCCGGTACGCCGTCGTGGGCCAGGACCGGGACGGCATCGGCGCCGCGCTCACCGCCGCGGGCGTGACCGTGACCCGGGCGGACACCGTGGCGGCGCTGACCGAACCCGCCGACGCGGTGATCGTGCCGGTCGCCGCCACGGGCACGTCGGCGTCCGCCGCCTTCGAACTGACCCGTGACGTCCTCGCCCAGGCGCGGCACTGGCTCGGCGAGACCCGTTTCGGCGCCGCCCGACTGGTCTTCGTCGCCGTGGATCCGGGCCCGGCCACGGCCGCCGCCTGGGGGCTGCTGCGCTCGGCGCAGTCCGAGCACCCGGGCCGCTTCGCTCTCGTCGAGCTGTCCGGGGCGGACCCGGCGGCGGCCCTGCCACGTGCCCTGGCCACCGACGAGCCGCAGTTGGCGGTTCGCGACGGGCGGCTGCTGGCGGCCCGTCTGGTGCGCGCCCCGGTCACCGAGGCGCCGCCACCGCGCCGACCGGGCACGCTGCTCGTCACCGGCGGCAGCGGTGGCCTCGCCACCCCGGTGGTGCGTCACCTGGTCGACCGGCACGGATTCACCGACGTGCTCCTGGTCAGCCGTAGCGGACGCGTCCCCGCCGGTCTCTCCGGGCTGAACGCGCGGATCGAACCGGCCGCCTGCGACATCGGTGACCGGGCCGCGCTGGCCGCGTTGCTGGCCGGCCGGACGATCAGCACCGTGGTGCACGCCGCGGGCGTGCTCGACGACGGTGTGGTGACCGCGCTGGACGCCGACCGGCTGGAGACCGTGTGGCGGGCCAAGGCCGATGGCGCCCACCACCTGCACGAGCTGTTGCCCGAGGCCGAGCTGGTGCTCTTCTCCTCGGCGGCCGGCGTGCTCGGCGGACCCGGCCAGGGCAACTACGCCGCGGCCAACGCGTATCTGGACGCGCTGGCCCGGCACCGGGTCGCGGTGGGTGGCCGGGCGGTGTCGGTGGCCTGGGGGCCGTGGGATCTCGACGACGGTATGGCCGCGGACCGGGAACGGCTGGCCCGGGCCGGCCTCGCAGGGCTGACGGCCGAGGCGGGACTGCGTCTGCTGGACGCCGCCCTGTCCGGTACCGAGCCCGAGGTGGTCGCCCTGCGCTGGGGTTCGGACGCCCCGGCGGCCGTACCCCCGATTCTGCGCGGCCTGCTGAGCGCCGCACCGGCGGTCGTCGCCGACCCGGGCCTGGCCGGGCTGGGAGCCGCGGAGCTGCGCGCCCGCCTCTCCGGCCTGGTCCGCGGCGAGGCCGCGGCCGTGCTCGGGTACGCCGGTGCCGCCGCGGTCGACCCGGGGCGCTCCTTCCAGGAGCTGGGTTTCGACTCGCTGAGCTCGGTGGAGTTCCGCAACCGGCTCGGCGCGGCGCTCGGCCTGACGCTGGAGGCGACGCTCGTCTTCGACCATCCCACCCCCGGCGACCTGGTGGAGCACCTCGCAGGGCGGTTCGACGGCGACACCGGCGGGACCGACGACCTGCCGGCGCTGTTCGCCGACTTCGACCGCCTCGCCGCGGATCTGACCGGGGCGGCCACCGACGAGGTGTCCCGCGGCCGGGTGGTGCGACGGGTGCGTGAGCTGCTCACCGCCCTGAGCCCGGAGACCGCCGAGGCGCCGCTGGACGTGTTCGCCACCGCCACCGACGACGAGGTGTTCGCCCTGATCGACGCCGAGCTCGGCAGCCCCGTACCGGGTCAGGAGGACCGATGAGCAGCGAGGACAAACTCCGTGACTACCTGCGCCGTGTCACCGCGGAACTGCAGGTCACCCGCCGCCGGCTGCGGGAGGCGGAGAGCCGGTCCGCCGAGCCGGTCGCCGTGGTCGGCATGGCCTGCCACTACCCGGGCGGCGTCGAGTCGCCCGAGGACCTGTGGGCGCTGGTCGCCGAGGGCCGCGACGGCATCACCGGGTTCCCCCGTGACCGCGGCTGGGACGTGGACGGGCTGTACCACCCCGACCCCGACCACCCCGGCACCTCCACGGTCCGTGACGGCGGGTTCCTGCACGACGCCCCCGCCTTCGACGCCGGATTCTTCGGCATCTCGCCGAAGGAGGCGCTGTTCACCGACCCGCAGCAGCGGCTGGTCCTGCAGACATCGTGGGAGGCGGTGGAGCGGGCGGGCCTCGACCCGGCGGCGCTGCGGGAAACCCGTACCGGGGTGTTCACCGGGGTGATGCACCACGACTACCCCGGTGCCCAGGGCGGCGGCAGCGTCGTCTCCGGGCGGGTCGCTTACCAGCTCGGGCTGCGCGGCCCGGCCGTCACCGTGGACACCGCGTGCTCGTCGTCGCTGGTCGCGCTGCACCAGGCGGTCCGTGCCCTGCAACGCGGCGAATGCGACATGGCGCTGGTCGGCGGGGTCACCGTGATGGCCACGCCGAGCGCGTTCGTCGAGTTCAGCCGGCAGCGCGGGCTCGCCCCGGACGGGCGGTGCAAGCCCTTCGCGGCGGCCGCGGACGGCACCGCCTGGTCCGAGGGTGTCGGTGTGCTGGTGCTGCAACGGCAGTCCGCCGCGGCGGCGGCCGGCCGCCGGGTCCACGCGATCGTCCGTGGCGTCGCGGTCAACTCAGACGGGGCCAGCAACGGCCTGACCGCCCCGAACGGCCCCGCGCAGCGCCACGTGATCCAGGACGCCCTGGTCGACGCCGGTCTCACCCCGGCCCAGGTCGCGGCGGTGGAGGCGCACGGCACCGGCACCCCGCTGGGTGACCCGATCGAGGCGCAGGCGGTGCTCGCGGTGTACGGCGGCGACCGACCGCGACCGCTGTGGCTGGGCTCGATCAAGTCCAACCTCGGGCACACCCAGGCCGCGGCGGGCGTCGCCGGGATCATCAAGATGGTGATGGCCATGCGGCACGGGGTGCTGCCCCGCACGCTGCACCTGGACCGGCCCTCGCCGTACGTGGACTGGTCGGCCGGATCGGTCGAGTTGCTGGCCGAGCCGGTGCCGTGGCCGGCCGGCGACGAACCGCGCCGCGCGGCCGTCTCGTCCTTCGGCGTCAGCGGTACCAACGCACACGTCATCCTCGAAGAGCCGACCGCGGCCACCCCGCCCCTCGGCACCGCGCCCGCCACGGCCACCCCGCCCCTCGGCACCACGCCCGCCACGGCCACCCCGGCACCCGTCACCGCGCCCGCCGCGTCATGGCCGTGCGCCTGGGCCGTGTCCGGCCGGTCGCCCGCCGGGCTGCGTGCCCAGGCCGCCGCGCTCGCCGCCGATCTCGGCGCCCGGCCCGACCAGGCCCCGCGGGACGTCGCCTCGTCCCTGGTCACCACGCGGACCGGACACGAGCACCGGGCCGTGGTCTGTGCCCACGACCGTGCCGAACTGCTCGCCGGTCTCGCCGACATCGCCGCCGGACGGCCGTCACCGACGGTGGTGGAGGGCGTCACCGGGGCGCCCGGTCCGGTGGCCTTCCTCTTCCCCGGCCAGGGATCGCAGTGGCGGGAGATGGCGGTGCGGCTGCTTGAGAGCAGCCCGGTCTTCCGGGACCGGATCGCCGAGTGCGAGGCCGCGCTCGCGCCGTACGTCGACTTCGAACTGACCGCCGTGCTGCGCGGCGAGCAGGACTACGACCGGGTCGACATCGTGCAGCCGGTGCTGTTCGCGATGATGGTGGCCCTTGCCGAGGTGTGGCGTTCGGTGGGCGTGACCCCGGCCGCCGTCGTCGGCCACAGCCAGGGGGAGATCGCCGCCGCGTACGTCGCCGGTGCGCTGACCCTGCCGGACGCCGCCCGGGTGGTGGCGCTGCGCAGCCAGGCGCTGGTGGAGTTGTCCGGCCTCGGCGGCATGATGTCGGTGGCGCTGCCCGCCGAGCAGGTCCGCGAACGCCTGCGCGCCCGGGCCGGTCGGCTGTCGTTGGCCGCGGTCAACGGCACGTCCTCGGCCGTGGTCTCCGGTGACGCCGACGCGCTGGACGAACTGCTCGCCGAGCTGGAGGCCGAGGGCGTCCGGGCCCGCCGGGTGGACGTGGACTACGCCTCGCACAGCGCGCACGTGGAACGCGTGCGGGAGAGGGTTCGCACCGCGCTGGCCCCGGTGACCCCGCGCCCGCCTGCCGTACCGTTCTTCTCCTCGGTCGAGGGCCGCTGGATCGATGGCGACGACGCCTTCGACGCCGACTACTGGTACCGCAACCTGCGTGAGCCGGTCCGTTTCGACGAGGCGGTCACCGCACTCGCCGGCCACGGCTGCACCACGCTGCTGGAGGTCAGCCCGCACCCCGTGGTGGCCACCGGCGCCCAGGAGACCGTGGACGCGATCGGCGCCGAGGTCGCCGTCCTGCACACGCTGCGCCGCGACGAGGGCGGCCCGGAGCAGCTGGTCCGGTCGCTGGCGCAGCTGCATGTGCAGGGGGTCCGTCCGGACTGGTCCGCGGTGTGGCCCGGGGCCCGGCCGGTGGAGCTGCCCACCACCGCGTTCGTGACCGAGCGGTACTGGCTGCCGGCCGGCGGTGGAGACCCGTCCGCCCTGGGCCTGGACGCCGTCGAACATCCGGTCCTGCGGGCCGCCGTGCCCGGGGCCGACCGGCTCGTGCTGACCGGACGGCTGTCGGCCGCCACCCACCCGTGGCTGGCCGACCACACCGTCGAGGGGCATGTCGTGCTGCCCGGCGCCGCCCTGGTGGACCTGGTGTCCCGGGCCGGTGACGAGGCCGGTTGCCCGGTGATCGAGCAGCTGACCCTGCTCGTCCCGCTCGTGGTGCCGGAGGACGCGGAGGTCCGGCTGCGGATCGAGGCCGACGAGCCCGGTACGGACGGGGCGCGGGAAGTGACCGTGCAGGGCCGGGTCGGCGCCGGCGGCTGGACCCTGCACGCCACCGCCGTCCTCACGCCCGGCGGCGACCCGCCGCCGCCCGCGGCGACCGCGTGGCCGCCGGCCGGCGCCGAGCCGCTCGACGTGGACGAACTGTACGAACGGCTGGACAGCGCCGGACTCCGGTACGGGCCGGTGTTCCGTGGCGTCCGCGCGCTGTGGCGCGACCGGGCCGGGGACCTGTACGCCGAGGTCGCCCTGCCCGGCGCCGAGCCGGACGCCTTCGGCATCCACCCCGCGCTGCTGGACGCCTGTCTGCACCCGCTGGCGCTCGGCAACCACCTCCGCGGCGGGGCGCAGGACCGGCCCGCGCTGCCGTTCGAGTGGACCGGGGTCCAGGTGCACGCCGTGGGCGCGGACACCGTCCGGGCCACGCTCACCGGCGCCCGGGACGGCGCCGTCCGCATCGAGCTGACCGACCCGGCGGGGACGCCGGTCGCGTCGGTGCGGTCCCTGGTGCTCAGCCCGCTCCCGGAGGGCGCACTCGGCCTGCCGGACCGCGGTGACCTGCTGCTTCCGCAGTGGACGCCCCGGACGCTGCCGGACGGTCCCACCGCTGGGTACGTGGTCCCCGATCCCGCCCTCGCCCGGTTGCTGCGGGTGTCGCCGAGCGACGACGCCGCGCCGTACGTCCTGGTCCCGGCCCCGTCCGGCCCACCCGCCGTGGCCGCCGAGCGGGCGCTCGCCCTGGTGCAGGAGTGGCTGGCCGACGAGCGCCGGGCCACGTCCAGGCTGGTCGTGGTGACCCGGCGGGTCCTCGACGATCCCGGCGAGGCCGCGACCGCGGCGCTGGTGCGCTGCGCCCAGTCGGAACATCCGGACCGCTTCGCGGTGCTCGACCTCGCCGACGGCCACGACGCCACCGTCGCGGCGGTGCCGGCCGCGCTGGCCGCGGACGAGCCGCAACTGGGCCTCGCCGCCGGCGCCGCGCGGGAGCTGCGGCTGGTCCGGGTGCCCCGGGCGGGTGAACCGGTCGGCGACCTCGGCACCGTCCTGGTGACCGGTGCCTCCGGCACGCTCGGCGGGATCGTCGCCCGGCATCTCGTGCACGACCTGGGCGTCCGCGGCCTGGTGCTGGCGAGCCGGCGGGGACCGCGGGCACCGGAGGCGGCCGCCCTGGCCGCGGAGCTGACCGCCGCGGGCGCGCATGTCTCCGTGGTGGCGTGCGACGTCGCGGACCGGGCGGAGCTGACCGCGCTGCTCGACACGACCGACGTCGGCACCGTGGTGCACGCCGCCGGGGTGCTCGACGACGGGCTGGTCACCGACCTCACACCGGAGCGGCTGGCCCGGGTGCTGCGCCCCAAGGTCGACGCGGCCTGGCTCCTGCACGAACTGCTGCCGCAGGCCCGGCTCGTCCTGTTCTCCTCCGCGGTGGGCGTGCTCGGAGGACTCGGCCAGGCGAACTACGCCGCGGCCAACGCCGCCCTGGACGCGTTGGCCCGGACACGCCGGACCGCCGGGCTGCCGGGGGTCTCACTGGCCTGGGGCCTGTGGGAGGACGAGAGCACCATGACCGGCGGCGCCGACCTGGCCGGGTTCCGCCGTTCGGGGTTCCCGCCGCTGCCGCGCGACGCCGCCCTGGCCGCGCTGGACGCCGCCCTGACCGTCGCCGAGCCGGTGCTCGTGCCGATCCGGCTCGACCTGGCCGCGCTGCGGGCCGGCGGCGACGCCGTACCGCCGGTCGTGCGGGCCCTCGCCGGGACGCCGGCGCGGCGTACGGCGACCCGCGGCGGCGCCGCCGACTCCGAGTTGGCGGCCCGGCTCGCCGGCAAGAGCCCGGCCGACCGGCACCGGGTGCTGCTCGACCTGGTGCTGGGGCACGCCGCCGCCGTGCTGGGACATGCCTCACCCGACACGATCGACCCGGACCGGGCGTTCAAGGACGCCGGGTTCGGCTCGCTCAGCGCGGTTCAACTGCGTAACCGGCTCTCCGGGGCGACCGGGGCGCGGCTGCCGGTCACGCTCGTCTTCGATCACCCCAGCCCGGCCGCGCTGGCCCGGCACCTCGACGAGCGCCTGGCCGGCGCGGAGCGGCCGAGCGCCGCCCCGGTGGCCGTCGGCACCGCGGACGACCCGGTCGTGGTGGTCGGCATCGGCTGCCGGCTGCCCGGCGGCGTCCGCGGCCCGGATGACCTGTGGGACCTGCTGGTCTCCGAACGGGACGCGATCGTGCCGTTCCCGGACGACCGTGGCTGGCCCCTCGCGGAGCTGCACGACCCGGACCCGGCCGCGCCCGGCACCTCGTACGCGCGCTCCGGCGGGTTCGTCTCCGGTGTGGCCGAGTTCGACGCCGCCTTCTTCGGGGTGTCGCCGCGGGAGGCACTGGCGATGGACCCGCAGCAGCGGCTGCTGCTGGAGACCGTCTGGGAGACGTGCGAGGACGCCGGCATCGACCCGGACGCGCTGCGCGGCACCGGTACCGGCGTGTTCATGGGCGCCATGTACCAGGACTACGGCCGGCTGCTGGAGGGCGCCGCGGCCGAGGGGTTCCTCGCGCCGGGCGTCGGCGGCGGCGTGCTGTCCGGACGAGTGGCGTACACCTTCGGGCTGCAGGGACCGGCCGTCACCGTGGACACCGCCTGCTCGTCGTCCCTCGTCGCCCTGCACCTGGCCGCCCAGGCGATCCGGACCGGAGAGTGCGACCTCGCGTTCGCCGGCGGGGTGACCGTGCTCGCCACGCCCGCGGTGTTCGTGGAGTTCAGCCGCCAGCGCGGGCTCGCCGCGGACGGCCGGTGCAAACCCTTCGCCGCGGCCGCCGACGGCACCGGCATGGGCGAGGGCGTCGGCGTGGTCCTGGTCGAGCGGCTGTCGCGGGCCCGCGAGCACGGTCACCAGGTGCTGGCCGTGCTGCGCGGCAGCGCCGTCAACTCCGACGGGGCGAGCAACGGGTTCACCGCGCCGAACGGCCCGGCCCAGGAGCGGGTGATCCGCGCGGCGCTGACTGCCGGCGGGCTGGGTCCGGCCGACGTCGACGCGGTCGAGGCGCACGGTACGGGTACCGTCCTCGGCGATCCGATCGAGGCGCAGGCGGTGCTCGCGGTGTACGGCGGCGACCGCCCGCGACCACTGTGGCTGGGCTCGATCAAGTCCAACGTCGGGCACACCCAGGCCGCGGCCGGTGCGGCCGGGGTGATCAAGGCGGTGCTGGCGCTGCGGCACGGCGTGCTGCCGCGCAGTCTGCACATCGACGAGCCGTCGCCGCACGTGGACTGGACCGCCGGCGACGTGGCGCTGCTGGCCTCGGCGCAGCCCTGGCCGCGCCGCGAGGCGCCGCGGCGCATGGGGGTGTCCTCGTTCGGCATCAGCGGCACCAACGCGCACGTGGTGATCGAGGAGGCGCCGCCGGCGCCGGACGTGCGGGAGGAGGAACGACCGGTCCTCGACGGGGTGCCGTGGCTGCTGTCGGCACGGTCCGAGGCAGCGTTGCGCGAGCAGGCCGCCCGGCTGGCGGCCACCGCCGCCACCGATCCGCCGGCGGTGGCGTACGCGCTGGCCACCACCCGTGCCGTCCACAAGCACCGGGCGATGGTCACCGGCGGGGACGAGACCGCGCTGCGGGCCGCGCTGGCCGCCCTCGCCGAGGGGAACACCGGGCCGGCCGTGCTGCGCGCCACCGCCGCGCGGCACCGGCTGGTCCTGCTCTTCACCGGCCAGGGCAGCCAGCTGCCCGGGATGGGGCGCGGTCTGTACGAGACGTTCCCCGAGTACGCACGGACCTTCGACGAGGTGAGCGCGCACTTCACGCTGGACACCCCGCTGCGCGAGGTGGTGTGGGGCGACGGCCGCCTGCTCGACCGCACGGAGTACACACAGCCCGCCCTCTTCGCGCTCGAGGTGGCCCAGTTCCGGCTGGTCACCGCCTGGGGGCTGCGGCCGGAGATGCTGATCGGCCACTCGATCGGCGAGCTGTCCGCGGCGTACGTGGCAGGCATGCTCACGCTCGACGACGCCGCCACGCTCGTCACCGCCCGGGGGCGGGCCATGGCGGGACTGCCGGCCGGTGGAGCGATGGTGTCCGTACGGGCCGCCGAGGCGGTGGTCCTGCCGCTGCTGGCCGGGTACGCCCACCGGGTGTCGATCGCCGCGGTGAACGGCCCTGACGCGGTCGTGCTCTCCGGGGACGAGGACGCCGTGCTGGAGGTCGCCGGTGTGCTGTCCGACCATGGGCATCGCACCCGCCGGCTGCGGGTCGGGACGGCGTTCCACTCGGCCCGGGTGGAACCGGCGCTCGCCGAGTTCCGGGCGGTCGCCGAGACGGTCACGTTCCAGCAGCCCCGGATCCCGATCGTCTCCACCGTGCGGACCGACGAGAAGATGATCTCGCCGGCGTACTGGGCGGACCAGCTGCGTGGCTCCGTCCGCTTCCTCGACGCGGTGCAGGAGGCGGACCGGGCAGGGGGTACCGCGTTCCTGGAGCTGGGCCCGGACGCGGTGCTGGCTCCGGCCTTACGCGCCTGCCTCCCCACGGCACCGGTTCCCGCGCCGGCCCTGGCCCGACGGGACCGCGAGGACACCAGGGCCGCCCTCGAAGCGCTCGGCGCCCTGCACACGCACGGCGTACACGTCGACTGGCAGGCCGTCCACACGGACCACGAACCACAACGCCGCCCGTTGCCCCGGTACGCGTTCCATCCCCGCCGCTACTGGCCCACCCCGACACAGCAGCCCCCGACCTTGGCACCGCAGGTTCAGACTTCGGCACCGCAGACTCCGGCTTCGGTGTCGCAGCCTCCGACCTTGGTCTCGCAGGCCGGGACCCCAGCGCGGCAGGCCCCCGCTCCGGTATCGCAGGCCCCGGCCCCGCTCCCACCGACCCCCGCCCCAGCGCCCCGCCCCGACCCCGACGCTCTCTGGACGGTGCTGGGTTCCGGTGACCCGGGGGCCGCGCTGAGCATGCTCGGTCTGCGGGGTGACGAGACGCCGCTCCAGGTTCTCGCGGCCGTGGCGCGGTTGCGGCCCGGTGCCGGTGCGGCCCGGCGGCCGGTGCGATGGCGACCGGTGCCGGACGCCGTGCCCCCGGTCCTGGACATGACCGTGGCGCTGGTGCCGCCGCCCGGCGACGACCCGGACCTGACCGATGCTCTCGCCGGGGCGCTGGCCAGACACGGTGCCCGGGTGGCGGTCGACGCCACCGAACGGGCCGATCTGGTGATCGTCCTGCCCGGTGCGGAACCGGCCGCGACGCCCGGGGTGCCGTTGTGGGTCCTCACCCGGGACGGCTCGCTGCCGGCGGTCGCGGATCACGTCGTCGACCTTCCGCCGGAGACGGAGACGGATGCCCTGGCCCGGGCCCGGCTGTGCGCCGTGATCGGACAGGGGTACACCGCGGCACGGATCCGGCCGGAGGGGGTGTTCGTCGCCGAGTACGCGGATGAGGATCCGGCGGATCCGGCTGATTCAGCTGATCCGGCGCTCCCGGACGTCGCGGTGCCCGAGCCGGCCCCGCGCGCCGACCCCCCGGCCGCATCCTCCGCATCCTCCGCATTCCCCGCGTCCACCGCGTCCGCTCCGTCCGGCGGGTTGCGGGCGGCGCTGGCGAAGCTGCCCCGCGACCGGTGGGACGCCGAGGTCCTGGCCGGAGTGCGGGAGCTGGCGGCGGCCGTGCTGGGGCACGACTCGGGCGCCGAGATCGACGCCGGTGACGAGTTCTTCGATCTGGGGCTTTCCTCCGTCACCGCACTGGAATTGCGTGATCACCTGGGCGCGCTGACCGGTCTGGAATGGGCGGCGGATGTGCTTTATGAATGCCCCACTCCGCAGGCTCTCGCAGATCTCGTGGTTACGCGAATGAGTGAGGGGGAATAGGCGGCCGACTGGCCAATTGGTCATCTATTTCGGCGTGGCCCGTAGGGGGTCTTGCCTGTTCAGGCGTGCCCAAAAGGGGCCGAAAGCGCCCCGGAAAATGCCCCGGAAAATTGAGGTGGACAACGCCTCGAATGGTGAATAGCATCGGCGAAGAACGGCTCCGGCGATGCGTGAGAAATTGCCTGCATTGACCTCCCTGTATTGACCTCTCGATATTCAGGAGAATTGCCAGATGTCAAGCCCTTCCGTGTGGAACGTGGTGCTCGACGCAGCATCGGACGCCGACGTCGTGCTCGCCACCGACTTCCCGGTGACGGGCCGCAACGAGGGCGGTTTCGCCGACCTGACGCCCAGCCTGGGACTGGACTGCGCGCTGTGGCAGACCGTCGCCCCGGCCCGGGTCCCCGGCCCCGGTATCGACCAGGACGAGTACCTCGCGCCCTGGCTGGCCGAGGTCGCCGCGAGCGGACGTACGGTCCGGGCGGTCCTCGGCTACTGCGCCGGATCGGTCTTCGCCGGCGCCCTGGCCGAGCGGATCGCCGACCGGCAGCCGGTCGCGCCGCAGGTGGTGGTCTTCGACCCCGAGCTCGTCGACGTGCCCACCGTGCACCTGCAGTTCGGCCGCGTCATCGGCAACATGACCGCCGTACTGACCCCGGCCGAGGTCGACGAGCTGGCCGGCGCGGCGGAGCGCCTGGCCGCCCGGCCCGGGATCACCCCGGCCGAGTTCGCAGCCGAGCTCTACGCGATCTTCGAGCCGATCGGCTCGGCCGCGCTGCGCCGCGCCGGCCTCGACGAGGACTACGCCGGTGAACTGGTGTCGCTGGTCGGCTCGTTCATGACCTATCTCGGCGTCGCCGCCGGACTGGACCCGCGTCCCGGCTGGTCCCGGGCCACCGTCGTCACCTCGGCGAGCCCGACCAGCGGACTCAACCGGATGCGCGCCACCCCCGGCCTGGCACCGATCGCCGTCGCGGACGAGGTCCGGTTCGAGGTGGAGCACCGCGACCTGCTGCGCACCCCGGAGGTCGCCACGACCGTGGCCGACCTGCTCGTCGCCGACTCCCAGGCCCGCCGATGACGGCCGGCGCGGCGGAGGCCCACGTGCGCGCCTCGCGCAAGGAGACCGCCCTGTGGCTGCTCGACGACCTGGTGCCCGGCAGCGGCGCGAACAACCTGTCACTGGCCTTCCGCGTCGCCGGTCGCCTCGACCCGACGGCCCTGGCCACGGCACTCGACCTGCTGCCGCGCCGGCACGAGGTGCTGCGCACGGTCTTCCACCGCACCGACGACGCTCTGACCAGGACCATCCTGCCCAGCCTCCACATCGCGCCCGAGCAGGCCGCCGGGCAGGCCGCCGGGCACGGTGACGAGCACGGTGCCGAGCGCGACACCCTGACCGCTTTCGTGGCCCGCCCCTTCCGGGCCGACGGGAACCCGCTGCTGCGCGCCCTCCTGCTGCACGGCCCCGAGGACGACGTCCTCTGTCTCGCGCTGCACCACGCCATCGCCGACGTGCAGTCCACCGCCGTCCTGCGCGCCGAGTTCGTCGAGTTCTACGAGGCGGCGCTGGCCGGCCGGACCCCGGAGCCGGACCCGGTGCCCGCCTGGCACGAGCCCGCACCCTCCGAGCAGAGCGTGACGTTCTGGCGCGACACCATGGCCGGGTTCCGCTCGTCCGGCTTGGAGCTGTGGTGCGAGAAGCCGGCCCCGGCGACCACCACCCTGGAGGGCGACGAGGTCACCCACGTCCTGTCGCCCGAGGCGCACGAGGTCGTCCGGCGGCTGCAACGCGAGCTGCGCGCACCCGAGTCGGTCGTCCTGCTCACCGCCTACGCGGTGCTGCTGGCCGGACACGGCGCCGGCCCCGACCTGACCATCGGATCGCCGGTCAACACGCGCGGCCGGGAGGCGGCCGGGGCGGTCGGCTACCACAGCAACCTGGTCACGCTGCGCCTGCTGACCGGGCGCACGGCAGGTTTCCGAGAGCTGGTCGGCCGGGCGCGCCGGGTCTTCATGGAGGCGATGGCCCACGCGGACATGCCCGCCGACGAACTGCTCGACGTGGTCGAGCGCGACGGTTCCGGCTGGCGCAACGTGCTGTTCCGGCACGTGTTCAACTACGTGCCGTTCACCGCCGGCCAGCGCACCTTCACGGTGGCCGGCGCCGCGGCCGAACTGGTCGTGGTCGAGAACGGGTTCAGCCAGTTCGACCTGGAATTCTTCGTGACCTCCGACCGGGACACCGCCACCGTGCGCGCCGCGTTCTACACCGGAGTCCTGGACCGCGCGGACGTCGAACTGATGGTCCGCCGCTACGACGCGTTGCTGGTCGCCGTCGGCGCCGCCCTGGACACGCCGGTCGGCTCGCTGTCGATCTGGTCGCCGGAGGACCACGCGGTCGTCGAAGCTGCCAACGCCACCGACCAGCCGATCGACCTGACATCGGTGCTCGCCGGATTCGCCGAGCGCGCCGCGGCCGAGCCGGACACCCTCGCGGTCCGGGACGGGGACCAGCGGGTGAGCTACGGCCGCCTGTGGTGCGCCGCGGCGCACACCGCCGAGCGGCTGGCGGCGGCCGGTGTCCGCCCCGGCGACGTCGTCGCGCTGCTGGTGCCGCGCGGTGCGGCGCTGGCCGCCGCGGTGTTCGGCACCTGGCTCGTCGGTGCGTCGTACCTGCCGCTGGATCCGCACCACCCGGCGGAGCGGATCGCCTACCAGCTCGACGACGCGGGTGCACAGGTCGTGGTGACCGGCGAGGGGCTCACCGCGCCCGGCGACCGGCGGACGATCCCGGCCCCCGACGTCGCCACCGCCCCCACCGTCCCCGTCGACGCCGGCAGGGCCGGCGCGGCAGGGCCGGACGCCCTCGCGTACGTGATCTACACGTCCGGATCCACGGGACGGCCGAAGGGCATCCCGATCACGCACCGGAGCCTGGTCAACCACATCACCGACTACGCGGAGCGCTTCGGCGTCGCCGCGACGGCACGGCCCACCGGCTGGCTCAGTACGTACAGCTTCGACACCTCGTCGCTGGAACTGATGATGCCGCTGCTGCACGGCGGCCACACGGTCGTGCTGCCCGACGAGGCCCGCACCGACGGGGCCCTGCTGGCCGAGGCGATACGCGCCCACGACATCGGATTCCTGCAGGCGACCCCGACCACCTGGCGACTGGTCGCCGACCGGATCACCGATCTGGTCGCCGGCCGCACGCTGCTCAGCGGCGGCGAGCCACTGCCCGGCGGGCTGGCCGCGACCCTGACCGGGGCGGGTGCCGAACTGTGGAACGTCTACGGCCCCACGGAGAGCACGATCTGGGCGACCGCCGGCCGGGTACCGGCAGATCCCGGCGACCGGGTGGACGTGGGGACGCCGATCGCCAACACCCGCATCTTCATCGCCGGCCCGGACGGGGAACCGCTGCCGATCGGCCTGCGCGGCGAGCTGTGCGTCGCCGGCATCGGTGTCGCCTCCGGCTACCACGGACGGCCCGACCTGACCGCCGAGCGCTTCGGGGTGGACTCCCGGTGGGGACGCTTCTACCGCTCCGGAGACGTGGCGCGCTGGCTGCCGGACGGCCGTATCGACCTGCTGGGCCGCATGGACCGGCAGGTGAAGCTGCGCGGCAACCGCATCGAGCTGGGCGAGATCGAGGCGGTGCTGTCCGATCACCCGGACGTCGAGGCGGCCGCCGTGCTGGTGGTCGGCGACCCCGCCGCGGACGGCAGGCTGGCCGCTTTCGTACAGGTTCCCTACCGGCCCGAGGCGGTGGGCGAGCTCTGGGAGTATGCCCGGCAGCGGCTGCCGCGCTCGGTGGTGCCGCACCGAATCCTCGCGGTGGAGGCGTTCCCGCGTACCGGCAGCGACAAGGTCGACTACCTGGCGCTGGCGGACCTCGCCGCGCACCGGCCGGCCGCGGCCGAGGGCGACGCCGCGGGTCCGGTCGGCGGCGACGCGCTGACCACCACCCTGACCAAGCTCTTCGCCGAACTGCTCGACCGGCCGGACCTGGACGCCGACGCCCACTTCTTCACCAGCGGCGGGCACTCGCTGCTCGCCGCCTCCCTCGCGCAGCGCATCAAGGACGAGACCGGTGTCCGGCTGGCTCTCACCGACGTGTTCGAGAACCCGACCCCCGCCGCGCTGGCCGGCCGCCTGCGCGGGCTCGGGTGAGCGGCCGAAGAGGACCACGCACCATGCTGACACCGGTCTTCCTCTTCGCGGGTCAGGGCTCCCAGTACCACGGCATGGGCCGGTGGCTCTACGGTGCCGACCCGGTCTTCCACGACGCGCTGGACTCGCTGGACGCGGTGGTGCGCAAGGTCCACGGCCACTCGGTCATCGCCGCGATCCACGGCGGCGACCGCGGCCCGGAGCTGCCGATGACCCGCCTGTCGCTCACCCAGCCGGCCATCTTCATGGTCGAGTACGCGCTGGCCCGCATGCTGCGCGCCCGCGGCTTCGAACCGGAACTGGTGCTCGGCGCCAGCCTGGGCGAGGTCGTCGCCGCCACGGTGGCCGGCATCTTCGACCCCGAGGAATGCCTGCGCTCGCTGCTGGAGCAGGTGATGCTCTTCGAGGCGGAGTGCCCGCGCGGCGGGATGCTGGCGGTCCTCGCCGACGCCGGTCTCGTCGACCGCGATCCCGCGCTGGCCGGGGCACACCTGGCCGCGATCAACGCGCCGGACAACTTCGTGCTCGCGGGCACCGCCGACCGGCTCGACGACATCGAGCGCCACCTGAACGCCTCGGGTGTGCTCTGCCAACGGCTTCCGGTGCTGTTCCCGTTCCACTCGCCGCTGATCGACGGCGTACGCGACGCCTTCACCAAGCTCGTGGGCGGTCTCACCCCGCGAACCGCCACGATCCCGCTGATCTCCGGAACGACCGGTGCCGAGGTGCGCCACCCCGACTCGGACCACTTCTGGCGGGTCCTGCGGGAGCCGTTCGACCTGTCACGAGCCCTCGAACCGCTGCTGGCCCGCGACGACCTGCTCTTCCTGGACCTGGGCCCGTCCGGGTCGATGGCCAACCTGGTGCGGGCGCGGCTTCCCGAGGGCAGCCGGTCCCGGGTGCTGCCGCTGCTCTCCCCGTACGCCCGGGACGAGGTGCTGTACCAGGCGGTGCTCGACACCCGCTCGGTCATCGCCGCGCCGGCTCGACGAACCGAGGTGACCACCATGACCGCTCCGACGCCCGTGGCCGACCCCGCCACCCCGGGCGACGGCTTCGACGTCTATGTCTTCCCCGGCCAGGGCGCCCAGGCCAAGGGAATGGGCCGAAATCTGTTCGACCGGTTCCCCGAGCTGGTCGAACGGGCCGACACCGTCCTCGGCTACTCGATCCGTGAGCTGTGCCTGGAGGACCCCGGCCGCAACCTGCGCGACACCCGGTACACCCAGCCCGCCCTGTACGTGGTCGGTGCCCTCTCCTGGCTGGCCGCCCTGCAGGAGGGCGGCCGTCTGCCCGACTACCTGCTCGGGCACAGCCTCGGTGAGTTCGCCGCCCTGTTCGCCGCGGGCGTCTACGACTTCGAGACCGGACTGCGCCTGGTCGTCGAACGCGGCCGGCTGATGGGACAGGTCACCGGCGGCACCATGGCCGCGGTCTCGGCCGTCGACGCCGACCTGGTCCGGGAGGTGCTGCGCGACAGCGAGCTGTCCGGACTGGACATCGCCAACTACAACGCGCCGACCCAGACAGTGGTCGCGGGCCCCGCCGACGCGGTCAACCGCGCGCTCGCGCTGTTCAAGGACAAGGGCGCCCGCTGTGCCCCGCTCAACGTCAGCGCCCCCTTCCACAGCCGCTACATGGCGCAGGCCGCGGAGGAGTTCGGGCGCCTGCTGGACGCCACGGCGTTCGCCGCCCCGAAGATTCCCGTGATCAGCAACGTCGACGCCCGGCCGTACGAGCCGGACGCCGTGGCCGCCACCCTGCGCCGCCAGATCGTCTCCCCGGTGCGGTGGACCGACAGCATCCGGCTGCTGATGGGCCGAGGCGACTTCCGGGTCCGCGAACTGGGCCCGGGGCAGGTGCTGACCAAGCTGATCGCCCGGATCCGGGAGGAGGCCACCCCGCTGCGGCCCGAGCCGGCCCGGACCGTGGCGCCGACCGGGCCGGTCACCGCTCCGCCGCCGCGGCGCGCGGAGCTGGGCTCGGCGGCGTTCCGGCGCGACCACGGGGTTCGGCACGCCTACGTCGCCGGTGGGATGCACCACGGTGTCAGCTCCGTCGAGCTGGTCGCCCGGCTGGCCCGCTCCGGCCTGCTCGGCCACTTCGGTGCGGCCGGGCTCCCGCTCGCGGACGTCGCCGACGCGATCCGCGGCATCCGGGCGGCCGCCGGGGCCGACGCGCCGTTCGGGGTCAACATCACCTATGACCCGTTCGACCCGCGCGCCGAGGCCGACATGGTCGATCTGCTGGTCCGTGAGAACGTCCGTCTCGTCGAGGCGGCCACCTACGTCGAGGTGACCCCCGCGCTGGTGAGGCACCGGCTGACCGGTGCCCGCATCCTGGCGGACGGCACCGTGCACGCCCCCCGCAAACTGCTGGCCAAGGTGACCCGCCTGGACACCGCCCGCCTGTTCTTCGCGCCACCGCCGCGCCCCCTCGTGGCACGGCTGGTCGACGACGGACTGCTCACCGCCGAGGAGGCCGCGGCCGGCGAGCGGATCGCCCTGGCCGACGACATCTGCGCGATCGGCGACGGAGCCGACTACACCGACCAGGGCGCCCTGCCCGCGCTGCTGCCCTCGGTACGCCGACTGCGGGCACAGCTCGGCGGAGTCGCCTCCGGCGTACGCGTCGGGGGCGGTGGAGGCATCGGCTCCCCGGAGGCGGCCGCCGCCGCGTTCGTCCTGGGCGCCGACTTCGTCCTCACCGGGTCGATCAACCTCTGCACCGCCGAGAGCGGGCTCAGCGAAGCCGCCAAGGACCTGCTGCCGAACCTCGACGTGCACGACACCGCGTACGCCCCCTACGGCGCGCTGTTCGAACTCGGCGGCCGGGCCCGGGTGCTGCGCAAGGGCGTGCTCTTCCACGTGCGCGCCGGAAAGCTCTACGACCTGTGGCGTACCTACGACTCCTGGGGCGCCGTGCCCGGCCGGATCCGGTCCCGGGTGGAACGCGACTACTTCGGCGCCGGATTCGAGGAACTGGCGTCGCGGGTCGTCCCCGCCGGCGAGCCGGCCGACCCCAAGCGCCGGATGGCCCTGGTCTTCCGCTGGTACTGCGCCCAGGCCCAGCGGTGGGCGATCGAGGGCACCCCGGAGCGGGTCGCGGACTACCAGGTGGCCTGCGGGCCGGCGCTGGGCGCCTGCAACCACTGGCTGCGCGGCACCCCGTACGAGGCCTGGCGTGACCGGCACGCCGACGAGCTGGCCGACCGACTCATCACCGAAGCCGCCGAGATCGTCGGGTCCACCGGCGTATAGCAAAGGAGAGCGTTGTGTCCGAGACCGTCCGTCCCGTCGACGGCCTGCCCATGACCCGTGGCACCTGCCCGTTCGACCCCGCACCCGAGCTCGCCGAGCTGCGCGAGGAGCAGCCGGTGGCCCGCATGGTCTTCCCGGACGGCCACCTCGGCTGGCTGGTCACCGGCTACGACGAGGTCCGCCGGCTCCTCGCCGGCCGGGGCATGAGCTCGCGGGGCGACCTGCTGCGCACGCCGATCCCGCTGCCGATGGCCGGGAACCGGACCGACCTGGCACCGGGGATGTTCACGGCGATGGACCCGCCGGAGCACACCCACTACCGGCGCCGGCTGACCGCCTGGTTCTCGGCCCGGCGCACCCGGACCATGGAGCCGAGGCTGACCGAGCACGTCGAGCTGTATCTCGGCAGGATGATCGAGGAGGGCGGTCCCACCGATCTGGTCGCCGCGTTCGCCGAGCCGGTCGCCGGGCTGGTGATCTGCGAACTGCTCGGTGTTCCCGCCGACCGGCGGGACGTGTTCGTCAAGGGCATCAAGGCCCTGCTGACCGTCCATTCCAGCGCGGAGGAGGCGATCGCCGGCTGGCAGAACGTCGGCGGGCAGCTGATGGAGCTGATCCGCACCAAACGCGAAGAGCCCACCGACGATCTGCTCGGCACGCTGGTCGCCGACGGCGATCTCAGCGACGAGGAGCTGGCGACCATCGGCAGTGTGCTGCTCGTGGGCGGCTACGACACCAGCAAGAACATGATCGCGCTGGGCACCTTCGCCCTGCTGGCACATCCCGACCAGTACGCGGCGCTGGCCGCGGACCCGGGCTTGGGCGCGGGCGCGGTGGAGGAACTGCTGCGTTACGTGACGGTCATGCACGCCGGCTCGATCCGCGCGGCCGGCGCCGACATGGACTTCGACGGGCACCACTTCACCGAGGGCGACGCCGTGTCCCTGTCGCTGGCCGCGGCGAACCGGGACCCGGCGCTCTGCGACGACCCGGACCGCCTCGACATCACCCGGCCGCCGGTGGCGCACCTGTCGTTCGGTTACGGCATTCACCAGTGCGTCGGCCAGCAACTGGCCCGGCTGGAACTGCGGATCGCGTTCGAGGCGCTGGCCCGACGGCTGCCCGGGCTGCGGCTGGCGACCCCCGCGGACCAGATCCGCACCACCCCCGAATCGATCATCTACGGCGTCCACGAGCTGCCGGTGACATGGTGAACGGAGACCACCCGGTGTACCGAGAGATGCTCAAGTCGAAGATCCACCGTGCCACGGTCACGCAGGCGGACCTGCACTACGTCGGCTCGCTCACGCTCGACTCGACGCTGATGGCCGCCGCGAACCTGCTGCCCGGGGAGAAGGTCGACGTCGTCGACATCGACAACGGCGCCCGGCTCAGCACCTATGTCATCGAGGGGCCGGCCGGTAGCGGCGTGGTCGGCATCAACGGCGCGGCGGCCCGGCTGATCAGCCCCGGTGATCTGGTGATCATCATCTCGTACGCGGCGATGACCGAGGAACAGGCTCGCGCGTACCGGCCGAGCGTGGTCTTCGTCGACGACGGCAACCGACCGCAGCACGTCGGTTCCGACCCCGCCGAGGCGCCGGACGGCGCCGACGACCTGATGCGCGGCGACACCGTCGACGCGTGACCGCACCGATCCGGCGAACTCGGAGACCCTAATGAGCCAACCCGATGTGATGACCGCCTTCACCGCCGGTCTGGCGGACATCAACCTCGACGAGTCCAGAGCACCCCGCTCGGGGGCGAAGGCCGCCGGGATGAAGTCGGCCAGTTCCTCCATCTACGACATGGCGGCCACCCTGTCCGGTCGCGGCGAGCTGTGGAACTGGGGGATGTACGACCCCGGTCTGGCAGCCGAGATCGAGGACCGGCTGCCCGGGTTCACCGACTTCGGCACCGACGGTTTCAGCGAGCAGCTCTACTACCTGGCCCTGCGCGACCTGCCCGACGGTCTGGACGGGTGCGCCGACCGGACGGTCCTGGAGGTGGGCTGCGGGACGGGCGAGGGGCTCAACTTCCTGTCCCGGCTCGTCCCCGGCGCCCGGATGACCGGCCTGGACCTGTCGCCGAAGGCGATCGCCCGGGCCGAGGCCACGCTGGCGCGGGGCGAGACCCTGCGCTTCGTCCAGGGCGACGCCGAGAAGCTGCCGTTCGAGGACTCCTCGGTGGACGTGCTGATCAACATCGAGAGCTCGCACACGTACCCCGATCTGGGCCGCTTCCTGCACGAGGCCGCGCGGGTGCTGCGGCCGGGCGGGGCGCTGTCGCACATCGACGTGTTCACCCGTCAGCGGCTGCGGACGATGCGGGGGATCACCGAGGAGATGCCGCAGCTGAAGTGGATCACCGATCACGACGTCTCCGCCGAGGTCCGCGCCGCGGTGCGCCGCCGGATGGCCCCGGGCAGCCGCTTCCGCCGCACGCTCGACCGGCAGCGGATGAACCCGCTGGTGCGCACGATCGCCACGCACAGTCAGATCCTGATGTTCGGCGGCATGTTCGCCGACTACCGGCCTCCCGCCTCGATCAAGGTGCTCAGCCGGCTGGGCCTCGTGCCGTGGATGAGCGGCCTGCCGATGGAGAGCTACCGGCACCAGGTCGCCGTCCGAGTCTGAGGGGGAGAAGTGACCGTACGGCTGTTCGCCGTCGCCGCCGGGACCGAGGGCGGCCTGCTCGCCGCGATCCGCGGGCACGCCGGCCGGATCCGCGCCGGCCGGGATCTGCCCTCGCTGGCCCGGTACTGCCACGACGCGGCAGCCGGGACGTCCGGCCTGGCCCACCGGGCCGCTCTCACCGCCGAGTCCTACGACGACCTCGCCGGGGGACTGGACAAGCTGGTGCAGGAGTGGGCCGACCGGGTGACGGCTCCGTCGCCGTCCCGACGACCCGGCCTGGTGTTCGTCTTCGCCGGTCAGGGCGCCCAATGGGACGGCATGGGCCTGGAGTTGCTGGACACCGAGCCGGTGTTCCGCGCGGCGCTGCGGCGCTGCGACGAACGGGTGCGCGCGCTGGCCGGCTTCTCGGTGATCCAGCAGCTGAGGGCCGACCCGGCGGCGTCGCGGCTCGGTGAGATCGATGTGCTGCAGCCGACGATGGTGTCGCTGCAGATCGCCCTGGTGGCCCTGTGGCGCAGCTGGCACGTGGAGCCGGACGCGGTGACCGGGCACAGCATGGGCGAGATCTCCGCCGGGTACGCGGCCGGAGCACTCACCCTCGACGACGCCCTGCTGATCGCCTGCCGCCGCAGCGCCCTGCTGCGGCGGATCGCCGGCCGGGGCGCGCTGGCCACCACCGAGCTGTCGCCCGAGGCCGCGCACGCCCTGGCCGCCGCCAGCGGTGGCCGTATCTGTGTCGCCGGGGAGAACAGTCCCCGCTCGACCGTGCTGGCCGGGGACACCGCCACGCTGACCGCCGTGGTCGAGGACCTCGACCGGCGCGGCGTCTACTGCCGGATGGTGCGGGGCACGGTCGCCTCGCACAGTCATTACGTCGATGAACTGCGCGACGACCTGGCGACGGCGCTGCGCTCGCTGAGACCGGTGCCGTCCCGGGTGCCGATCTACTCGACCGTGACCGCGGCGCCGGTCCCCGGCACCGAGCTCGGGCCCGCGTACTGGATGCGCAATCTGCGGGAGCCGGTCCGGTTGGCCGCCACCACCGGGCGGCTGGCCGAGGACGGTCACGAGATCTTCGTCGAGGTCAGCACTCATCCGGTGCTGCTCTCCAGTCTGCGGCAGACGCTGGAGAGCGCCGGACGGCCGGGGGAGGTGCTGCCCTCCGGCCGCCGGCGGACCGAACGCCGGGCCATGCTGTCGTCGCTCGGCGCACTCTTCACGCACGGGCGCGACCCGCACTGGCCGACGTCCGCCCCGCCGATGCCGGCGCTCACGCCCTACCAGGCCGCCGTCCTGGCGGCCGTCCGGCGCCCGCGGCCCTCGCCGGCCGCGGTGGGCTCAGGATGACCGGCCGGGCCCGACGAGGGAGACGAGCCGGTAGGCGCCCGACTCGCGGTGCAGGAATCCGTCGTCGACCAGGAACCGCCGCAGCGAGACCGGGTCCAGGCCGGTGCCCTCGCACCACGGCCGCAGCAGATCGGTCACGGTGCGCTCGTCGTACTCCCGGCCGGCCTCGAAGGTCGTCGCCGCGACGTGGTCCAGGACGGCCCGCCGGGTCTCGTCGTCGTCCTCCGGCAGCCGGACCAGCACCGTGCCACGGACGTAGCCGCGCAGTCCGGGATCGGGCTGTTCGGCCTCCGCCTGCTCCTGCAGGCGGAGGCCGGCGATCTCGGCCGCGGCGTCCAGGGCGGCCTCGTCGACCGCCAGCCGGCCCCGGCCCTGGCTGACGACCAGTCCCTCGCGCAACAGTCGGCCGATCGCCGGGGCGGCCTCCGGGGCGGCGAGCCCGGTCGTGGCGAGGATCTCCGCGGACGTCGACGAGCCCAGGGCTATGGCCGAGAAAACCCGCCGCAGAGCGGAGTCGGAAAGGAGAACGGTGAATGTCTCGGGCGTCATCGTCCCCGCCGCTTGATCTTGATGGTCTCCAGGTCGGTGCAGACGGACCGCAGATCGCACACATCGGCGCCGAGGTCCCGGACGGCGGCCGTGGCCAGTTCCTCGGCCCCGGCGACGACCTCGTCGATCTTGTCCTCGGCGTCGGCCTTCACGACACAGCGGAAGGTGAAGGTGAGCAGGGTCCGTTCGTACGTGACGGTGCCCTCCTCGGTGAACTTCGACTGGAACAGGTCGTGCTTGTCGGCCACGGCCAGCAGCTTGGCGCGCCGGTCGTCGTCGAGCGCCGCGAATTTGCCGTAGACGATGATCTGGTAATTCTTGCGGGGCATGGTGGTGGTGCTCCTCAGATGTCGGGGGGACGGGGACGGTCAGGACACACCCAGCCGCCGCGGTTGCCGCGGCAGCAGGAACAGCAGGCAGAGCACCGCGGCCAGGCCTGCGGACGCCCAGTAGAGGGCTTCGCTGAAGGTGGCGGTGAACGTCCCGGAGTTGATGTCGGCCAGGGCGTTTCCGATCGCCTTCTGCTGGGCGGGGTCATCGGTGCCGAGGGCGCGGCAGGTGTCGGGCACGGCGCTGAGGTCGGCCTGGTCGTGGGAGTCGACGGCGCAGGCGCGGATCTCGGCCTGGTGCGCGGCGACGGCCGGGACGTTCGGCAGCACCCGGTCGGCCTGCGTCCCCGCGTTGGTGGCGAGGCCGGAGAAGAAGATCGCACCGATGAGGGCCACGCCGAGGGCGGCGCCGAGCTGACCGGCCGCGTTGATCAGGCCGGACGCCGCACCCGCCTCCCGTGGCTCGACATCGTTCAGGGTCATGCCGGTCAGCGGGGCCAGCAGCATGCCCATGCCGGAGCCGAGCAGCAGCATCGGGACGACGGCGTGCCAGGAGGTGATCCCGTCGCCGGCCTGGTCGGCGATCCACGCGTACAGCAGGAGCCCGGCCATCATCAGCAGTGCCCCGGCGAACAGGCATTTGCGTCCGTAGAGAGGGAACAGCTTGCGGACGGCGAAGTTGCCGGCGATCGGGACGCCCAGCGAGAACGGGATCGCGGTGAGACCGGTGTGCAGCGCCGACCAGCCGAGACCGCCCTGCAGATAGAGCGTCCAGCTGAGGAAGAAGCCGGCCGGGATGCAGCTGAACAGCAGCTGTGCGCCGACCCCGGCACCGAAGGTCCGGATCTTGAACAGGGAGAGGACGACCAGGGGCGATCCGCCCTTGGCGGTCTTGTACCGCTCGTAGTACACGAACGCCACGAGGACCGGCACGGCGGCGATGAGCGAGGCGATGCTCCAGGTCGGCCAGCCGAGTTCGCGGCCGCGCAGCAGGGGCAGCATCAGCAACAGCAGGCCGGTGGTCACCAGCACCATGCCGACCAGGTCCAGCCGGGTGGCGCGGGGCGACTTCGACTCGCGCATCCACATCGCACCGGCGATCAGGGCGGCCACGCCGAACGGCAGGTTGACCACGAAGACGGTCCGCCAGCCCAGGTCGGCCGGATCCCAGGAGATCAGCACGCCGCCCAGCACCGGTCCGGCGACGATGGCCAGGCCGATCATGCTGGCGTACAGGCTGACGACCCGGCCGATCTCCTCCGCCGGGAAGGTCACGTAGATGATCGCCAGGACCTGCGGCACCATGATCGCGGCGGCGATGCCCTGCAGCACCCGGGACGCCACCAGGACTTCGGCGCTGGGGGCGAAGGCGCACAGGGCCGAGGCCGCGACGAAGCCGGCGACGCCGACCAGGAAGGCCCGTTTGCGGCCGAAGATGTCGCCGAGACGGCCGCCGGTGATCAGCGTGACCGCGAAGGACAGGGTGTAACCGACGTTCAGCGCCTGGACGGCGGCCGAGGAGGCGCCGAGGTCCTCCTGGATGCTCGGGATCGCCACGGTGACGATGTTGACGTCGAGCAGGTCCATGAAGGTCGCGGCAAGCAGGACGATCAGCGCCAGCCAGCGCTTGGGGTCCGGACCGGCGGCGGCGACGGGCGGTCCGAGAGCCGCCTCCGCCGTCGTCGACTTCGCTTCCTCGCTCATGGGTGGTACTCCAGTTCTTCGATAGGGCGTGGCCGGGAGAGGGGACCGGCCGACGGCTCAGGGGGTGGTGCCGCTCTCCGGGGCGGGCGGACCGGTGGGTTCGGTGGTTCCGGCGCGGGCCAGCGCGGTCCACGACCGCATCAGCAGATCCACCACGTCCATGACGCCCCCGGCCGGGCTCTCGCCGGCCGAGAGCACGCGCTGGATGGAGAGCCCGTCGTCCAGGGCGTGCACGATCAGGGCGAGCAGCTCCACCGGCGCGGGCGGGGTGACCGACCGGGCGGCGAAACCCTGTGTGAGGGCCTGGGCCATCGCTTCGCGGGAACGACGCTCGCGGTCGGCCAGCACGGACAGCACCGCCGGATCGCGCATGCCGTAGAGCCACAGTTCGGTGCGCAGGGCCAGCCAGCTCGCGAAGTTCTTGTCCCGCTCGCGGTGCCACTTGCGCAGGTGCTCGATCGTCTCCTCGAACGAGCCGGCGTTGGCGCTGAGTGCCTGCACCTCGGCCAGTTCGCGCTCGGTGCGGTGCTCCAGCAGGGCCAGGATCAGCTGCTGCTTGCCGTCGAAGTTGCCGTAGAAGGCGCCCCGGGTGTACCCGGCGCGTTCCACGATCTGTTCGACCGAGGTGCCGTTGACGCCGCATTCGGCGAACAGGTCGGCAGCTGCCTGCAGCAGCTCCTGGCGCGTGATTTCCCGGCTCTCCTGCCGGGTGAGTCGTTTGCTGATGATCGGCCTCCTTCCGAGAACTCGGATACAGTATCGCATTCTGATACAGTGCTGTATCTGAAAACTGCATGGTTCAACCCGGGATGTGCCGCACCGCTCGCCGGCGGCCCCCGTCAACACCCGGATCAGCGTTGTGAAGCTAGCGAATGGGGATGTTGGTGACCGAAGCATTCGATTGGACGGACGTCGAGTTCGACCTGTCCGACGTCAATTTCGTGACCGACCGCGAGGCGGGGGAACGCTGGACGGGAGCCCCCCGACCGGTGTGCCCGGGCCGCTTCTCCGACGGCAACGACGTCTACGTCGTCACCCGTTACGAGGCGGTCCGCGGCCTGTTCGCCGATCGCCGGGTCAGCAACCACCCGCCGGAGGGCGTCCACCTCGACAGCATGCGCCGCCGCGGCGTGCCCGAGGAACTGCTCAAGTACTTCGACTCGACGATCATGACGATGGTGCCGGAGGACCACCGGCGCGTACGCTCCCTGATCGACCGGGCGTTCTCGGTGCGCCGGGTCAAGTCCCTGCGCCCCCGGATCGAGTCGCTCGCGGACCAGCTGCTCGACCGGATGGACCCCGAAGGCGAGACGGACCTCGTCGCCGAGTACGCCCACCCGATCTCCACCACGGTCATCTGCGAACTCCTCGGTGTCGACGACGAGTACCGCGACCAGTGGCTGAAGTGGTCCGAGGCGTTCACCACCTTCGTCCGCCCCGACCCGGAGATCCTGCCGCCCGCGCTGCACGGCATGGTCGACACGGTCATCCGGCTGATAGGCGCGCGCCGTGCCCAGCCCGGCGACGACCTGATCTCCGACCTGGTCCAGGTCAGCGACGAGACCGAGAAGCTCGACGAGGTCGAACTCGTCGCCCTGGTCCTGGTCCTGGTGCAGGCCGGCCTCGACACGGTCCGGCACTCGATCTCGCTCAGCTTCTTCAACCTCCTGACCCACCCCGACCAGCTGGAACTGGTCAGGACGCAGCCGGAGAACACCGTCCAGGCGGTGCGCGAGCTGATGCGCTACTCCGGCCCGATCAAGATGGCCCTGCCGCGTTTCGCCGCGGAGCCGATCGAGATCGACGGGGTGACCATCCCCAAGGACGGCCAGATCCAGCTGGTGGTCGGCGCCGCCAACAACGACCCCGAGCGGTTCACCGACCCGCGCGTCCTCGACGTGACCCGCGCCGACAACCCGCAGCTCAGCTTCGCCGCCGGCGACCACTTCTGCCCCGGGGCGTCGCTGGCCACGGCGGAGACCGAGATCGCGCTCAACAAGCTGTTCGCGCGCTTCCCCGACGTGCGTCTGGCCGCCGACCCCGACGACGTCGGCCCGCGCTTCCTGAAAGCCGTCACACGACTGCCCGTCCGGCTCGCGTGACCACCGTTTCCATGCCCGACAACGACCAGCAGGATGAGCTTTGTTGCAAAGAGTATTAGGAACGCAGTACCTGACCCCCCTGCGTGAGGGCGGATCGCTGCCCGGCTTGGTGGAAGCCGACGACGACGGCGTCTACGTCGTGAAGTTCCGCGGCGCCGGCCAGGGCACCGCGGCCCTCGTCGCGGAGATCGTCGTCGGCGAGCTCGGCCGGCGACTCGGCATCCGCGTCCCCGAGCTCGTCACCGTCGACATCGACCCGGAGATGGCGCGCCGCGACCCCGACCAGGAGATCCAGGAGCTGCTGCGGGCCAGCGCCGGCGAGAACCTGGGCATGGACTTCCTGCCCGGCTCGGTCGGTTACGACGGTGTCGGGTGGGAGCCGCCCGCCGAGGAGGCCGCCAGGATCTACTGGCTGGACGCGCTGACCGCCAACGTCGACCGCACCTGGTCCAACCCCAACCTGATCATCTGGCACCGCCGGCTCTGGGCCATCGACCACGGTGCCGCACTGCTGTTCCAGCACTCCTGGCCGGCCGTCGCCACCTGGGCCGAGCGCCGGTACGACCTGTCCCAGCACGTGCTCGCCGACCTGGTCGCCTCCCTCGACCCGGCCGTGCTCGCCAAGCTCGACGCCGAGCTCGCCGAGACGGTGACCGCCGAGGCGCTGACCGAGATCACCGCCCTGGTCCCGGACAGCTTCCTGCTGGGCATGAACTCCGTTCCGCAGGACGCGAATCCGGCCGACCTGCGGCAGCGCTACGTGGACTACCTGCTCACCCGATGCGCCGGCGTCCGCGCGTGGTGGCCGGAGGAGGACGCATGACCACCGCCACGCCGTCCGTCCTCAGCTTCGACTACGCACTGCTGCGCGCCGTCCCGCGAGTCGACCGCAGCGAGCAGATCAACGTCGGGGCGCTGCTCTACTGCCCCGGTGCGGACTTCCTCGGCGCCGCGGTCCACATCGACGCCGACCGGCTTCGCGCGCTCGACCCCGACATCGACATCGACATGGTCACCGCGGCCCTGGACACCATCCGCGCGGTGTGCACGGGCGGCCCCGAGGGCGGTCCCGCCGGGGCCGGCACGCGTGGGTCGCGCTTCGGCTGGCTCACCGCACCCCGCAGCACCGTGATCCAGACCAGTCCCGTGCACGGCGGACTCACCACCGATCCGGCCGCCGAGCTCAAGCGCCTGATGGGACGGCTCGTGCACTGACCCGGACGGCGGCCCGCCGGCCCCCCTGCTTCCGCAGTCGCGTACACGGAGGAGCACAGATGCAAGACATCATCAGCGCCGTTCTCGACCCGGACACCCGGCCGGCGGACTTCGCCGCACTGCCGGTCCCCGAGAGCTATCGCGCGGTGACCCTGCACGCGGACGAGGTCGAGATGTTCGTCGGAGTCGCGGCCGAGGACCGCGATCCGCGCCGGTCGGTGCACCTCGACGAGGTCGCCGTTCCCCAGGTCGGGCCAGGGGAGGCGCTGGTGGCGGTGATGGCCAGTTCGATCAACTACAACACCGTGTGGTCCTCGCTCTTCGAACCGTTGCCGACCTTCACGTTCCTGGCCCGGTACGGCCGCCGCTCACCCCTGGCCCGGCGGCACGACCTGCCCTACCACGTCATCGGCTCCGACCTCTCCGGAGTCGTGCTGCGCACCGGGCCCGGCGTGTTCGCGTGGAAGCCCGGCGACGAGGTCGTCGCGCACTGTCTGTCGGCCGAGTTGGAGGCGCCCGACGGGCACAGCGACACGATGCTCGACCCGGACCAGCGCATCTGGGGGTACGAGACCAACTTCGGCGGCCTGGCCCAACTGGCGCTGGTCAAGGCGAACCAGCTGATGCCCAAGCCGGCGCACCTGACATGGGAGGAGGCGAGCACGCCCGGTCTGGTCGCCTCCACCGCGTACCGGCAGCTGGTCTCCAGCAACGGAGCCCGGCTGAAGCAGGGCGACAACGTGCTCATCTGGGGCGCGTCCGGTGGCGTGGGGGCGTTCGCGACGCAGTTCGCGCTGGCCGGCGGCGCGAACCCGATCTGCGTGGTGTCCAGCCCGGCCAAGGCCGCCATCTGCCGGGCGATGGGCGCCGACGCGGTCATCGACCGCGCCGACGAGGGCTACACGTTCTGGAAGGACGAATACACCCAGGACCCGGCGGAATGGAAACGGTTCGGCCGCCGGATCCGGGAGCTCACCGGCGGTGAGGACCCCGACATCGTCTTCGAGCATCCCGGCCGGGACACCTTCGGCGCCTCGGTGTACGTCACCCGCAAGGGCGGCACCATCGTGACCTGTGCCTCCACCTCCGGCTACCGCCACGAGTACGACAACCGCTACCTGTGGATGTCGCTCAAACGGATCGTCGGATCGCATTTCGCCAACTACCGGGAGGCGTGGGAGTCCAACCGCCTCGTCGCCAAGGGCAGGATCCACCCCACCCTCTCCCGAACGTACGCCCTGGAACACGCCGGCCAGGCAGTCGACGACGTGTACCGCAACCGGCACATCGGCAAGGTCGGCGTGCTGGCCCTGGCACCGCACGAGGGGCTGGGCGTCCGCGACACCGCGATGCGCGACCGGCATCTCGACGCGATCAACCGCTTCCGGCGGACGCAGTCGCCGTGACACCGGGACCTCACGCGACCTGCGTACCGCCGCGCCCATGCACGCCTTCAGGGAAGGGAAACACATGACCGACACAAGCCTCACCACGGTCCGCTCCGACGCCGAGCTCGACCACGTCTGCGACCTCCTCGACCAGGACGGTGCAGTCGTCGTGGAGGAGTTCCTGGACCCCGGCACCCGGGAGGCGCTCTGGGCCGACCTGGGTCCCGCGCTGGAGAAGTTCGGGTACGGCGACAACGACTTCTCCGGCCACAAGACCAAGCGGATGTCCTCGCTGTTCGCCCGCAGCCGGCACATGGCCGCCGTCGCGCTGCACCCGCTGTTCCTCGGGGCCGCCCGCCGGCTCGTCCAGCAGCCCGTGCCGGTGTGGTTCAGCGGTCAGCAGGTGAGCATCTCACCCAACGTCCAGGTCAGCGCGACCCAGGTGATCCAGATCTGGCCCGGCGAGGACGAGCAGTGGCTGCACCGCGACGACACCTCCCATCTGCGGCCCTACCCCGCGCCCACCACCCGGGTCCAGGTCATGGTCGCGATGACCGATTTCACCGCGGAGAACGGCGCGACCATGACGATCCCGGGAAGCCACCGCTGGGACGACGAGCGGGCACCGCAGCGCGACGAGGCGGTGCCGGCCGAGATGCCTGCGGGATCCGCGCTGATCTGGCTCGGCGGTCTCTATCACGGTGGCGGGCGCAATGCGTCCACCGAGCCGCGTACCGGGCTGACCCTGTCCTATATCGCCGGCAACATGCGACAGGAGGAGAACCAGTACCTCGCGGTGCCGATGGACGTGGTACGCGAGTACCCCGAAGAGCTGCAGCGCCTGCTGGGCTACGACGTCTGTCCTCCCTTCCTCGGCTGGTACGAATCCAGCAACCCGCACGCTCTGCTCGCCGAGCGCGCCGGTTGACGAGCTTCCCGCGTCGGCCGTCATCCGCCTTCGACCTGCGCAGGTGAAAGACCGGGGATCGCGGTTTCCCTTCCTGCTTCTTGTCGGAGTGGGTTCGGGCCTCCATCACGACGCGGGCGCTCGGCGCAGTCACCCAAGAAGCGGGAGGCGTCCGGGTGGGGACGCCTCCGGGCCCCTCTCCGGCCTCGACGACGGCCTCGCCCGCGCCCAGGTGGAGCAGACCGTGGCAGCAGGCCCGTCGCACGACGGGCCCGATCCACCCCCGCAGCGGTGGATCGCCACGGCCCGCACGGGTGCTCGGGCATCTGGATCGTCAACGCCTCGTGTGCCTGCCACTTCTGGGCGTGCGCCCACGTCGAGCGCCGACGTGGGCTCGACCAGGCTGAGCTCAGCCGCCTCACGAAGGAGGTGATCGAGCTCTTCGCCGCCGGCCGGGCGGTGTCGGACGGCCCGGCAGATGCTGGACCACATCCTGGTCAGCCCGGGCCTGAAGCACGGCGCCGACTACGACGTGGTGCACATCAACAGCGAGTTCGCCGCGCAGACCAATGACCACGACCCGCAGGTCGACCGCGTGAAGCCGTAACGGTAAATCGCCCCGGTCGACGGCAGCCTGGTCGTCGTCACTGTGTCACCTTCGCCAGAACAAGTGGTGCGTCACGCCGCTCGCGCTGGGCACCACCTCCAGGTGGAACCGGTCGAGCAGCTCGTCGGGGGAGTCCCAGAGGCGCAGTCCGGACCCGAGCGTCACCGGCGCCACCGCCACATGCAGGGTGTCCACGAGGTCGGCGTCGAGGAACTGCCGGACGGTGGTGACCCCGCCGCCGAGCCGGACGTCCTTGCCCTGCGCCGCGTCCCGGGCCCGTTCGAGAATCGTGGCCGGGGCACCGTCGACGAAGTGGAACGTGGTGTCGGAGAGCGTGAACGAGGGACGCTCGTGGTGGGTCATGACGAACACCGGCGTGCGGAACGGGGGCTCCTCGCCCCACCAGCCGCACCACTCATGGTCCTGCCAGGGCCCGCGCAGGGGCCCGAACTTGTTGCGGCCCATGATCTCCGCACCGATGTTGCGTGCGAAGTCCCGCGTGAAGTAGTCGTCCAGGCCCCGGCTCCCTCCGGGATCCGTGCGCATGGGCCAGCTTGCCGTGGCTCCGGCCCAGGCGAACAGCCGCTCCGCATGGTCGAGGCCGAACGGCTTCTGCAGGCTCTGATGTTCACCGGCAGCGATTCCGTCACTCGAGACATTGAAGTTCATGACCCTCAGCAATTGATCCACCTGCATCCTCACCGAACCCTGTCGCGTCATCGTGCGGCCGAGCACCCCACACCATGACGTCGAACAGAAGGCGGCCGGATCGACAGCGGCACACGACTCTCTTCCGGGGCGTGTCGCGAAGCGCGCCCGTCGGCAGCATGTCAGGTCAAGCGTCCCGGGCACTTGACTCCGTCGGCGTGGGGCATGACCCTCGCCCCAGGTATTGCGCGGTTCATGACAAGTTCATGGTTTCGTCAATCGCGCCCTCCCGCCGACCGAGGGACGTGGACCGTGACGCCGACCGCACGCTCGTACCGCGGACGCAAGCACGTCACCATGCTGTCGCTGCTGCTCCTGGTACTGACCATGGCCCTCGGACCCACCCCGAGTGCCGCGGCCGGCAACGACTGGTGGATCCCGACCGCACGACCCGCCCCGGACGTCCAGATCGACGTCACCGGCGAGCCGTTCACCGGCACCGACTCGGCAGGAGAAGTGCAGGGGTTCGTCGACGCGCACAACCACCTGTTCGGCAACGAGGCGTTCGGGGGCCGGCTGATCTGCGGCAAGGTCTTCTCCGAGGCCGGAGTCGCCGACGCCCTCAAGGACTGCCCCGAGCACTACCCCGACGGCACCCTCGCGCTCTTCGACTACATCACCCACGGCGGTGACGGCAAGCACGACCCGGTCGGCTGGCCGACCTTCGAGGACTGGCCCGCGTACGACTCGATGACCCACCAGGCCGACTACTACGCCTGGGTGGAGCGGGCCTGGCGCGGCGGCCAGCGCGTGCTCGTCAACGACCTCGTCACCAACGGCATGATCTGCTCCATCTACCCCTTCAAGGACCGCAGTTGTGACGAGATGACCTCGATCCGGCTGCAGGCGAAGATGACCTACGCGCTCCAGGCCTACATCGACAAGATGTACGGCGGCACCGGCAAGGGCTGGTTCCGGATCGTCACTGACAGCGCGCAGGCCCGGCAGGTCATCGAAGAGGGCAAACTCGCCGTCGTCCTCGGGGTCGAGACCTCCGAACCCTTCGGCTGCAAGCAGATCCTCGACATCCCGCAGTGCAGCAAGGAGGACATCGACAAGGGCCTCGACGAGCTCTACGCACTCGGCGTCCGCTCGATGTTCCTCTGCCACAAGTTCGACAACGCGCTGTGCGGCGTCCGCTTCGACTCCGGCGGCCTCGGAACCGCCATCAACGTCGGCCAGTTCCTGTCCACCGGCACCTTCTGGCAGACCGAGAAGTGCACCGGCCCGCAACACGACAACCCCATCGGCAGCGCCTCCTCGGAGGCGGAGGCGGACCTGCCGGCGGGCGTGGACGTCCCCTCGTACGACTCGGACGCACAGTGCAACAAACGCGGTCTCACCGAACTCGGCGAATACGCCGTGCGCGGCATGATGAAGCGCAAGATGATGCTGGAGATCGACCACATGGGCGTCAAGGCCGTCGGCCAGGCCCTCGACATCCTGGAATCGGCGTCCTACCCCGGCGTGATCTCCTCGCACAGCTGGATGGACCTGAACTGGACCGAGCGGGTCTACTCCCTCGGCGGCTTCGTCGCCCAGTACATGCACGGCTCCGAGGGCTTCGTCGCGGAAGCCGCCCGGACCAAGGCACTGCGCGACAAGTACGACGTGGGCTACGGCTACGGCACCGACTTCAACGGCATCGGCGACCACCCCGCCCCGCGCGGAGCGGACGCCGCGAACAAGGTGACGTACCCCTTCAAGAGCGTCGACGGCGGCTCCGTCATCGACAAGCAGACCTCCGGCGAGCGCACCTTCGACATCAACACCGACGGCGCGGCCCACGCCGGCATGATCCCCGACTGGATCGAGGACATCCGACAGGTCGGCGGCCAGGACGTGGTGAAGGACCTGTTCCGGGGCGCCGAGTCCTACCTCGACACCTGGGGGGCCACCGAACAGCACCAGGCCTCCGCCAACCTCGCCAAGGGGCAGCCGGCCACGGCCAGTTCGTCCGAGTCGAACCCGTTCACGAGCTACCAGCCGGGCCGCGCCGTGGACGGCGACGACTCCACCCGCTGGGCCAGCGACTGGAGCGACGACCAGTGGTGGCAGGTCGACCTGGGCTCCACCCACCTCGTCTCCCGGGTGACGCTGGACTGGGAACGCGCGTACGGCAAGTCGTACCGCATCGAACTCTCCACCGACGGCACCACCTGGCAGACCGCCTGGTCCACCACGAGCGGCGACGGCGGCCTGGACACGGCCCGGTTCACCGGCACCCCGGCCCGCTACGTCCGGATCCACGGCCTCGACCGCGGCACCGACTGGGGGTACTCGCTGTACGAGGTCGGGGTCCACAGCGCCTGAAGCGAGACCGGCCCGACCACCACCACCGAGGTCCGGCCAGTGCGGCCTCCGCCGCCGAGCCCGGTCAGGTCGTCCCGCTTGATCCCCAGGTCGTCCGGCCCGAGGCCCAGGGCTTGTGCGAGCCGAGGGGCCGGTTCGAGCGGTATCGGCCAGGAGGCCGACGCGACCTTGTGGTGCACCTCGCGCATACCGCCCAAGCGGCCACCCCTTCCTTCCGACTCCGCGCCCGCGTACCTGTCCCGCGGCGCACCCACGGCTTCCCGAGGACGCACCCCGCTCAACTCCGTGGACGCACCGCGCGCCAGGGCCGGTGAACGGGCGGACGAGGCGCCGTGATTACGATGCTCCGTGAACCGTTTCCCTCCTCCCGGCCGGACAGCGCGATGAGCACCGCCGACTCGTTCCCCCTCGGGGCCTCGACCACGCTCGCCGAACTCGCCCGGGATCCGCACCCGCGCCTGGCACTGCTCCGCGCCCACGAGCCGGTGTCGTGGATCCCCGAGCTGAACGGCTGGCTGGTCACCCGCCGTGACCTCGGGCTGGACGTGATGAGGGACTCCGCCACGTTCACCGTCGACGACCCCCGCTTCACCACCGCCCAGGTCGTCGGGCCGAGCATGCTGTCCCTGGACGGTGCCGCGCACACCCGCCACCGCGAGCCCTTCGCAGCCCCCTTCCGGCCCCGAAGGGTGCACGACAACTTCGCCGCTTTCATAGAACGGGAGACCGACCGCCTCATCACCGCACTGGAACCGGAGGGCGCCGGCGAACTGCGCCGCGCCTTCGCCGGACCGCTCGCGGTGGCCGTCGTCACCGACGCCCTCGGGCTGGTCGGGACGACCACCGACACGGTGCTCTCCTGGTACGACGCCATCGTGCGGTCGGTCTCGGACATCACCGAGGGCCTGGCGGCGGGCCCGGCGGGTCCTGCCGCCTACGCACAGCTGCGGACCGCCGTCGAGGCAACCGTCGCCGACCCGCACGCCTCCTCGCTCCTCGTCTCCGCCGCCGGGCAGCTGGACGTGCCCGAAGTGGCCTCCAACGCGGCGGTGCTGATGTTCGGCGGCATCGAGACGACCGAAGCGATGATCACCAACGCCCTGCTCCACCTGCTGCAGAACCCCGCCCAACTCGCCCTGGTGCAGGCCGATTCCGGCCTGCTGGACGGAGCCGTCGAGGAGTCCCTGCGGCTGGAGCCCGGCGCTGCTGTGGTGGACCGTTACGCCACCCGCGACACCGTGCTCGGCCCGGCCGCGATCCGGCGCGGCGACCTGGTCAGTGTCTCTCTGACCGGCGCCAACCGCGACCCGGCCGTCTTCACCGACCCGGACCGCTTCGACGTCCGGCGCGCGGAAGCCCGCCTTCAACTGGCCTTCGCCCACGGCCCGCACCACTGCCTCGCCGCCCACCTGGCCCGCCTGGAAACCCGCATCGCCCTCCAGCGCCTGCTCGAACGCCTCCCCGGACTCCGCCTCGACCCGCAGCGGCCCGCCGCCCCGCACGGCCTGGTCTTCCGCAAGCCGGCCGCCCTCCACGTCCTCTGGGACGTCCAGGCCTGACGACTGACGTCATCGTCCTCACAGCAATCAGGGGGAAATTCAGCAACCCGTACAACGTGCCCCAACCCACCAGACCCATACCCGAGTGGGCTCGCAAAAGGGTCGTACTGCCCGCTCTCGCCGTGGCCTTCATCGTCGGCATCGCCGCCGGCGGCAGAGGCAACGACGACAAGAAGGATGTCGCGGACGACAAATCCCGACCCACCGCGGACTCGGCCGGCGGGGGACGCTGTGAGTTCCGACGACCACAGCGGTGGCGGCGGCAGTGCCTACTACGCCAACTGCACCGCCGCCCGTGCCGCCAGCATCACCTCTTGGTGAACTCCTCGATGCCGAGTCGGCCGAGTCCCCGGCCGAAGCCGGAACGCTTCACCCCGCCGAAGGCACCTCGCAACCGAGCCCGGCCGCTCCGGCCCCGGGGGGGGCTTGAGTGAGTGTCAGGTCCATTATGCCTGTTCGGGCGTGGTGTGCGGTAGGACGGAGCGCACGTTGGTTGGGGCTTGTTCGGGGTGGTGGTGTGCCCGCAGACTCGTCGTCATCCACTCTCTGACGTTCGTGTCGGTATCCGTTGTCGGGTGCCGGCGGGTTCGTCGTGCTGTCTCGTCGTGGGGCGGGTGCAGGTGGGGGGTGGGGGAGCGGAGGGGGATCGGTGGATCAGGAGTTGGTCGTGCGGGCGAGGGTCGAGTTGCTGGGTGCCAATCGGCGGGTGGTGCGTGGTGTGGAGGGGTTGCGGATCTATCGTCTGCTGGCGCAGGTGGAGTCGGAGGTGTATGGGTCGAAGCTGGCGTATGTTCTGGTGGAGGCCAGTGCGTCGTCGGTGGTGCGGGAGTTGCCTGGGCGGCGGTTGGCGTTGTTGGACGAGGCGGTGGCGGTGGCGTCGGCCCTGGGTGCTGCGAATCCGTTCCGGACCAGGGTGTTGGCGAAGGCGTTTGCCGCCAGGCGGGAGCTGCTTGAGGGGTGGCAGGCAGAGGAGATGTGAGACAGGTGTTCGTGCGCCGCAGGTGTCCCTGCGGCGCACGGAAGGGCTCGCAGGCCTGAGGCGGGCATGGTGGAGGGCCCGGGTGGTGAGCGTGGTGTGCGCGAGGTCGTCGGCGGCGACCGGGCTGGACACCTCGGAGCGCCGCCGGCGCCGCCGGCTCGTGCGCCGCGCCGAGGCCGTCGCGGGCAGGGGCAGATTCGGTCATGGCATGCCTCCCGACCTCACACCCGCCTGCACGACCGCCCCGCGGCACAGCTCCGGCACGACGAAATCCGTTGGCGGCGCGTTCAACAGGGGAGACGGGCGCCTCACAGCACCGGTCTCGTCTCCCTGTGATGGCCCCCCCGTTCCAAGGCGCGCCACCAAGCCGTTGGCGACCGGTCCGGCCGGCATCGAGACATCACGTGAGGCCGACAGCGAGGCTCTCACTGCGCCCCGTACCTCCACGAGCGGCGCCATACGGCCCGGGTCTGTCCGGGTCCCCCCTGTGCTGTTCGGGCTGAGTACCTGTTTCTGAAGTCCCTTTCGTTGTAGGGCTGTTGAGCACAGGTCGTGCTGGCTACATGCTGTCACGTACGGACTGGCCCCAGGACACTCCGTCTGTGTGGGTGCCTGCGAAGTCGGGGTCTTCGTAGATGTGGAGCCTCTTGATCTTTTCGCCCTGGAACTCGAACACGTTGCAGAAGAGTCCGAAGGATGAGGATCTGTCGGGGAACTTCACACCGGATGTCGTCTGTCCCTTGACGGCCCCTTCGACGACGACGTAGTCGCCGGACGTGAGGACGTTGAAGTGAGCGATGTCGTGCTCGATGTCAGCGATGCCCCGGGCGAAGCCTTGGGCGAAGGCCCCGATCTGCGCCAGGCCCTTGGCGGTTCCGAACTTCGGGAAGAACATCTGCGCGTCGTCCGCGAAGAGTTCGAGGAGTGCCGGATCGGCGGCATCGACCAGGCGGAAGTACTGGATGGCTGTTGCTGCACGCTGCGCGTGGAGGTCGGTTTCGTTCATGGTTCGTTCTGCTTTCCGTGTTGCCGATGCTCGTGGTTTCCACGGAGCACCGTTTCGACCTGATTCGTTCTGATTCGTTTGAGGAGTCGCGTCGGCCCGACGAGGAGTGCGCGGCATGGCACCGCCCGGTCTGACCACTGGGGACGCCTGTACGTGACCGGGAGAGAGATCCGCCGACAACTGCGGCCGTGTCTCGGCTGACCCTCTACGCACATGCCCGGCTGCCCCGGGCCGCGGGGTCCCTGAGTGCCCTACGCTCAGCTGGCGTTGAACGCCTCGGCGACGGTCAGCGTGTCCTCGTACAGGTGCATGCGAGCGATCCGGCCGTCCTCGACCGCCAGGTGCATGGCGGCCGGTGTGGTGAACTCCTTGCCGCTGGCCGCGGCGGTGTGTGTGAAGACCGCCAGCAGCACCACGTCACCACCGTCGACGATGAAGCGCTCCAGCACGACCTTGCTCTGGCCGTGCGCGAAGTGCTGCCACATCGTGGTGAAGTACGGCGAGACCTCCTCCCGGCGGGCGCGGCGCCCGGTCCAGGGCAGCGCGTCACTGCCGGGAACGTGCCAGTCGATCTCCTCGGAGAACAGTTCCTGGACGCCGTCGGGGTCCTGCCGGCCGAGGCGCTCCAGGAACTTCTCGGCCACGATCCGCGAGGCCTGAGTGTCTGTTGTCATCGTCCTTGTCCTTAGTCTTCTATCTCTTCGTCAGCGTAACCATTTTGGTTACATCGATGGGCGTGGAATGCGACTCCCCTCGGTCAGGGGAAGTGTGCGGTCAGAGGTCAGGCGACTTTCAAGATGTCCCGCAGTACGTCCTCCAGCGTGGTCTTGGCCAGCTCCCTGCACAGGGCGGCCTCCACGTCGCCGTACACCGCGGCCATTGCCGGCCCGATGCCGTGCCCCACGACGCACTCGGGGTCCGGTGTCGCACGATGCAGGGCGAAGACCGGCCCCGGTTCGATCGCCCGATAGACGTCGAGCAGAGTGATCGCCGCCAGGTCCCGCGCGAGCATCCAGCCCGCCCCCGCACCTCGCCGCGAATCGGCCAGGCCGGCCTTGCGCAGCTCGCCCAGCAGGCGTCGGATCACCACGGGGTTGGTATTGACGCTCGTCGCGATCTGCTCGGAGGTGGCGACCTCGTGGCCACGCCGCTGATACAACCCGATCCATGTCAGGGTGTGAGCCGCGATGGTCAGCCTGCTGTTGGCACTCATGTCGGACTCCACCTCCCATGCCCCTCGGCTCTAGTCGTAACTATATTTGTTGCATCTGCATGCGGCAAGCCCTGCGGGGCTGGCTGGACCCGCCTCGTCAGGGAGCACTCCGCCCACAGGCCCCCAAGATCACCCGGTGGCGGGTTTCTGGCGTATCTGGGTCATGCCCGGGGTCAGAGGCAAGGTGATGACGCTGTCCTTGGAAATGATCAGTCGCGGACTGTTTCGCGGGAGGCCGGCTGTCCGTTCCTGCGGGAGCTTCGGCGAGTGATGCGCCTGGTCATGATGGTGATCGCCGCCCAGGTGATCAGTGATTCCGATCTTCTCCTGCGGGGTGACTGGATTGGCGACCTGCCGGCCCGTGCGGCGCTTGGCCTCGTCCGGCGTCCACCGCGACCTGCCCGGCGGCGGCGTCAGGATCGCCGCGAACCGTTCCTCGTCGTCCGCGATCGACGCGAGGATGTTGTGGACCGTGAACGACACCTCCGCAACCCGCCGGTCCTCGGGCCACTTCGACGCCGTCTGCCGGGCCTGCTTCACCGTGTAGTAGGACATCCCGATGTCTTCGGACAGGCGGAACAGCGACTCCTTCACCGTGAACGGGCCCTCGGCTGACGCAGCCCCGCCGTGCTCGCGCATCGGCTCGATCTCCAGCGCGTAGTCGCCGACCTTGAACAGGATGCGGCTGGCCGTCTTCACCCGTTCCCACAGCTAAGCCACGATCTGTGCATGGCGGTGAGCGCTGACGCTGCCGACCCGGTCCACGGCCGTCTCGATCTCTTCGGGCATGATTTCACCACCAACCCGCAGGCTGGGCACGGCAGTTGACCGTGGCGAGATCCGGCCCGCCTCATGGACCAGAGAGGCAGACCCAAAATCCTATGATCACAACAAACGACCGTAAATGCCCGGGATATGGCCAGAGTTGGGATTCGGGTGCGTTCGCGTTGCGGTCACTGTGACCGTTCGCCGAACGATTCCTTGCGGGCCCTCCAGGCCCTCGTCACGCACCGCCGCGAGCAGTAGACCGCGTTCGACCGCCGGTCCACTCCGGCCACCCAGCCAGCCCCGCACTCGGGGCACTCCACCCGGCCGGTGCCCTCCAGCTCCGCCACCACCCGCTTGCGCCACCGCGCTTCACGGCGCCACTGCCTGGCCCGACAAGCCGCCGAGCAGAACCGCGTACGAGCTGGAGCACCCGGCCTCAACCGCTCACCGCAGCCCTCGCAGACCCGCCCCGCAGCCCCGCCGGCGCCCTCGGACACCCAGCCAGGCTGAGACCCAAAGCTACTCAAAACCGAGGATCGAAAACAGGTACTGAACCCATCGCCGGGTGCACGCCGGGCGCACGCCGGGTGTGCACCGACTTCGCCGAGTGGTGGCGCAGGGCGAGCGCAGAGGCTGGTTCTCCCCGTCGAGGACGAGGTGCGCCTTGCGGTCGAAGTGGTCGCGAGGGCCGACGGCCTGGCGCTTCGGATCCTGGTCGGCTCGACCGAGACCCAGCCGGACCGCCTCCGGTCGCTCCTTCTGGGGATCCTCGAACCGGTGAACGCCCGTCGTGGGCGTCGAACGCCGGATGCGGTGTCGCTCAGCGCAGGTGCACGGGCAGTGCGGAAAGGCCGTTGACGATCATGGACGGTGTACGGGTGAGGCTCTCCGGCGGAGCCGCCGCCCGTAGGCCGGGGTAGCGGTCAAGAAGCGTGTGGAAGGCGATGCGTGCCTCGACGCGGGCCAGCGGGGCGCCCAGACAGTGGTGCAGACCATGCCCGAACGCCAGGTGCGCCCTGGCGTCGCGAGTGATGTCCAGATCGTCGGGCGATGCGAAGTGCCGGTGGCTCCGGTTGGCGGCCATCAGCGCGAAGACCACGGCCGAGCCCTCCGGTATCGCCGTCCCGGCGATGTCGACAGATTCGGTGGTCCAGTACGGCGGGGTGACCTGCACCGGCCCGTCGTGACGCAGGAGTTCCTCGATCGCCTGCTCCAGAAGCTCCGGGCGGTTCCGGAGAAGGTTCAGCTGGTCGGGGTGGGCGAGCAGAGCGCGGACGCTGTTGCCGATCAGGTTCGCCGTGGTCTCGAAGCCGGCGAGCAGCAGCAGGAAGATCATCGAGGTGATCTCGTCCTCGGTGAGCCGGTCGTCACCGTCGCGGGCCGCGATCAGGTCCGACAGCAGATCGTCCTGGGGCGCCTTCCGTTTCCGAGCGATCAACTGGCGGTCGAAGTGCAGCATTGCGGTGACGGCCTCCTCGTACTTCGGGAAGCCGTGGACGCCCGGCGAGATGGCGACGACCGTCCAGGCTGTGAAGGCCGCCCTGTCGTCTTCGGGGATGCAGAGCAGTCCGCAGATGACGTTGATGGGCAGCGGGTAGGCGAACGCCGCCATCAGATCGACGGTGTCCTGCCCCTCCACGGCGGTCAGCAGGTCGTCCGTCAGCTGCTGGATCCACGGAACGAGCTTCTCCACCCTGCGCCGGGTGAACACCGAGGTAACCAGTCGGCGCAGCCGCGCGTGAGTCGGCGGGTTGCTGTTGAGCATGGTGGTATGGATGCCGCGTGCCACGTCCTCGGGCAGTTCCCGCGCATAAACGGCGTTCTCCAAGCCGCCCTTGACGATGCGGGGGTCGGACATCAGGGCCCGGGTCTCCGCGTAGCCGGTGACCAGCCAGGCCGGTATTCCGTAGGGAGTCTCGACCGGATGGACGGGGCCCTCGGCGGACCAGTCGGTGTATATGGCGTGGCGCTCATCGCCCACGAGCGCGGTGAACGGGTTCAAGGTGCTCCCCTTGGGTCATCGGGACGTCCGATGCCCTGCCCTGTGCAGGCCGGCCGCCCATGGCCCCTACTCTTGCGTTCCACGTCCGAGCGGTCTTTCGCTCCGGCGCACGCTCCTTGCGCGGAAACGCAGACGCAGGCGCTCGGGCTGTGCCACGGCAGCTGCGGTTCTGGTCATGGCTGGTCCCGAAGAGCGTGTCGGCGCTGGTGGCAGGCCCGTGCGATGCCTTGGTGGCGACGGCGTCAGGCCATCCAGCTCAGGTGGTGCGCGTACCGGACCGGTGAGGACAACCGCCGCTTCGAGGCGGAAACGGCCGTCCGGACGACGGCCTGTCGCCCGGAGCCGGCGGCGCCACAGCGAGGCCGCACACCCGGCCCGCGGAGGCTAGAAGGGGTATGCGGGCCGCGTGTGTTGGACGGAGAGCCAGTGCTGCCTGGTGAGTTCGTCGAGCAGGGCGTGTGTGCCGTAGCGGCCGAGCCCGGAGTTCTTCTCGCCGCCGAACGGCGTGTTGGGCATGTCGACCACGGGCGAGTCGTTGATGTGTGTCATGCCGGTTTCGATGCGGTCGGCGAAGGCCGGCGCGCGCTCGCCGTCCGCGCTGAACACGGCGCTCGACAGGCCGTACTCCGTGTCGTTGGCGATGCGCAGGGCCTCTTCCTCGTCGGCGGCCCGCAGGACGGGCGCGACGGGACCGAAGATCTCGTTGGACGCCACGGCCATGTCGTTGGTCACGGCCGCCAGGACGAGGCACTCCGGGTCTCCGCCGAGGAGTACGGTCGCGCGGGGAGGCCGGCACGTACGCCGAGGTCCTGGCGCTGGCGCGATGAGGGCGCGGCGCCGACCCGGTAGCCGCCTTGTGGTGTGGGGGCGGACGTGACGGTGCCGCCGAGGGGCTCGGCTCGATGGGGGAGGCTGCCGCGTGGCTCCGTCCGGCGGGCCCGGTCAGCGGGGCGTGGTGCGCAGGTTGATGCCGCGGGCCTGGGCGTCGGCGGTCACGATCCGGGTCGCCAGCCGCGACAGCAGGGTGCGGTCGGTCTCGGGCAGCGGCGCGGCGCACTGCTCGATCCGTTCGGCGAACCTCGTGGCGACCTGCTCGACGAGCTGCCGTCCGGCGTCGGTGATCGACACCTGGTAGGAGCGGCGGTCGAGGGCGCTGACGGTGCGGGTGACCAGGCCGCGGCGCTGTGCCCGGTCGACCAGACCGGTGACCGACGACTTGTCGAGGCCGAGGTGCCGGCCGAGCTGGTTCATCGTCGGCTCCCGGTCCCGCAGGATGCCGAGCAGCCGGGTCTGGGTGATCGACAGGTCGTGCTGCCCCGCGAGCTCGGACAGGGCGTCCTGTACCAGGAACGACAGCTGGGCGAGGGCGTCGACCAGTCCGAGGTCCTCGTCTGCGGGTGACGGCGCGGGCGGGGGCGGCACGTCGTGGGATGGCGTCATGCCGTGATTCTACTTGCAAAGGTTCGCGGCACATACTAATTTGATTTGTGCCACGTACTAAAACCTCCGTTTCACGTACCAAATCCGAGGAGAGCAGCCATGGACATCCACGCCGCCGTCGTCAGCTCGTTCGACAGTCCGCCCCGCTACGAACCCTTCGACCTCCCCACCCCCCTCGCCGACAACGGCCGGGAACTCGTCGACGTCCTCGCGGTGGGCCTGCACCCCCGCGTGCGTACCGGCGCCTCGGGCAGCCACTACACCAGCACCGGGAAACTGCCGATGGTGCCCGGCGTCGACGGGGTCGGCCGGCGCGCCGACGGCAGGCTGGTGTACTTCGTCGCCGACGACGAACTCGTCGGCCCGATGGCCACCCGGACCGTCATCGACAGCCGCTACAGCATCCCGTTGCCCGACGGCGCCAACGCGGTGAAGATCGCCGCGGCCATGAACCCGGCCATGTCGTCCTGGGTGGCACTGCGCCGCCGCGTCCCGATCGAGGCCGGACAGTCCGTCCTGATCCTCGGCGCCACCGGTAACGCCGGACGGATGGCCATCCAGGTCGCCAAGCGCCTCGGCGCCGGCCGGGTCGTCGGCGCCGGCCGCGACCAGGCCCGGCTGGCCACCCTGTCCGGCCTCGGCGCGGACGCCGTCGTCGCACTCACCGACGACGCCGACGCCACCGCCGCGGCCCTGGCCGAGGAGGCCGCCGAAGTCGACCTGGTCATCGACTACCTGTGGGGCAAGCCCACCAGTGAGGCGATCATGTCACTGCTGCGGGCCCGCCCCGACCGCAGCCGTGCCCTGAACTGGATCCAGATCGGCGCCATGGCCGGCCCCACCATCGAACTCCCCTCGGCTGCGCTGCGCTCGGCGAACCTCCGGCTGCAGGGCAACGGCCAGGGCGCGGTGTCGACCAGGACCTACCTGGAGGAACTCCCGTCCCTCGTCGACGAGGTCGAAAGCGGCGGTCTCACCGTCACCGCCCGGCCCGTGCCCCTCGCCGACGTCGAAACCGCCTGGACCGCACCCGAGGTCCCGGGCGTACGCACCGTCCTGGTGCCCTGATCCCGGCCGCGCTGCCGACAGCCTGTACCGAACGTGCCGAAGGAGCACAGAGCCCTGGCACACGCCACCGAAACCGACGTGATCATCCGCGGGACCGGCGCGGCCGGACTGACCCCTGCCATCGACCTCGCCCGCCGGAACCTCTCGCTCCTGCTGATCGACAAGGCGGCGCACCCGTTCGTCGGCTCCTGCGGCAAGGGCATCCAGCTCCGCTTCGTCGGCTCCTGCGGCAAGGGCATCCAGCTCCGCAGCCAGGAGTGTTCGAGGACTGCCAGAGCCGGGCCGTCGCAGCCGAGCGGCAGGCCGAAGCCGACGAACGCGAGGGCCAGGGTGCAGGAGTGCCTCCGCCAGGAACGGGAAGCCGAGCAGGCCGCGCGGAAGGCCAGTGGCCGGCTCGGACGCCGGCGCACCTGACCCGAGCAAGCCGTCCTCTGGCGGCGCGGGCAAACCCACGGTGACGGTGGACAAGCCCGCGTTGTCAGTGGTCGCTGCGAGTCTGGACAGCATGAACGGCGACGAGCAGCTACTGAACGGCCGTGTTTACGGCGCGGACCACGACGCCCCCAACCCCGGCCCGCTCCCGCACCGGACCTACGCCGAACTGGTCGGTGGACCGCTGGACGGCCTGCTGCTGGACATCCACGGATGGCGCACCGAGGAAGTCAACGACGGTGTCGCCTTGTCCACCGAGTTGTCGCGGTGGCCCGGCGGCCGCGCCCTGTACGATCCGCGCCCCGGCGAACCGCGTGCGCCCGGCCTGGGTGTGGTGTGCCGCTTCTACTACTCGGGTGACACGCCCTGACCGTCGCCCCGACCACTGCAGGTCCGCGCTGAGGCGTAGTTCTGGTCGAGGGTGATCGCAGATGGCAGGTGCCTGCCGTTCAGACGAGGGCAGATCGTACTGCCCGCAGTACACCGTCATGCGGGTCAACTGGAGCGAAGGCTCTCGGCATTGCGAAGAAGAGGAAGCGTGGGCGATGGAGATCTTCCCGGCCGCCCATGAACGCCTCCAACAGGCCGCCCCCCCCGCGATCGAGCCGGGCGGCCGCAGCTCGTGAGAGATGCGGCCTTGTGGGTCAGTGCGGTAGCCAGACCGCGACAGCACTGGCCACCAGGGGAGTGAGGACCACGATGCCCGCTTGAAGATCAGCGAAAGGACCCGCTTCGGCACCCAGCAGGTGCTCGAATCTCGCGCGCTGTTCAGCGCGCTCAAGAAGTGCCGCCGACTCATCCGTGCCGGTCAACGTGAACAGCCGCTCGGCGAGCTGCAGCGCCTGACGGCGCAGCCCGATAGCGGCCGGGGTGTAGACAATGGCTACGAGCAGTGTCCCGACGCCGCCGAAGACCAGGACGTATTCAAGGGGCGTCGCATCGGCTGAGGTCAAGGCGTGTGCCTTCACCAACTCGGCCTCCATGCGCACCACGGCCCCCAGTGCGAGCGTGGACAGCGCGACGAGCGCTCCCAAGCCGCCCACCAGCGCCCGCATGGTCCGACGGCGAGCCAACAGCCATTCCATCAGCTCGCCCGCGGCTACATCGCTTCGGTCAGTCTGCGTCGCCCTCCACACCGCGTAGGCAACGCACACCATCGGCGTTGCACCGGCCAGGGCCGTCCCCACCAGTAGAGGCCCGCGCCAGACTCCTGGACGGTCATCGGCGGCAGCTGCGACCACGCCATAGAACGTCGTGCCCAGCGTCACCATGCCCACGATGACGACCGCCTCGCGACGCGATCGGCGCTCTGCCTGAGGCAACGCGCGCCACTGCTGGACACCCAAAGTGAAGACAATCCCTGCCCCACAGGTCAAACCGAGCGCAATCGCCGCCCAGACTGGCCACAAGTGGGCTTGCCGGGATTGGGAGGTGATCACCAAGCCCACCCAGATCCCGAGGCCGACCCCCACCGGTGCGGCAGATGCCGTCCAGGCCGCGACCCGATTCCCCCATGCCGACATCAAAACCCCTGTCCTTCGATCGTGGCAGGAGGTCATCGTGGCGCAGGCGAGGCGGGAGCCTCCGCCATTTGGCAGGGCGGACCTTGCGCGCAGCTGGTCAACTCGATCGGTCACAGGCCGACTGGAGCGTTCAGACACACCCGGAACGCCCCGACCACGATTCCGCCCCGGATCTCTGCCGGGCCGACCGGGCCAGGTCAACGGCTGTCGGCGGTCGTGCCGCGCAGCACCAGCCAGCTGCCCGCACGCCTGGCGTCCTACGGCCTGCCCACCCGGCACGGATGCGACAGCGCACTGATGGACCTCGCACCACTGATGCCACCCGCCGTCCTCAGTGAGGTCTTCGGCATCTCCGTCGGAGCAGCCCCCGGTTGGGCCGCCGCCACAGGCGGCCCCGCGCGCAGTACGCCGCCGGCCTCAGCCGCCGCTGGAAGAGTGGAAAGCGGAACCGATCGCCCGGCATCTGGAGCGGCTGTCGGTCGCGGAGGCACTGTTCCTGTACGACTACGCGGCCTGCTGAACCGGGCGGCTCGGCTCACCGGGGGTCTCATGACGTCCGCCGGTTCTGGCCTAGCCGGCCCTGACCCAGGTGGCGCTGAAGTCGGTGCCGTTGCTCAGCGCGCTGACGGTGTCCTTGTTCTGGCCCGTGCCGGTGACCATGACGATCTCCGACGGGTTGGCGGCGGCGAGCGGGGCGGCCTGGACCAGGGCTTCCTGGACGGAGACGGTGCCGAAGTCCGCCAGCGGCTGGATGCAGCCGCTGTCACAGGGGGGCAGCCCCACGATGACCTCGGCGGAACTTGGCGGCGAGCCCGAGGCCACGCCGGACGGGTGCTCCGACCAGCTCCCGGTGTAGTCCAAGATCCCCATGTCGTAGGACTTGAGGAAGGCGTTGTAGTGCGCGAAGCCGGTCAGCTCGTCGCCAGGCTGGACGGGGTGGCTGAAGGTGTGTCGCTGATCCGGGTAGAACTGGTACCAGGCGTAGTACACCGGGGTGCCGTTCGAGCAGTCGGCCTCGGTGCCGATCTGCTCGACCGTGCTGCTGTTGTAGCCGTCCAGGCCCACCCAGACGCTGGAGTACTGGCTGCCGGAGGCGCAGCTGACCGCCGGCTGCACCCAGGTGGCCTGGAGGAGGTTGTAGGTGCCGACGGCGACGTACCCGGACCAGTTGGCGGTTCGCATGGTGGCCGCGCCGGCGGTGCTCGCCGAGATCAGCGCGGACGCCGCGGCGAGGACGAGCGAGGCGAGGAAGATGCACATGCGTCTTAACAAGGAGTGCTCCTTGGAAGGGGCGGAGGGCTCGGCGACGGTCGGCTCCCGCCGCCGGGTCTGTCATCATTCCGTCCCGACCCCGCCCGCGACCAAGCGGCCGGCCGTCTGCGGCGCGGGAGCACCGATGGCCGGCCACCCGGCTTCGACAAGGAGCGGTACGCCAAGCGCGACACTGTCGAGCGGGCGAACGAGGAATGAGGAGCCGGAGCAGTTCGCTGGAGCGACGGCACTGATGCCCGGCGCCGCAGATGACCAACCGGCTTGCCCACGTGGCGCAGGGCACGTTCATGACAGGATTGCGATGGGGAAGGTTCAGGGCAGTCATAAGGGCGCCCATGACTGCCGTGAAGGGATCACCCGTGACGTCCACTGCGCCTCCCCCCATACCCCGGGCCGCAGGATCGTTTCCGCTCATCGGCCACGCGCTGAAGATGCGCGACAACCTCGGCTTCATCGACTCGCTGCGCGAGACACGGGAACCACTCGTCGAGATCATCCTGCAACCCGGGACGCGCACGATCGTGGTCCAGGACCCGGCCCTGATCCACCAGATGCTCAAGGGCCTGGGACCCAGCCTCGACAAGGGCCGGCTCTACGACAAGCTGGGCCAGCTGCTGGGCGACAGCGTCGTCACCGCCACCGGCCGTGACCACGTACGCAGACGCCGCCAGCTTCAACCCGCCTTCGCCCACACCGAGATCAGCCGGTACGTCGACCTCATGCGCGCCGAGGTGACGGCCACCGTCGCCGCCTGGGAGCGCGGGCGGCCCCTCGACGTACACGACGCGATGGTCGGGCTCAGTCTCGACATGCTGGCCAAGACGGTGTTCGCCGGCAGCCTCGATGACGCCGTCTTCCGCCGGCTGCGCAGCAACGTGTCGGTGGTGATGAGCGGCGTCGGTCTGCGCATCATGCTGCCCGACTGGGCCGAGCGCCTGCCGCTGCCCTTCAACCGCCGCTTCGACCGGGCCCGGGCCGAGGTGCGCGCCACCATCAACACCGCCGTCGACGAACTGCAGGCCTCCGGGCACGACACCGGGGACATGCTCTCCATGCTGCTGCGCACCATCGACGAGGAGACCGGCGAGCCGCTGACTGGGCATCAGATCTGCTCCGAGATCTTCCTCCTGGCCGTGGCGGGCACCGAGACGACCGCGTCCTTGCTGGCCTGGACCCTGTACGAGCTCGCCCGCAACCCCGGCATCGAGGCCCGGGTCCTGGCCGAGCTGGACGAGGTCCTCGGCGAACGGCCGGTCACCTTCGACGACATGATGCGGCTGCCGTACCTGGACCGGGTGATCACCGAGACCCTGCGCCTGCACCACCCCGGCTGGCTGGTCACCCGCCGTACCACCGAGGAGACCCGGCTCGGCGAGTGGACGCTGCCCGCCGGCACCGAGCTGGCCTACTGCCAGCACGCCCTGCACCGCGACCCCGAGCGCTTCCCCGACCCGCACACCTTCGACCCGGACCGGTGGACCGACGCCGCTCAGGAGCCTCCGCCGGGCGCGTTCGTGCCCTTCGGGGACGGCAAGCACAAGTGCATGGGGGACCGTTTCTCCCTCACCGAAATGGTCGTGGCGCTCGCGACGATGCTGCGTTCGGTACGGCTGGAACTCGCCGAGGGCCAGGTCATCCGCCAGGTCGCCCGGCTCACCGTACGGCCGCGCAACCTGCGGATGACCGTCCGCCCCCGAGCCGGGGTCGGCCTCTAGCGCGTGTCTCCTGCGGCACCACTGTCAGGGACGGTGCCGGCGTTGCCATCCCCCTCGCGCGCGATGCCCATCAGCCTTACAGCGGCTAACACGACGAAGAGGGAGGGCACGCCGGCTGCACCTGCCAAGCGAACTGGTCGGTCTCCTGGCCGGCGGGCCGCGGCGGTCGGCTGTGTGGGATGCGAGGGATCCGCCTGTCTCTGCGCTGTACCGTCTTCGGAGACGATCACCGGGGGGGCGGGATGACCAACGATCTTCAGTTCAGTTGGCGACTGAGTGGCAGCGGCTGGGCAACGTGCCTCATCAAGGATCGTTCTTCGGAGCGGAAGGACATCGTCAGCTACTGCACGGATGCTCTTGCCGACCTGCTTCACGGTGTGGCGGGTCTGTATGGCCCCATACCTGTCCAGCGCTTCTCCTTCGACCTCGAACCGGCTGAAGTGAGGTGGGTCCTGCGACGCAGGGGGTCGGACGTTGATGTGGCGATCTACCGCTTCCCTGACATGTCCGCGAGCTTCAATGCGCCCGACCAGAACGGCACACTCGTCTGGAACTCCATGCAGCCGCGAGACCTTCTTGGTCACGTCGTCGTGGAGGCCGCTCAGTCAGTACTGCAGGCCCATGGCGAGGACGGCTATCGGGCGAAGTGGGTTCAGCACCCCTTTCCCATCGCTGCACTGCAGGACCTCCGCCGACTGCACCTCCAGCACGACGTGTGCCCGGCGCCCGGGCGCTGCCGGGTCGCTCCGTGATCCGGTCCCGAATCGCCCCGCCCGTCTGATACCACCCTGCTACCATGCGGTATGGCCTCGGACCGCAAGCAGACCCAGCTCCGCCTGTCACCCGACGTTCTCGCCAATGGCAAGGACGCCGCGAAGGCCCGCGGGCTCGATTTCAACAAGTACGTCGAGCGGCTGATCGTGGAAGACACGACCGGTGCGCGGGCCGCCGGCATGGAGGCCGCGCAGCGCCTCATCGACCAGCACGGCGGCTTCCTCGATGACCTGGAGCGCCAGTTCGACGAGCCGGCCGGCGACGTGCGCCCGGGAGCCGCGGCGTGATCGTGCACGTCGACGAGTCCTGGATCCTGGAGGTCGCCGAACGGGCCGGTCACCGCGATCCGGGCGTGGACGACTACGGCGTTCCGCTCGCAGCTGTCGCCCGGCACCGCGGCGAGTTCTTCGACCGCCCTGTCTACGACGGCCCCTACGCGCGCGCCGCCGCCCTGGTGCACACGCTGGGACGCTGCCGGTGGTTGGAGCGCTCCAACCTCACCGTCGCCTGCGCGGTGGCCGTCATGTACCTCGCGGCGTCGAACATCCCGGTCGACCCCACCCGTGAACAGCTCTCGGCGCTGGCCCGCGAGCTGAACAGCCCGCGCGGAACCGCCGAACAGATCGCCGTCCTCCTGCGCACCTGGAAGCCTTGACCCGCTCTCCAGGCGGTCCTGCCTTTCAGGGCGTTCATGTCGGTGTCGGGCCGTTGCGAAGGAGTTCTCGGCGGGCGGTGACCATAGCTCGCCAGTGGGCAAGGACGACGTGTTCGTCGTCCAGTCGGCGAATGTCGGGTTCGTCGGGCCGGGGCCGGTCGATTGCGGCGGCTGCGATGGGCACGTAGTAGGCGAATTCGCCGTTCGCGGTCGCCTCGCGCAGCCGGCCGAGGATGTCGGTGAGGTCGCCGTCGGCGCCGCGGACGGCGTGGTGGAAGGCGAGGGCCGTCTCCAGGAGCGGGGTGAGCCAGGGGAGCCCGGTGATGATGCTCTCGGTGCGCAGCACGGTGGCGTGGCCGGTGATGTCGTGGTCGGTGCCGGCGTCGCGTGCGAGGGCGGCGACGTCGGCCAGGAGGCCAGGGTGACCCTGCGGTGCTCCTCGCGCATCGTGCCCATGCGCCACCCGCGCCACCGCGACACCGTGCTCGGCCCGGCCTTCACCCGGCGCGGCGATCTCTTCAGCGTGTCTCTGACCGGCGCCAACCGCGACCCGGCCGTCTTCACCGACCCGGACCGCTTCGACGTCCGGCGCGCGGAAGCCCGCCTTCAACTGGCCTTCGCCCACGGCCCGCAGCGGCCCGCCGCCCCGCACGGCCTGGTCTTCCGCAAGCCCGCCGCCCTCCACGTCCTCTGGGACGTTCCGGCCTGACGACCCTCGACGGCCGAAGGTCGATGTCCTGACGCAGGGCGCGGCGAACATCCGTCACGAACAGGTGACCGCTGCCGCAAAGCCACTCCACCACCCCACCTGGCGGCTAACGTCAACGCTCACACAGGAACCAGGGGGGAAAATGAGCAACCCGTACAACATGCCACAACCCACCGGAACCATACCCAAGTGGGCACGCAAAAGGGTCGTACTGCCCGCTCTCGCCGTGGCCTTCATCGTCGGCATCGCAGCCGGGGGGAGCGGCAACGACGACAAGAAGGCCGTCGCGGACGACAAGCCCCGGCCCACCGCGACTGCCACGGTCACGGCGACGGAGACCGCGACGGAGACCGCCGCGCCCGAGCCGGCGCCCACGGTCACCGAGACGAAAACGGTCAAGGTCAGGGTGACCGTCACCGCGGACTCGGCCGGTGGGGACTCTGTGAGTTCCGACGACGACAGCGGTGGCGGCGGCAGTACCTACTACGCCAACTGCACCGCCGCCCGTGCCGCCGGCGTCACCCCCCTCTACCGGGGCGACCCCGGATACGACTCGCATCTCGACCGGGACGGCGACGGCGTCGCCTGCGAATGACGGCGCCAAGCCCGCCCGGGGCAGACCCGCCCGGCGGCATGGAACACGAGAAGGGCCTGCCACCGATGCGGCTCAGGCCACCGTGCGGATCAGCTTCTTGTTGGTGAACTCCTCGATGCCGAGTCGGCCGAGTTCCCGGCCGAAGCCGGAACGCTTCACCCCGCCGAAGGGCAGCTCGGCACCCTCCGCGCCGACACCGTTCACGAAGACCATGCCGGCCTCGATCCGGTCGGCGACCCGCGCGGCCTGCTCGGGATCGGTGGTGAAGACGTAGGAACCGAGGCCGTAGGGGGTGTCGTTGGCGATCCGTACGGCGTCGTCCTCGTCGGTGGCCGGGAAGACCATCGCGACCGGTCCGAACAGCTCCTGGCGGGCCGCCGCGTGCTCGGTGCTCAGCCCGGTGAGCACGCCCGCCGGGAAGAACGCCCCCTGCCGCTCGCCGGAGCCGTGCAGGGTGGCGCCCTCCGCCACGGCCGCGCCGACCTGCCGTGCCAAGGTCTCGGCGGCGGCCGCCGAGGAGAGCGGCGCCCCGGTGGCGGAGTCGAGCAGCTTGGCCGTGAACCGCTCCACGAACGCGTCGTACAGGTCAGCCACGACCACGAACCTCTTGGCGGCGTTGCACGCCTGGCCGGTGTTGTCGAGGCGGGCGGCCACCGCGGAGTCGACCACGGCGTCCAGGTCGTCGGTGGACAGCACCACGAACGGGTCCGAACCGCCGAGTTCCAGGACGACCTTCTTCAGGTGCCGTCCCGCGATCTCGGCGACGGCGGCCCCGGCCCGCTCCGAGCCGGTGAGCGAGACGCCGTGCACCCGGGGGTCGGCGATCACGTCGGCGATCTGCTCGTTCGTCGCGTACACGTTGACGTACGCGCCCGCCGGGAAGCCCGCCTCGGCGAACAGCCGCTCCAGCAGCGCCGCCGTACCGGGACACTGCGGCGCGTGCTTGAGGACGATGGTGTTGCCGACGGCCAGGTTGGGGGCGGCGAACCGGGCGACCTGGTAGGCCGGGAAGTTCCACGGCATGATGCCGAGCAGGACGCCCACCGGACCGCGCCGCACCACCGCGGTACCGGCGCCGGAGGTGACGTCGAGGGGCTCGTCCGCGAGGAACTCCTCGGCGTGGTCGGCGTAGTAGTGGTAGATGTCGACGCAGAATCCGATCTCGCCCTCCGCCTCGGCGAGCGGCTTGCCCATCTCCCGCACGATGCTCGCGGCGAGTTCGGCGCTGCGCTCGGCGTGCAGGTCGCCCAGTCGGCGCAGCAGCGCGGCACGTTCGGCCACGGAACCGGTCCGGCCCCAGGCGCCGGCGGCATGGGCGGCGTCGACGGCCGCGGCGACCTCGGCGTCGGTGGCGGTCGGGTAGGTCTCGACGACCTCGCCGGTGGTCGGGTCGGTGACGGCGTACATGGTGTCTCCAGAGAGTGAGGGACAGAGGGGAAGCCGTGGGTCGGGGTCCGGGCCGGCGGACCACGGCGACGTCCGACTCCCCGAGGAGGACGACGGCCATCGCCCAGCAGGCCAGGCCCACGGGGTTGGCCCCGGCGCCTCCCGGCAGCCGTACACGATGAGGTCACCGCCCTCGGTGGGGAGTCGTTCACGTGGGTCTCCTGACGGTGCCGGCCGACGCGCCGGTCAGCGACACCCTGGCCTGCGGCGGTGCCGCGGTGCGGCCCGCGCCGACCGCCGAGGCTCGACGTGCACCGGCGGCTACGGCGCCGCACCGCTGTGAGCGGCGGGTTCCGGCCGATCCTGGTTATTGGTCGGTTGACCAATTAGATTATTGGTCGCCCACTCAATAGCATTCGCGGTATGACGTCAAGAGCTCCGGGCCGACGCGTCCGCAAGGCGCCCGCCGAACGTCGCAACGAGATCGTCGCCACAGCGGCGCGGATCGGGCTCACCGAGGGCCTGGAATGCGTCACGCTGCGCCGGGTCGCCGACGAGCTGGGCGTCCAGCCCGGACTCGTGGGTCACTACTTTCCGGCCGCGGACGAGTTGGTCGCCGAGGCGTTCACCCACGCCGCGAAGGCGGAACTCGACGACCTGCTGCAGCAGGAGCCGGACGGCCCTCTGCAGACCTTCCGGAGGTTCTTCGGCCTCACGTCGAGCGCCGACTTCGACGACGTCAGCAAGCTCTGGCTCAACGCACGGCACCTGTCGCGCTACCGTCCGGTGCTGCGCGAGCACGTCGTGGAGCAGGAACTGCGGTGGTGCCGGCGCCTGGAGGAGCTCATCACCGCCGGGACGGCGGCCGGGGTCTTCGCCTGCGCGGATCCCTGGGGCGCCGCCACCCGCATCCTGGTCGCGATCGACGGCGCCAGCGCCTACGTCAACACCAGCGCAGACCGGCGCAGGACGCCCACGGCGGATATGCCGCGCACCGTGGCCGAGACCGAGCTGGGCCTGCGGCTCGGTATGTTGCTCACCCACTGAACCCTTCCGGGCCCGGCCGACCGCCCGAGCCCGGCACGCACCCGCTTCGCGTCCGGCCTAACTGCGTGGGGCAGCACGGCATGCCGCCTACGCTGCCGGTCAGGCCGGGGCCGTCGCCCACGTTGCCGCTCACGAGCTCGGCGCGGCCGCCTACGCGATCAAGGCAGCACGTGCAGCGGCTCCGGAAGGCGGGAGCGAGGCCGTGGGACGACTCGAGTGCCGGTGGCAGCGCGATCAGCTTCCGGAGGCGATCCGCGAGCTCGTACTCGATGATCAGAGGTTGCGCAACGACATCTGCTGGTCGGTGTTCGACCGCTGAGCGGGATTCCGCCGCTCGTCCCGCAGGGGTCCGTCCGTCCACGATCCGTCGCCGTGCGGATCACCGCCTGGTCGCGGAGGGGGCGGGAACGCATGAGCTGCCCTCGTGACTTGACCCGGTCGTTGTCCGTGTCGGTCGGAGCGGCACCGCACCGAGGCAATCAGGCTGCCGCGCCCTGGCGCGTCGTTCAGGATGACCCCATGAGTCAAGACCTTGTGGCGTTCCTCTACGCACGGCTGGATGAGGAGGCCGACCTGGCTCGACGTTGCGACCGTGGCGGGTCGGGGGAGTGGACCGCCCACGGACACGCGGTCGACTTCGGTCGAGGAGAACTTCCGGGATTCCACCCCACCGTCGCCCTGCACGTGGCGCTGCACGACCCAGCCCGCGTGCTGCGCGAGGTCGAGGCCAAGCGCCGCGCGCTCGCCCGCCATGTGCTCAGTCCGGCCACCGGCGACCCCGAACTACCGTGGGACAACCGCGCCGACTGTCAGTACGACGGCGAGACCTGGCCATGCGACGACCTGCTCGACCTCGCGTCGCCTTATGCCGATCATCCTGACTACCCCCGACGAGTCTGAGGCAGAGATCGTTTACGGGAGGGCTCTGAGAACCCCCCCCGGCGAAATGGGGTGGCGAACGCACTCCGGCGAGGCGACGATCTCTCGGTACTCGCCGATGACGGGGAGGCCATGGGCGACATCATTCCGAGGGAAATCATCTCCCCTGCCGATGACGAGGGGAACAGCGTCACCGTCAACGTGCTGGGGCGTAACCCCAGGTGGGCTGCCGGGCTCGATGCCGAGATCGTCGTCGGGACGACCTTCGTGTCCGGCCGCTGTCACCTGCCATTGTCCGATTCCAAGATGGGCAGGGGGCGTCCCTCTCCGTCCGGCTCACTGGCGAGCGTGGCTGTCCGGAGGTGGTTGTAGCACCGTGGCCGATCCTTCCCTTGGCTGTCGCACCGCTCGGCGCTGCAGCGGGTGGCGTCATCGCAGCGGCATGGGGCTACGACACCGTGTGGGCCGCCGCGGCCGCCGTCCAGGCCGTAGGTGCCGCGCTGGTGTGGCGATGTCTCTCGGCTCGCGTATTCGATGAGGCTCGCCTCAGCCCCCTGGGCGAGGACGGCCGCGTCAAGGGCCCATGATGTCGACCACCTCGCGGCGAGGGCGGCACCTGCGTCCTCCCTGCACTGTTCAAGGTGCTCAAGGTGCCGAGCTCCTGCTGCCTCACGGCGTCATGGCGCGAGGCGGCGGATGAACTCGGGCCAGATGACCGGGTCGTGACCCGGAACCAGCTCGTATCCCTTCTCCTCCGCCAGCCGCTTGAGATGCCGGATGGGTTCCAAAGTCGCCTCCGGGGGGACGCCGATCGACGTGCCGGCGGGGCGTTCCTCGACGATGTTCTCGGTCAGGTCGGCCGCGTCGCAGGCGAACACGTACCCGCCGCCGTCGGCGAGGTCCACCACGAAACTCTGGTGGCCGGGGGTGTGCCCGGCGGTCAGGACGGCCGTGACGCCCGGTGCGATCTCCCGGTCGCCGTCGGCGGGCCGCCAGTCGATGCGGGGGTCGTCGAAGTCCACCCGGAAGATCGTCTCGCGCTCCACCTCGGGCCGTCCCGACAGCCCGAACTCCAGCTCGGCGCGCTGGATGTGCACGGGCACCCGGCCCGCGAAGTGCTTCAGCCCACCGGCATGGTCGGCGTGCAGATGACTGACGGCGACGGCCGTGATGTCCTTCATCGAGAGCCCGACGGCGGCCACCGCCTCCGGTAGCGGCTCACCGGGACCGGGCAGTTCCGGCTGGTAGGAGGGGGACGGGTAGTAGCGCCGGCGCAGCGCGGGGTCGCGCAGCAGTGCCGTGTTGAAGCCGGTGTCCAGCAGCAGCCACCCCTCCTCGGTCTCCAGCAGCACCCCCGGCACCGGCTCCCGCACCCGTTCCCCGTACGGCGCGCCGTGCACCGACACCGATCTGGGCAGGTCCTCCCAGCCGAGGAGAAGGGGCAGGACGCGCCGTACACCGCGTCGGGTCATGGTGCTCCGTCCGTCGTCGGGGATTTCGGAGAGTTCGGGGGTGTTCGGGGAATCCGGGGGATTCAGAGGTCGAGTTCGAGGAGGGGTGTGGCGGCGCGGCTGACACAGATCATCATCGTCCTGGCGGTCGCTCGCTCCTCGGGCCCGAGCACCGAGTCACGGTGGTCGGGGGTGCCCGCCAGGACGGGCGTCTCGCAGCTGCCGCAGTAGCCCTCCTCGCAGGAGTAGGGCACGTCCGGGACCCGGTCCCGTACGACCTCCAGCACCGACCGGTCCGTCGGCACCGCCAGCCGCAGCCCAGACCGCCGCAGCACGACCTCGAACCGCCCCTGTTCCGTGTCCTGCGGTGCGTCGGCGGCCGGGCCGAACCGCTCGACGTGCAGCGGGCGCGGCGGTACGGCCGTCCGGCACAGCTCGGCCACCGTGTCCAGCATCGCCGCGGGACCGCACGCGTACACGGCGTGTCCGGGCGGGACGGCGGCGAGTTCCGCGGCGAGGTCGGGCAGGCCCGCCTCGTCCTGCAGGACCAGCCGGACCCGGTCGCCGCCGAGCGCCGTCAGCTCCTCGGCGTAGACGAGCCGGGAGCGGTCCCGGGCACCCAGGACGAGCCGCCACGGCAGATCACCGGCGGCCAGGGCCCGGGCCATCGGCAGCAGCGGGGTGACGCCGATGCCGCCGGCCAGCAGGAGGTACCCGGGGGCGGGCAGCAGCGGGAACCGGTTGACCGGCCCGTCGACCGTCAGCTCCCGGCCGACCAGTGCCGTTCCGTGCAGCTCCAGGGAGCCGCCCCGGCTGTCCGGCGCGCGGTGCACGGCGACCGTCCAGACGGCACGCTCCCGCGGATCCCCGCACAGCGAGTAGGAGCGGCGCAGGCCGGAGGGCAGGGTCAGTTCCACATGGGCGCCGGGTTCCCACGGGGCCAGCGGCAGCCCGTCCCGCCGGGTCAGCCGCAGCTCGACGACGTCCTCGGCGATCCAGCGGACCTGGCGGACCAGAAGGCGCACGCTGTCCGGTGCGCGCAGGTCAGAAGACACGGAAGTACTCCCGTTGTTCCCAGTCGGTGACCTCCTGGTCGAAGCGGGCGATCTCGGCCCGCTTGACGCTCGTGTAGTAGGCCACGAAGTCCTTGCCCAGCCGCCCGGTCAGCTCCCGGTCGGCCTCCAGCGCGTCGAGCGCCTCGCCGAGCGAGCGTGGCAGCGGCTCCGCCCGGGTCGCGTACGGCTCGTCGGCCGCCGGACCCGGGTCCAGACCACGCGCCACTCCGTCCAGACCGGCGGCGAGCTGGGAGGCGAGATAGAGATAGGGGTTGGCGGCCGGCTCCCCGATGCGGTTCTCCAGCCGGGCGGACGACGGACCGTCACCCAGCACCCGCACCATCGCGCCCCGGTTGTCCCGCCCCCACACCGCACGGTCGGGCGCCAGCGACAGCGACCGGAACCGTTTGAACCCGTTGAGGGTGGGCGTCGACAGCGCGCTGGTGGCCCGGGCGTGGCGCAGCAGCCCGCCCAGGAAGGCGTTGCCGTACGGCGACAGCCCCGGCCCGCCGACGACAGGACCGGCACCGGGACCAGGACCGGCACCGGGACCGGGACCGGCATCGGCATCGGTCTCGGCCCGTGCATCGGGCTCGGGGGCGAACACGCCCACGTCGCCGCGGACCATGCTCTGGTGCAGGTGCCAGCCGCTGGAGAACACCCCGGGCAGATGGGGTCGGCACATGAAGGTCGCGTGGTGGCCGTGGCGCGCGGCGACCTGCTTGACGGCGCTGCGCAGCAGTACCATCGCGTCCGCCGTGCCCAGTCCGTCGGCGGGCCGCAGGGTCAATTCGACCTGGCTCGGCCCGAACTCGACCTCCAGGGTGCGCAGCGGCAGCCCCAGCTCTTCGAGCGTGCCGCGCAACACGTCGAGCATCGGGTCGAGTTCGTCGTAGCGCAGCTCGCTCAGGTACTGGTAGCCGTGGTTGAGCATGCCCACCTCGGGCGCCGCGCCCGGCTGACCCAGGTCGGCCGCGCCCAGCCTCGGGTCGTCCAGCCGGAACAGGTGGAACTCCACCTCCAGGCCCGTGCGGTAGGTGAGCCCGTCCGCCTGCGCCAGCACCGAGCGCAGCAGCCCGCGCGTGCACAGCGGGACCGGGGCGCCGGAGGTGAACCGCAGGTCGCACAGGAGCCAGCCGGTGCCGGGCGACCACGGCAGCATCCGGAAGGTGAGCGGGTCGGGCACCATCACCATGTCGGCCGCGCCGCGCAGTTCGGGCAGCCCGAGCGGGGTCTCCCGGGTGAACAGCGGGAACACGGTACGGCCCGAGGTGTCCTTGGCCAGCAGGGAAGAGGCGATGCCGGTGCCCTCGCGCAGCACGGTAGACACCTCGGAGGCGGTGACGGTCTTGCCGCGCAGCAGCCCGTGCTGGTCGGCGAAGACCAGCCGCACCACCTTCAGCCCGCCGCCCGCGGCACGGCCGCGGATCTCCTCGGCGGCGGCCGCCTGCTCGGCCGTCCACCCCGCGTGACGTTCGACGAAGTCCACGCGGTCAGCCGTCCGTTCCGGCCGCCTGCGCCCAGCCGCTCTCGGCCCGCTGTTTCGCGGTCACGGCGGCCCAGTGCTCGGCCCAGCCCTCGGTGGGGCCGATGCCGTCAAGCGTGACGGGGCCGCGCAGTCCGGCTGCGCGCTCCGCGGGCAGCACCAGCGGCGGGTCCTCGCCGCGCTCGACCGCGGATATCGCCTCGCCCAGCATGCGCCGGTACATCACGATCGCCTTGTCGGAGCGGCCCAGGTGCTCGCGGGTGCGGTCCTGGATCGCGCCCTGGCCCTCCACCGCCCACTGGTCGTGCACGTTGATGTCGGTACCGAGCCCGGTGTACGTCGTGGCCAGCTGCTCGACGGGGTCGTAGCCGTAGCCGTTCGAGCGGCCGAAGCGCGGGCGGTAGTCGGGCAGGGTGACCGCGTCGACCCGCTGCCGGCGCATCTCCGCCCGGTCGACGGGGCCGCCGACGCTGGTGAACTGGGCGTACCAGTAACAGGAGGTGTCGTCGATCGGCACATGCCACTGGGTGATCGCGGTCTCGGCGTCCAGCGGGATGTGGAAGCCGTGCGGGAACACCTGGTGGGTGACCCGGACATGGGTGCGGCTGCCGTCCATCGGGCGGCCCTCGGTGTCGGTGCCGTCCAGCGTGCGCAGCGCCGTGATCCGGATGCCGTACGGCGTGCGGACGGCGTCGATGTCGGGGCGGCCGTACTCCCGCAGGATCTTCGTCATCGGCAGGTCGGTGCCCTGGGAGGCGGCCCGGAACTGCTTGCCGTAGCTCTCCGAGGGGTCCTCGTCCTGGAAGAAGCGGTGCAGGTACGAGGCGTGCGCGGGATCGATGCCGACCTCCAGGGCCTGGAGCCAGTTGCACTCCAGCAGGCCCTTCCAGGCGAAGGTGTGCCCGGCGGGGGCCTCGAAGCAGTCCAGCGCGGGCAGTTCGGGCGGCTCGCCGGGGCCGAGGTAGCCCCAGACCACGCCGTTGACCTCGCGCACCGGATAGCTGCCCAGCCGGACCCGCGCGGCGAGGTTGCCGCCCGCCGGTTCGGCCGGGGTGTCCAGGCAGGCGCCGTCCCGGCCGAAGAGCCAGCCGTGGAAGCAGCAGCGGAGCCCGCCGTCCTCCAGCCGGCCCAGTGCCAGATCGGCTCCCCGGTGCGGACAGCCCCGGTCGACCAGACCGAGCTCACCGTCCCCGTCCCGGAACAGGACGAGGTCCTGACCCAGCACCTTCGGGGCCACCAGGGGCCGTACGCCGTCGAGTTCCTCGCTCAGGGCGACGGGCTGCCAGTAGCGGCGCATCCAGGTCCCGGCGGGCGTACCCGGGCCCGTCCTGGTGAGCCGTACGTTCTCTTCCTCGCGCATCTGACGCCTTTCTGTCCCGGTCACGGAGACCGTAGCGATGGAAGGATCCAAGGTGCCAATAATTGGATCCAATATTTACGTGGGCGTAACAGCCCTCCCGGCGACGGGCATCGAGCACGCACACCGCCACCATGGCCGCGTCGGCGGACGCCATCAGCAGGCCCGCCGCGCCATGTCCGTCGGCCGCCATCAACGCGGCCAGCGGCAGCACGGCCAGGTGCGCGACGAGGAACGGGCCGCGCGGAGCCACCGGGTGACGGCAGAGCAGCACGCCCGCCGTCACCCAGGAGAACGACCGCGCGAGTTCGGCCCCCGGCCCGTCGAGCCCGTGCAGCGGCGGCAGGTGCCAGGCGTACGCCGACACCGCCCAGACCACCGCCCCCAGCCGGACCCCGCTGCGCTCCCCGGCGGACGGCGGCCCGGTCGCGGCGACGGCGCGCGCCAGCAGGGCCGGTCCCAGCACCGCCAGCGACTCGAAGCGGACCATCGCCCACACATGCGCGTCCGTCCCGCCCGGCGTCCGCACCAGCAGCAACGGGACGGCGAGCACGGCCGCGGCCGCCGCGGCGGTGAGCACACACCGCCCGGTCAGCCGCCGCGCCCCGGGCACCAGCACCACCCGGAGGGCGGGCCACGCCATGGCCCACGTGACCGCGAGTACCGCACCCACGAGGCCGACGGCGACCGTCGGATCCGCCGAGCCGTACCCGGTGCCCGCGGCCGCGTGCCCCGCGTGCCCGCCGCCGACCGGGGAGGCACCGGCGGTGAACAGGGCCACACCCGTCACGACCAGCACCACGAGCGCGGCGAGCGGCTGTGCCGTGGTCATCCGGAGCAGCAGTGCCCGCCGTCCGGGGCCGCCGCGGTGGCCGGCGGATGGCAGGAGACCGGGGCCGGGACGTCCAGCGCGGGGTTGCGGTCGAAGAAGCCGTCCGGCTCCAGCCGCAGCCTGGCCCGGGCCACCGGCATCACCGGCCACTCCTCGGGACGCGGGAAGTGGTGCGAGCCGACCGTCGCCCACAGCACCAGCTCCGTGCCGTCCAGCGAACGGTCCTCCTCCTGCCAGCGGTGCACCCCGTCCGCGCCGGGTTCGGCCTGGTTGGGGTACTCGCCCGCCACGAACCGCCGCGCCGGGTCGTACTCCGTCGCCCACAGCTGCTTCGCCACGAACGGCGCGCGCCGCGCGCACACGCTGTCCGGACGCACCGGCAGCGCCGCCGTGTTCTCCACGTGCACCCGGTACGCGGTCGGCTCGCCCATCCGGTTGCGCGCCTCCGTGCTCTCCACCCGCCAGTGCAGGGCCCGCGAGGCGTCCGTGGACCGCCCGCCCTCTGCCTCGCTGAGCACCGGCCGCAGCACGGTCCGCGCCGCGTTGCCGTACGGGTCGAGCGCCGGGTCGCTCTCGTGCTCGGCGGTCACCTCGACCAGCCGGTTGGCCGTCCCGTCCACCGCCATGTCCAGGCGTACGGCGAAGAAGTGCTGGTGGTTGGTGACCGCCACGTTCGGGGCCACCCGCCGGGCGTACGGCGTCTCCTCGTCCGCCGTGACACCGGTCGCGGACAGGATGCCGGTCATCTTGATCTCCAGCATGACCGAGCCGTCCTGGTACAGGGACCAGTAGAAGCCGTAGTCGTAGTTGGCGACCGTCGCGAACGCCGAGATGATCAGACGACGGGAGCGGCGCACCTCGGTGCGGCCGGTGCGCCCGTCGTGGTGCTTCCAGAGGATCCCGTCGTCCTCCTCGTGCATGCAGACCGCGTTGGGGATGACCCGGGGCACGCCGTCGCCGCCGAGGACCGCCGCGTCGAAGTAGTGGATGACGCCGAGGCAGTCGCAGCCCAGGGCGAGGGAGTTGGTGAGCGGCCCGGCGCCGTACTCGCCCCAGTCGAAGAAGTTCTTGCGGTACTGGGTGGAGGCGGTGTCGAAGTACGGCACGTACATCTCGTTGACCGAGGCCCGGCGGATCACCTCGCGCGGCCCCCGACCGCCCGCGTCGAAACTCAGGTCGTGCAGCACGAGACCCTCGCGGTGGCTGAAGCCGACGCGCACCGACCAGCCCTGCCAGTCCACCCGCTGCCCGGTCACGGTGAAGCTCGGTCCCTCGGGCTGGACCACCTCCAGGGGCCGCAAGCCCGCCCGCTCGGGCACGGTCCCGGCGGCGAACACCCCGGACTCCTCCGACAGGGGCACCACCCCGTGGTCCTCGATGTACAGCACCTCCATCGACTCCATGTCGATGATCGGCACCACGCCCTGGACGGGCCGTGCGTAGCCGTTGTCGTCCTCCGACTCGCGGTGCCACACACTGCCCCAGGTCAGCCGGCGGCCCGGGTGCTCGGGCGGTTCGAAGCCGCCGATCGACTCCGGGTCGACCATCACCAGCGACACGTCGTGGATGCCGCGCAGCGCGAGCGCCTTCCGGAACCGCGGGTCCGCCCGGCATGCGGCGGCGGCCTGCCGGGCCTCCTCCGAGGAACAGCCGGGACTGCGCACGTCCAGCTCGCGCCAGGCCGTCGCACGCGGCTCCGCACCGAGTTCCAGGTCGACTTCGTACCCGAGGCGCGCGGAGGGGCAGATCACCACCGCGCGGGCCCGCCGGGCGTCGCCGGGGCGGGCGGTGCGCGCGTGGTGCTCGTCCAGGGCGACGCCCCAGAACCGGACGTCCTCGGTGACCCGGACGTCGTCCTTCAACACCTTGACGGCGACGGCCAGTTCGGCGACGGACAGCGGATCCAGCGGGTGGGGTGCGGCAGCCGACTCGGGGCGGGGTGCGAGGGTGCTCATACGGGGGTTCCTTCCGGGGCGTTGCCGGTGCTGCGGGCGGTGCGGGTAGTACGGGCGGTGCGAGGCGCGGCGGGGGCGACGGCTGCCAGGTGGGCCGTGCCGCCGTCGGCGCGGGGATCGGAGGCGGCGTCCAGGCGGCCGTCGTGGATGAGCCGGACCACCTGGACGTGTCCGGCCAGATCGCTCGGACCCGGTGCGGTGACCACGGGAAGTCCGGGTGACACGGCGGGCGTCGACTCCGCTACCGAGCCGGGCTCGGCGAGCAGGGTCTGCTCCTCGAAGCCGATGTCCCGGGCGCCGATCACCCAGCGCGGGGCCGCCAGTACGGCGTCCGGGTCGGCGTCCGGGTCGGCCAGCGCGGGCAGGGTCTGGGCGAGGATCTGCGGCTGGGCCCGGCCGCCCTGGCAGCCGGCCGCCAGCAGCAGCGCGGGGGAGCGGCCGATCACCGGACACAGCGTGTGCGGCGGGCGCGCGCCCGGGCGCAGCAGGCCGGGATGGCCGGGCAGCAGACTGAACGCCGAGCCCCGGTTGTGCAGCACGATCCCGGTGCCCGGGTCGCACAGTCCGGAGCCGAAGGTCTGGTAGACGCTCTGGATCAGCGAGACCGCGAGCCCGGAGGAGTCCACGGCCGTCACCGCGACCGTGTCACCGGCCGGCCGGAACGACGGCCGGGGCGGGAGCGCGCCGGCCAGCGGCGCCGGGTCGAGCAGCCCGTCCAGGTCGAGCCGCTGCCCGCGCGGGTCACCGAGCAGCCGGTCCCGGGCGGCGGAGGCGTCCTGGCAACGGGCGGCCAGCACCCGGGTGCCTTCGACCGCCGAGCGGCCCGCGGCACCGGCCACCGCGGACAGCAGGGCGGGCAGCACGGCACCCTGACTGGGCGGGGGCGCGGCCCACCAGCGCACACCCACCGCCCCGGCTCCCACGAGTTCCACTTCCACTTCGACCGGATCGGTGAACTCGGCCTGGTGTGCGGCCAGGTCGGCCGCGGTGAGCGGGCTGCCGAGGTCGTGCAGGCCGGCGGCGAGGGTCCCGGCGACCGCGCCCCGGTAGAACGACGAGGGGTCGGCGGCGAGTTCGTCGAGGACCTGCGCCAACCGGGGCTGGGGCAGCGGGTCGCCCTCCGTCACCGGGCGGCCGTCCGGACCGGTCAGCAGCGTGCACAGGCCCGGGTCGGCCTTGACGCGCGCCTCGTTGTCCCGCACCGCGCGTGCCAGTCCGGCCGAGACCGTCGCCCCCTCCGCGGCGAGTGCGGCGGCGTCCCGCAGCGCGGTGGCGAGCGCCCCCGGCGTGCCGTACGCCTCGGCGAGCGCCGCCCAGCCCGCCACCACGCCCGGCACGGTGACGGTCTGCGGACCCTGGGCCGGCATCCGGGAGTCCGCCGCGCGCAGTGCCTCGACGTCGGTGCCCGCCGCGGCCGCCCCGACGGACAGCACCGCGCGCACCCTGCCGTCCGGCGCGTGGACCAGGGCGATCAGATCGCCGCCGAGAGAACACTGGTGCGGGTACACGACGGTCAGCGCGGCCGCGGCGGCCAGCGCCGCGTCCATCGCGTTGCCGTTGCGCCCGGCCGCCCGCCGGGCCGCGGTGAGCGCCGCGGGGTGCGGGGCGGCCAGGGCCAGTGCGCCGGCCGGGGTCACGCGGCGTCCCGGGGCAGCAGCAGTGTGCGCGAGGGGGCCGCCTCGGCGCCCTGGAGGGGTATCGGCAGCGACAGCATGTCGTAGACCCCGGCCGGGGTGTGCAGCAGGTCGACCACTTCCAGGATCAACACGTCCGCACCGCACAGCAGTTGGTGGGTCTCCCAGTGCGTGGTGTAGGCGACCGCCTCGATGCTGAGGTAGTCGATGCCCGCCGTGCGCACCCCCGCCTCGATCAGCCGTTCGGCGCCGTCCGGGGCCAGGCCGACCCACTGCCGGGCCTTCCACGGGCTGCGCAGCACCCCCGCCGAGTTGCTGGTGCGCAGCAGCACCCGCTCCTCCGAGCCGAGGCCCGCCGCGTCGAGGTCGGCCGCGGTGATCTGCTCCTCGACATGGGTCAGGTCCAGCACCCGGGCCGTACCGTTGAGGGCCGACAGGTCCAGCCGGTCCACGGTCTTCCCACCGTCGACGAAGTGGGCCGGGGCGTCGATGTGCGTCCCGGTGTGGGCCCCGATGCGCCAGCGGCTGACGTTGGACGGGTCGCCCGCCGTACGCGACTCGACGACCTCCACCTCGGGCCGCCGGCCCCAGTGCAGCATGCCGGGGTGGATCGGCACCGAGACATCGATGGCCTTGGTCACATCGAGATGCATGACACACTCCTATTGGATGCGGATAGTCTGTAAATGGATCCAATGTCGATGAACAGTGGACGGCGGCGGCGTGACAGACTTCTCCACCACCGCGCGGCTCCCGTCAGCCCCCGAGAAGGGTGAGACCCACTCCGATGACGCCCCAGACCGACGAAGGCGCCCTCGTCGACGACATCGCTGCCCGTATCCGCGCGCGGATCATGGACGGGGAGCTCCCGATCGGGAAACCGCTGCGCCAGGCGGCCCTGGCCGCCGAGTTCGGGGTCAGCCGCACTCCGGTGCGCGAGGCGCTGCGCCAGCTGCAGAACGGCGGGCTGATCGAGATGCAGCCGCACCGCGGCGCGGTGGTGCGGGTGCCGGCGCCCTGGGAGGTGCGTCAGGCCTACGAGGTGCGTGCCGAGCTGGAGGCCCTGGCCGCCCGGCGCGCGGCCGCCCGCATCACCGACAGCCAGCTCGCCGAGCTGCGCCGCCACAACGACGTGCTGCGTGCGGCGGCCGAGGGCACCGGTACGTACGGCGCGGGCGCCCCGGACACCACCCGGGCCAACGACTGCTTTCACACCGTGGTCTGCCAGGCGGCGGACAACCCCTGGCTGAGCCGGATGATCGACCGGATCAACGAGAGCTTCCCGCGCAACGTGTCCTCGCTGGCCCTGACCGGCGACGAGCGCCACCGTCAGCTGAACGTCCGTCAGCACGACGCCGTCGTCGCCGCGTTGACCGACCGGGACGAGGACCGGGCACAGGAGGCGATGCGCGAGCACGTCATCAGCGCCGGCGAACACCTGACCGCCTGGTACGAGCGCCGTTCCCAGACCGTCTTCCACGGCTGACCCGCGCCGGGCTCCGGCCGCCCCCGTCCCGGCCGCCCCGGTGGCGGCCCTCACCGGGCACCGCCGGCCACCAGCCGCGCGGGGGAGAGGAAGTCCAGGTCCGGGCGCGGGAGTTCGCACACCAGGTCGGCCAGGGCGGCCCCGATCGCCGGGCCGAACTTGAAGCCGTGCCCCGAACAGGCCGAGGCCAGCAGCGCCTGCGGCACCCCGGGCACCTCGCCGACCAGGAACCGCCGGTCCGGTGTCATGGTGTACAGGCACGTCAGGCTCTCCGTGACCGGGCCCGCACCGGGCAGCACCCGGGCCACCGCCCTCGTCAGCAGGGCGAGTTCGTCGGCGGTCGCGGCGGGTCTGACCGCATCCGGATCCCACGCGGGACCGGCGTCCAGGCCGGCCTTCAGCCCCGGGCCGTCGGCAGCCGGAAAGCCGTAGAGCAGCCCCTCCGGCAGATCGACCGAGAAGCTGCCCAGCCCGCCGGGCCCCAGCGGCCCCGCCGGATCCGCGGCGAAGTACGCGTTCACGATCCGGGTGACCGTCAGGTGCGAGGCCAGCGACGGCACCAGGTACGGCGTCCACGGCCCGGCGCACAGCACCAGCCGACGGGCCCGCACCTCCCCGTCCGCCGTCCGGACGACGACCCCGTCGCCGTCCGGACGCCAGCCCGTGACCCGGGTGCGGTCGGCGATCGTGGCCCCGGCCCGCTCCGCGAGGGAGAGCTGGGCGCGCAGGGTCGCGGGGGCGTCGATGATCCCGGCGGCCGGGTCGTGGACCGCCGTGAACCCCTCGGGCAGCCGCAGCCCCGGGAAGATCCGGGCCGCGGCCGTCCGGTCCACCGTCCGGCAGCCGGGACCGCGCAGCGGATCGGGCCGCTCCCCGGGGGCCGCGTAGAGCCCGCCGGTGATGTCCAACAGCCGGGTTCCGGCGGCCTGTTCCAGCTCGGCCCAGGCGCGGTAGGCGGTGTCGACCAGTCCGTCCCAGTCGGGGTGCGGATAGGCCCGGCGGATCATCCGGGTGGCTCCGTGCGAGGAGCCCCGGTCGTGCCCCGCCCCGAACTGCTCCAACCCGAGCACGTCCAGCCCCCGCTCGGCGAGCTGCCGCAGCGCCGCGCCGCCGTGCACGCCGAGCCCCACCACCACGGCGTCCCGGCGACCGGCCCCGGGCGCCCGGACGGGCCGGGCGCGCGGGAGGCGGGCAGGGATCCGAGCGATGTCCGCCGCTGCGTCCGTGGCATCGGTGGCCGCCGCCGACACCGTACGGTCCTTTCCACCGGCGTCCGCGGCGATCTCCGCGACCGCCTCCACCAGGGCGTCCAGGTCGCCGTCGTCGGTGTACACGTGCACCGACGCCCGCACCACCTTGGCCAGTCCGCGCGGGTCCATGTCCCAGCGGCCGTGGTCGGCTGGCACGGCGATCAGGTACACCCGCCGCAGCGCCAGGCGCCGTTGGACCTCGCCCGCGTCGAGCCCCTCCACCACGAAGGTGACGATCGCCCCGCCCGCCGCCGGCGGGTCGGTGAGCCGTACTCCCGGGACCGTGCCGAGCCTCTCGCGCAGGCGCGCGGCGAGGGCGGAGAGGCGGGCGAAGACGGTCGCGGGGCCGAGCGCGTGCAGGTCGGCAAGTGCCGAGCCCAGGCCGAGCCGCAGCGCGTGGGCGGCCTCCCACAGCTCGAACCGCCGTGCGTCGGGGGCCAGTTCCCAGCTGCGCTCGGCCGTCCAGCGGGCCCCGCGGACGTCCGGAGCCTCGGGTGCGAGCCGTTCCAGGAGCGGACGGCGTACCGCCAGCAGGCCCGTGCCGCGCGGACCGCGAAGGAACTTGCGGCCGGTGCCGATCAGCAGATCGCAGCCTAGGGCCGGCATGTCGACGGGCAGCTGGCCGAGCGACTGGGTGGCGTCGAGCAGGAACGGCACCCCGTGCTCGGCGCTCAACGCGCCGATGCCCGCGGCCGGTTCGACCAGGCCCGACGAGGTCGGCACGTGCGCCGCGGTCACCAGCGCGGCGGGACCCGTGCGCAGCGCCCGCTCCAGGGCCGCCAGATCGGTCGCGCCGTCCGGCCCGTTGGGCAGCACCTCCACCCGGAGTCCCGTGTCGCGCTCGGCGGCCAGCAGGTGCAGGGCGCTGCTCACGTAGCTGGAACGGGCGGCGAGCACCCGGTCCCCGGGGCGCAGCCGCAGCGCCGACACGATGCGCTGCCAGCCGGCGGTGGCGCTCTCGACCAGCGCGATCTCGTCGGCGTCGACACCGAGCAGGCGGCCGGTACGGGTGTAGACGGCCGCCAGGCCGTCGGCGGCGAGCCGGGCTGCCTCGTAGCCGCCGTGCAGACTCTCGGCGCGCAACTGGCCGATGACCGCCTCGACCGTGTCCGAGGCGAGGAGCGCGGCACCGGCCGCGTTGAAGTGGTGTCCGGTCGCACAGCCCGGGGTGCGGGCCCGCTCGGCGGCCACGTCGAATCCGGCGGGAGCCGGCGGCACCGCCGTCACGGGGGCGCTCACAGCGCCATCGTGATGCTCTTGGGCTCGGTGAACCCGTCGACCGCCGCGTCGCCGAGATCCCTGCCCAGACCGGACTGCTTGCTGCCGCCGAACGCCACGGCGGGATCGAACTCGTTGTAGGTGTTCACCCACACGGTGCCCGCCTGGAGCGCCGCCGCGGCGCGGTGCGCGCGGCCGAGGTCGGTGGTCCACACGCCCGCCGCGAGCCCGTAGTCGCTGTCGTTGGCGAGCGCGATCGCCTCCTCCTCGGTGTCGAAGGGGAACACCGCGGCGACCGGCCCGAAGATCTCCTCCCGGGCGATCCGCATGTCGGGCGTGACGTCGGTGAACACCGTGGGCCGCACGAACCAGCCGGGTCCCGGCAGGGGTTCGCCGCCGGTGGCCGCCTTCGCGCCCTCGGCGAGTCCCAGGTCCAGGTAGCCCGTGACCCGGTCGAACTGCTCCTGGGAGACGAGCGGGCCGATGTTGATCCCGCCGGAGAGCCCGGGACCGATCCGCAACGCCTCCACGGCCGGCAGCATCCGGTCCAGGAACTCCGCCAACACCGTTCTCTGCACCAGCAGTCGACTGCCCGCCGTGCACATCTGTCCCGAGTGCCCGAACACGGCCCGCACGGCGGCCGGTACGGCGGCGTCCAGGTCGGCGTCGGCGAACACCATGTTGGCGGACTTGCCGCCCAGTTCGAGCGTGAGCCGTTTCACGGACGGCGCCGCCGCGGCCATGATCAGCCGCCCGACGTCGGTGGACCCGGTGAACGACACCTTGGCCACGTCGGGATGCGCGACCAGCTCCGCCCCGGTGCGCCCGTCGCCCGTCACCACGTTGACGACGCCCTCCGGCACACCGGCCTCAAGGCACAGCGCGGCCAGCCGCAACGCGGTCAGCGGGGTCTGCTCCGCGGGCTTGACGACCACCGTGCAGCCGGCGGCCAGGGCCGGGGCGAGCTTCCAGGCGGCGATCATGAAGGGGAAGTTCCAGGGGAGTACGGCCGCCACCACGCCCACCGGCTCCCGGACGCTGTACACATGCCGGCCGGGCCCCGCGGGATGCACCGTGCCGGTCAACCGGGCCGGTGCGCCCGCGAAGTGCCGGATCGCCTGGAGACCCAGCTCCACGTCACCGCGGGCCCGCTCGATGGCCTTGCCGTTGTCCAGGGTGTCCAGGACCGCCAGCGCCTCGGCGTCCCGCTCCACCAGGTCCGCCAGCCGCAGCAGGACGTCCCGCCGGTCCCGGGGCGGCAGCGCGCGCCAGCGGCCGTCGCGGTGCGCCGCCGAGGCCGCGGCCACCGCCGCGGCCACGTCGGTGGCGTCCGCCTGGGCGATCGTGGTCAACGTCTCGCGGGTGGCCGGGTCGAGGACCGGGATGCGCCGGTCCGAGGTGCCCGTGGTCCAGGTGCCGCCGATGAGCATGGGCTCGCACGCGGGCAGCCTGGGCAGGGTGATGCTGGGGTCCAAGGGGATTCTCCTTGTCGTTCGTGCAACGGGCGGCGCGGTTCCGCGGGCGAGACGGCTGAGGCGCGCTACCTCGGGCGGGACGGCTCACGCCGGACGGCTCAGGCGGGACGGCTCAGGCGGGACGGCTCAGGCCAGACGGGTCAGGCCGGATCGCCGGGCCGGTGGGCCGCGCTGGGCCAGGGCTCGCGCACGGCCGCCGAGACCGCGCGGGCGGTGGTGAGCACACAGCGGTCGAACTCCGCCCGCCCGTGGTCCGCGTTCGCCTCGGTGACGTCCCTGCCCCACACCCCGGTCTCGCTGACCTGGTCCATGCGGTAGTCCCAGAAGGAGTCGACGTCGACGTGCGAGGTGGCCCGCTCCATCCGCACCAGGTCGGGCGCCAGGTGCAGCATCACCGAGGTCTCGAAGTAGTTGGCGTGCATCAGCGCACGCCCGTACGTGACATGGCCGTCGACCTCGGGCCCGGGGTACATCGTCACGTACCCCAACGCCCGCACCCGGGCGTCCCGGTGACGCACCCTCAGTTTCTCGGCGGACACGTCGAGCGCGCCGTTGTTCCAGATGTGGCCGTTGAGCAGGACGAACTGCCGTACCCCGCTGGCGTACAGGGAGTCGATGACGTCCTCGACGACGGCGATCAGTGTCTCGGGGCGCAGCGCCACCGTCCCGGCGAAGCCCCCGTGCGAGGCGGACACGCCGAAGGCCAGCGGCGGCAGCACCGGTACGCCGGTCAGCGCGGACACGCCCAGGGCGACCGCCTCGCAGATCCGGGTGTCCACGGCCAGCGGCAGATGGGGGCCGTGCTGTTCGGTGGCGCCCACCGGGATGATCACGGCGTCACCGGCGGCGACCGTGGTCCCGGCCTCCGGCCAGGTCAGCTCCTCCCACGGCAACGGCTTCCCGCTGCCGCCGAGTTGCGCGGCGAGTGCGGGCACGTCGAGCCCGGTGGGCACGCTCAGGCCGCCTGGCCCTGTGATGACGGACGGCATGTCTCTCCTGTCCTCGGGGGTACGGGGGTCTCGTTCGCCGGTCACCAGCGGCGTCGGCTCTTCTCCGGCAGCAGGTCCAGCGCGCGTGCCGGGAGGGGACGGTCGCCGTCGACCGTGGTGAGCCACACGACGGCGTCCGGGCAGTAGTCGCTGATGAGTTCGCGGCACACCCCGCACGGCGCGATGATGCGGAACTGCCCGGCGGGCTTGATCTGCACCGACACCACCGAGGTCACCGCCAGCGGCGCACCGGGCGCGAGTGCGCCGCGCGCGGTGCCCAGGGCGACACCCTCCGCGCAGACCGAACTGCGCCGGCAGGAGCCCTCGACATGGACGCCGGTGTGGATCCGGCCGTCCGCGGTGCGCAGGGCGGTGGCCACCTCGTGCCGGTCCCGCTGCCACACCCGCTCCAGCAACGCCTGGGCCACGGAAAGGAGTTCGGCGTCCTGCTCGGTCATCTCCGGCGGGACCGCCACGGGCGCGGCGGTCATGCGCCGAGCCCCAGCAGGCGGGCCATGTTGCCGCCCTCGACCAGCGCCCGATCCTTCTCGTCCTCGATCGCCTTGGCGATCTTCATGCGCTCCAGGTCGAAGTCCGAGCCGGGCCACTCGCTGCCCATCAGGATCTGCCGGGGGCCGAGCCGGGCGTAGGCCCGCTTCACGTCGCTCATCAGCGTCGCGGAGGTCTCCAGGTAGATGTGCGGCTGCCGTTCGGCCACGATGATCGCCTCCGGCACGTTCCACACCGCGCCCATGTGCGCGATGATCGTCGGCACCTCGGGGTGGTCCCGGGCGATCTCCTCGATGGCGAGCGGCGCACAGAAGGCGTCGTCCAAGGCGTTGACCAGCACCATCAACCCGCGCCTGGCGCAAGCCTCGAAGACCGGGTCGAGGAGCCCGTGGTCGGCGACGTGGTAGCCGTGCAGACTCGGGTGCAGCTTCAGGCCCACCAACCCGGCGTCGGCGATCCGGTCGATCTCCTCGACGGCGTCGTCGGCCTGAGGCAGCACCTGGCCGAAGCCGAAGAACCGGTCCGGGTGCGCGGCCACCAGCGAGGCGATGAAGTCGTTCTCGATGCGCTGCGCGAGCGAGCACACCATCGCCATGTCCACCCCGGCCGCGTCCATCCGGTCGAGGATGCGGCGCGGCTCGAAGGGCTTGTAGGGCGGCGGCGCCTCGCCCTTGCGGGCGCCCGTCAGGTAGTCGGAACGGCCGCGTACGTCCTGGGTGGTGTTGTAGGCGTCGATGATCAAAGCTGGTCCTCACTCACGGGCACGGGGCCGAGGGGCAGGTGGCAGCGGACGCGGCGGCCGGGTGCGATCTCGCGCAGTTCCGGGTGCCGGGTGCGGCAGAGGTCGGTGGCGAACGGACAGCGGGTCCGGAACAGACAGCCCTCCGGAGGGTCCGCCGGGTCCGGCAGTTCGCCCTCCAGGGGCTGCCGTTCGACGGCCGGGCCGGGCCGCAGCTCCGGCACGCTGGCCAGCAGCGCGCTGCTGTACGGATGGGCCGGGCCGGAGAAGAAGTCGTCCCGGGAGGCGGTCTCGATGATCTCGCCTAGGTACATCACGGCGACCCGGTCGGCGATGTGCCGCACCACACCGAGGTCGTGGGAGATGAACAGCATCGTCAGACCCCGGTCGCGCACCAGTTCCGAGAGCAGGTTCAGCACCTGGGCCTGGATGGACACGTCCAGCGCGGAGACCGCCTCGTCGGCCACCACGAACCGCGGCGAGGACGCCAGGGCCCGGGCGATGCCGATGCGCTGGCGCTGCCCGCCGGAGAACTCGTGCGGCCTGCGCCCGGCGGCCTCGGCCCCCAGCCCGACGAGTTCGAGAAGTTCGGCGACGGCACGCTCCGCCTCGGCGCGGCTCGCGCCCCGGGAGCGCAGCAGCGGCTCGGCCACGATGTCGGCGACGGTACGGCGCGGGTTCAGCGAGCCGAAGGGGTCCTGGAACACCATCTGAAGCTCGGCCCGGGTCCGCTTCAGCGCCCGGCCGCGCAGCCGGGTCAGATCGGTGCCGAGGAAGTCGATCCGGCCCGCCGACGGTTCCACCACGCGCAGCAGCGCCCGCCCGAGCGTGGACTTGCCGCACCCCGACTCACCGACCAGGCCCAGCGTCTCGCCCTCGGCGATGTCCAGGTCGACGTCCCGCAGCGCGCGCACCCGGCCGCCGGCCCGGCCGGCGTACTCGACCCGCAGTCCGCGGGCGCTCATCAGGACCTCGCTCATACGGCGGCTCCCGCAGCCTGGGCCGCCCGAGCCCGCACCCGGGCCTGTGCGGTGAGCACACAGGCGTCCAGATGAGCCGGGCCGCCGTGGCGCCGCCGCAGCTCCGGGCGGCTGTCGCAGCCGTCGTGGGCGAACGCGCAGCGCGGCCGGAAGCCACAGCCGGGCGGCCGTCCGACACCGGCGGGCGGCGCGCCGGGGATGGCCGGCAGCCGCTCGGGCACCGGCCCGTGCAGCGGGGGCACCGAGCCGAGCAGGCCCATCGTGTACGGGTGCTGCGGGTCGAACAGCACCTCGTCACGGGTGCCCTGCTCCACGATCCGGCCCGCGTACATCACCGCCACCCGGTCCGCGACCTCCGCGACCACTCCCAGGTCGTGCGTGATCAGCAGCACGGCCGTGCCGTGCTCGCGCTGCACCCGCTTCAGGAGCGCCAGCACCTGGGCCTGGATGGTCACGTCCAGCGCGGTGGTCGGCTCGTCCGCGATCAGCACCGCCGGGTCGTTGGCCAGTCCCATCGCGATCATCACGCGCTGGCGCATGCCGCCGGAGAGCTGGTGCGGATAGGCGCGGGCGGCCCGCGCCGGTCCCGCGATGCCGACCTCGCCGAGCAGTTCGACGGCGCGGCTCGCGGCCGTGGCGCGCGAGACGTCACCATGGGTGCGGATCGTCTCCGCGACCTGCGCGCCCGCCCGGTGCAGCGGGTTGAGCGCGGCCAGCGCGTCCTGGAAGACCACCGCCACGTCCTTGCCGCGCACCCGGCGCAGCTCCCGCTCGGACGCCCCCACCAGCTCCCGGCCCCGGAAGGACACAGATCCGTCGATGTGGGTGCGCGGACCGCGGTTCAGGCCGACCAGACTCATCGACAGCGCCGACTTGCCCGACCCGGACTCGCCGACCAGCGCGAGGATCTCGCCCCTGCGCAACGTCAGGTCCACGCCGTCCACGGCAGGTAGTCGGCCCGCCGACACGTCGAACCCCACCCGCAGCCCACGGACTTCGAGCACCGCCTCCGGAGGGACCACGTCGTGCGAGCCTTCAGCCCCGGTCGTGCTGTGCGCGCTTTCCGACGCGGTCGTGCCGTGCGCCGCCTCCGCCGCGGTCACGTCATGCACGTCCTCCGGCGCGGTCACGTCGTGCACGTCCTTCGCCGCGGTCACGTCATGCAGGTCCTCCTGCGCAGTCGCGTCGTGCACGCCCTCCGGCGCGTTCATGCGGCACCGCCCACGGCCAGTGCCGCCCGGTGGATCAGCTCGGCGACCCGCTCGGGCCACACCAGGGTGGTGTAGTGGCTGCCCGGGACGTGCTCGACGGTCGCCTTCATCCGCTCGGCCATGAAGTTCTGGATCTCGGGGCGCAGGGTGCGGTCGTCGTCGGCGACCAGGTACCAGCTGGGCAGCGACCGCCAGGCCGGGACCCCGGTCGCCTGGGTGAAGATCAGGTTCTCGGCCTTCCGTCCCTCTGCCTCGACGACCGCCCGCTGTTCCTCCGACAGGTCCGGGCCGATCTCCGCCCAGAATTCCGCGCTCGGCTCGGACTTCCACTCGCCGTTCGGGCCGCGCCGCATGTACTTGGAGATCTCCGCGGGCTCGTAGCGCTCGACGATCCCGTTGACGGTCTCGCCCTCGTCCGGCCCGAACGCGGCGACGTAGACCAGCCCCGCGACCCGCGGGTCGCGTCCCACGTTCGTGATCACCGCGCCGCCGTAGGAGTGCCCGGCCAGCAGCACCGGGCCTTGGGCGCCCGCGAGGGCGGCCGTGGTCTCGGCGATGTCGTCGGCGAGCGAGGTCATCGGGTTGGTGACCGTGACCAGCCGGTGGCCGTGGGCGGCGAGCAGCGGTTGGACCGCCGACCAGGTGGTGGGCCGTCCGCCGGCACCGTGGACCAGCACGATGTCCATCGGGATCATCCTTTGCGTAGACGCGGGTCGAGAACCGTGTAGAGCAGGTCGACCGCGTGGTTGACGAGGGTGAACAGCAGGGCGATCGCGAGGGCCGCGCCCTGCACGACCGGGTAGTCGCGCTGCAGCACGCCCTGCACGAGCAGCCGTCCGACGCCCGGGTAGGAGAAGACGGTCTCGGTGACCACCGAACCGCCCAGCAGGGACCCGAACTGGAGCCCCAGGACGGTGACGATGGGCAGCCAGGCGTTGCGCAGCACGTGCCGGCGCACCACCGCGCCCTCGCCGAGGCCCTTCATCCGGGCGGTGCGCACGAAGTCGTCGCCGAGCACCTCCAGGACGGAGGCGCGCACGATCCGGGTGATGAACCCGGCCATCGACAGCGCGAGCGTCACGGCGGGCAGGATCAGGTGCTGGAACCACGGCCCCACCAGTTCGGGCCGGTCCTGGAGGATCGCGTCGAGCAGGACGAAGCCGGTGGTGGGCCGATAGTCGAGGGTGCTGGGCAGCCGGCCGAGGACCGGCAGCCAGCGCAGCCACACGCCGAACACCACGATGGCGAGCACGCCGAGCGCGAACCAGGGCAGCGAGAAGCTGACGGTTGCCACGGCCCGGGTCGAGGTGTCGATCCAGCTGCCCCGGCGCAGCGCCGCGACGACTCCGGTGACGACGCCGAGCAGCACCGCGACCGTCATGGCGGCGAGGGTGAGTTCCACGGTCGCGGGCAACGCGTCACCCAGCAGGCGGAGGACGCTGTTGGAGCCGTAGAACGAGGTACCGAGCCGCAGATGGACCAGGTCGTCGAGGAAGTGGCCGTACTGGGTGAGCAGCGGCTGGTCCAGGCCGAGGGCCTTGGTGACCCGTTCCTCGTTGGCGTCGAACTGCCCGGCGGAGGTGGTGCCGCCGCCCGCCGCGAGCGAGGTGGCCGGGGAGCCCGGCAGCAGCCGTATCGCCACGAACACCAGGGAGGCCAGCGCGAACAGCACGACCGGGATCACGGCCAGCCTGCGCAGGAACACCCAGGCCGCTCCCGTCGGCCGGGGCAGACGCACCCGGGTCAGTACCCCGGTGTCCGCGCTCATGCCGTCCCCCGAGGGTCGAGGGCGTCCCGCAGATCGTCGCCGGCGAAGTTGCACGCCACGACGAACACCAGGGTGAGGGCCGCGGGCAGTACCACCAGCCGGGGAGCGGTGTACACGAACTCCTGCCCGGCCTGCACCATGTAGCCCCAGTCCGGCGTCGGCGGCTGGATGCCGAGACCGAGGTAGGAGAGCCCGGCCGCGAAGCCGGCCGCGACCGACAGTGTCATGACGACCTGGGCGAGCAGCGGGCCTCCGATGTTGGGGAGCACCTCACGCAGCAGGATGCGGGGCGCCCCGGTGCCGCCGAGCCGGCAGGCCACCACGTAGTCCTTGGCCGCCTCGCGTGCGGTCAGGGTGCGGGCCAGCCGGGCCAGCCCCGGTGCCAGTGAGACACCGATGCCGAGGGTCAGACTGACCGTGCCCGGTCCGGCCGCCGCCACCAGCAGGATCACCAGCAGGATCGAGGGGAAGGCCAGCGCCAGGTCCACCAGTCGCATCAGCGCCTGCTCGACCACACCGCCCGCGTATCCGGCGACCAGCCCGACCACCGTGCCGGCCCCGGCCGCGAGCGCGGTCGCCGCGAAGGACACCAGCAGCAGCGGGCGGGCCCCGTGCACCAGCCGGGCCAACTCGTCCCGGCCCAGGTCGTCGGTGCCCAGCGGATGCCCCGGCGCCCCGGGCGCCAGCAGCGCCGAGGAGGTCTGGCGCAGCGGGTCGGCCGTCACGAGCAGCGGTCCGAGCAGGGCGACCAGCACCATGGCGGCCAGCAGCAGCCAGGCGAGCAGGGCGGGCCAGGAACGGGCCACCCGGCGCCGGCGCAGCGCGCCCAGCAGCCGCCGTACCGCCCCGGACCGGACCGGGGAGGCCGCCGCACCGGGGGCCGCCTGCTCCACCGCCACGACCTCGACCGCGGCGCCGGCCTCAGACACTGGCCTTCTCCATGTAACAGCGGTGGTTGGCCAGCGCGTCGGTGTTCATGCCCTTCACGTCCGCACCGCTGACGACCAGGTTGCTGAAGCAGGCCAGCATCGACAGGACCATGTACTCCTCGGCCCATCGGCGCTGGATCTTCGTGTAGGCGGCGGTGCGCTTCTTGGTGTCGGTGAGGTTCTTGGCCGTGTAGAGGTCGTCGGCCAGGGAGGCGGCGCCCTTCAGGGTGTCCATCCCGGAGAGCTTGGAGCCGTAGATGCTGGTGGGGCTCGCCATCGCGCCGACCATGTCGTCGGGGTCCGGCACGTAGGTGTTGCGCTCCCAGATCATCAGGTCGTGGTAGTCGTCCTCGCCGTCCAGGAGCCGGCTGAAATAGGTGGCGGGGTCCACCGAGGTGGTGGCCACCTTGAAGCCGACGTCGGTGAGGTTCTGGGCGATGATCTGGGCCGCCTTGGGGTGCCAGGAGTCGCTGGCGGCCATCAGCCGGATGGTGCGGCCCTTCGCGCCGGCCTCCTCGACCAGCTGCTTGGCCTGCGCGGTGTCCTGGGTGCTGAGGTCGGCGAGCGCGGTGTCGTAACCGCTCTGGGCCGGCGGGATGGCGTAGCCCCGGGGTTCGGCGCCGACGCCGTAGAACGCCTGCGCGAGGATGGCCTTGCGGTTGATGGCCAGGTTGATGGCCTTGCGCACCTTGAGCTCGGGGACCCGGCGGGCGTCGATCATCATGATGGCGTCGGCGTTGTGCGGGGTGTCGTACACCTTCACCGCGCTGTCCTTGCGCAGCTGCGAGACGGCGGAGTACGGGGCGAACTGGGTGGCCGACACGTCGCCGCTGAGCAGCGAGCTGACGATGGTGGAGGGATCCTGGACCTGGCGCAGCACCAGCCGGTCTATGGGGGGCTTGCCCAGCCGGAAGCCGTCGAAGGCCTTGAGCGTGATGGACTGCCCGGAGGTGGCGGCGGAGAAGGCGAACGGCCCGGTGCCCACCAGGTGCTTGCCGATGTCGGCGCCGTACTTGTCCAGTGCGGCCTTGGAGATGATCCGGCCGCCGATGTCGGAGAGCTTGCCGAGCACGGTCCGGTCGGGCTTCTTGAGGACCATCTTCACGGTCATGTCGTCGGGCGCGGTGAGCGAGGCGACGTTGGCGCCCATGCTCGCCAGCGGCCGGGTCGCGCCCTTGGGCAGCGTCTTGTCGTCGGGGTCGAACTGGCGGCCGAGGCTGGCGAGTACGTCGGCGGAGCTGAGGGTGGTCCCGTCGTGGAACTTCACCCCCTTGCGCAGGGTGAAGGTGTAGGTGAGCTTGTCATCGGACACGGTCCACTTCTCCGCGAGGTCCGGTGTGGGCTCGTTGGTCTCGAAGGAGATGAACGTCAGACCGCGGCAGATGCAGTCGACGGCCATCCAGTCGCCCAGGGAGGTGTAGAAGCCAGGGTCGTTGACGGCACTGGTGGCGTCGATGGCCAGCGTGAGTGTGCCGCCCTTGCCGCTGCCGCCCCCGTCCTGGGCCGCTGCGCCGCATGCGGTGAGCAGGGCGGGCAGCCCGAACCCCACGCCCACGCCGAGCAGTCCGGCCCCCCGGAGCATCGTCCGGCGCGAGACGTCCCGCGACGCGATCGCCGACACCGACGACGGGGTGGCGGCGGCGGTCGAGGGCGATCCAGATGTGTGGTCCGGCATGGGGCCTCCTTGGGCACCGATCCTGAGAATGGATTAAATCTGCGCTGGATTGGATCCAAAAACATGCTCAGTGGCTCCCGATTCCCCGCCGTGTCCCTGGCGTTAAAGCCGTGTGAAGCGGATCCCGAAGAACGGGCCGCTCACGGCGACGAACGCACTACCGGCCTCCGGCGCCGCCGAAGACAGCTCCGTCCGCGCGGACCTGCCCGCCGACCGTCCGAGGATGCGGGCCGTCCACCGGCCCGATCTCTGTCGGCCAGAGCCGGGAACACGGTGGAAAACCTGGCCCGTCCGGTCTCACCGCAGGCGTTCCTCGACGACGTCCGCGCGATGGCCACGCCGTCTGCAGCGCATGGTCGGCCAACGCGGAAGTCCGCCTGCTTGGGCACCTGGAACCGGTCGCCGGCCATGCCGTGAACCGGAACCGAGCCAACAGGTCTGCGACGAGACGGCTGACGGGGCCGCCGTGCACGAAAGACCACGGCCCGTTTGCCGCGCGTCACGCGGGAGGAGGCCGACGGGAACTGTTCCCCATGACCGACGCCCGCGACTGCTCACTACACTCCCATGATGAACAACATACGGTGCACCCAATGCGGTGCGGTGGGGCTGGAGCCGGGCTTCGTCGAGGACTCCGGACAAGGCGCTCGCGGGTTCGCGCGGTGGATCGCGGGCCCCCTTCAGCGAGGCCCGCTCGGCAACGCCAGGAGGATGGGCCGGCCGCACTGGCAGATCGATGCCTACCGTTGCCCCGCCTGCGCACACCTGGAACTGTTCGCCGCCCAGCCGGACTAGCGGCGTACTGCTCTCGCGCATCCGCGTCCGTAATCTCCGCCGCACGTGTTGCCATGACCGGCGGCCCGTCACCCGCCACTGGCAGCGGAGCGGAAACTCACCGTTCGGCCTCGTGCTGCCAGGGGAGGCGGGGGGGCTTGAGTGAGTGTCAGGTTCATTATGCCTGTTCGGGCGTGGTGTGCGGTAGGACGGAGCGCACGTTGGTTGGGGCTTGTTCGGGGTGGTGGTGTGCCCGCAGACTCGTCGTCATCCATTCTCTGACGTTCGTGTCGGTATCCGTTGTCGGGTGCCGGCGGGTTCGTCGTGCTGTCTCGTCGTGGGGCGGGTGCAGGTGGGGGGGTGGGGGAGCGGAGGGGGATCGGTGGATCAGGAGATGGTCGTGCGGGCGAGGGTCCAGTTGCTGGGTGCCAACCGGCGGGTGGTGCGTGGTGTGGAGGGGTTGCGGATCTATCGTCTGTTGGCGCAGGTGGAGCCGGAGGTGTATGGGTCGAAGCTGGCGTATGTTCTGGTGGAGGCCAGTGCGTCGTCGGTGGTACGGGAGTTGCCTGGGCGGCGGTTGGCGTTGTTGGACGAGGCGGTGGCGGTGGCGTCGGCCCTGGGTGCTGCGAATCCGTTCCGGACCAGGGTGTT